>CASDZI010000001.1 GCA_949285605.1 uncultured Christensenella sp.
CGCTAACAAAATAATGTTGTGAATTTTCAGATATTATTGTAAAATATTAGAAAAAAGCATAAGGAGATTCTTAAATGAGCGACTTAGTTTTAGGACTTGATATTGGTATAGGTTCTGTTGGTGTAGGTATCCTTAATAAAGTGACGGGAGAAATTGTCCATAAGAACGCGCGCATCTTCCCAGCAGCTCAAGCGGAGAATAATGTAGAACGTAGAACAAATCGTCAAGGAAGACGATTGACACGACGTAAAAAACATCGTAGAGTTCGTTTAAATCACATATTTGAAGAAAGTGGCTTAATCACTGATTTTACAAAGGTTTCAATTAATCTTAACCCATATCAATTACGAGTTAAGGGCTTGACCGATGAATTGTCTAATGAAGAATTGTTTATCGCTCTTAAAAATATGGTGAAACACCGTGGGATTAGTTATCTTGATGATGCTAGTGATGACGGGAATTCATCAGTAGGCGACTATGCACAAATTGTCAAAGAAAACAGTAAACAATTAGAAACAAAAACGCCGGGCCAGATTCAATTGGAACGCTACCAAAAATATGGTCAATTACGTGGTGATTTCACAGTCGAAGAAGATGGAAAAAAACATCGCTTAATTAATGTCTTTCCAACATCAGCTTATCGAGCAGAAGCACTGAGAATACTGCAAACTCAACAAGAATTTAATCCACAGATTACCGATGATTTTATTAATAGTTATCTCCGAATTCTAACTGGATATGGTTTTTTCTCAATAAGTCATTATAAATTTCAATACCGGCATAACCGCTATTAGATGTATTTATGCTTAATTTAGTTGAATCGTATGCATATACGCTTTCAAACGGTAAATTATTTTTATTAAAAGCACAAAAACAGGTATAATTATTTATTTTTTTTCTTACTTCATTAACGCGATTTATTAAATTATCCAAAAGAGGTGCTCCTTTAGTTGCCATAAAAGACCGAGCTATATCAAGAGAAGCCGTTAATAGATACGAAGAGCTTGTAGTAAGTGATAAATTTATAATTTCTTTTACATAATCAACATCAACATCGTTTCCTATAAGGAGGAGTGAACTTTGAGTCAGCGAACCGCCCGTTTTATGCATACTGACAGCACTCATATCAGCACCACAATGCATAGCAGAGACAGGTAATCGTTTGTTAAAATAAAAATGAGAACCATGTGCCTCATCAACCAATACTTTTAAGCCATATTGGTGGGCAATTTCCGTAATTCGTTTTAGATCGGAACATATTCCATAATAGGTAGGGTTGTTTAATAAAATAGCTTTTGCTTGAGGATTTTCTAAAATCACTCTTTCGACTTCATTTATTGTTACACCTAAAGAAATACCGAATTTATCACTAATCTCAGGACGAAGATATAAAGGGATAGCGCCTGCTAAAATTATACCATTCAAAATGCTGGCATGTACATTTCTCGGTAAAATTATACTGTCGCCAGGTTTACAAACCGACATAATCATACTTTGTATACACGAAGTTGTTCCTCCCACCATAAAGAAAGCATATTTGGCATTAAAGGCTTCGGCGGCAAGCAGTTCAGCTTGCTTTATAACACTCGAAGGTGAAATCAAATTATCTATTGTACTTCGAGAATTTTTATCTAGGTTTAAGCAACGTTGACCAAAAAAAGATCTTAAGCAATCCGATGTGCCTTTATGTCCAGGCACATCAAACGAGATGGTCAACGAGCGACTTTCTTTAAATAAAGCACTTGCAAGAGGTGTAAGGTGTTGATTCATTTCAATTTGTGTAAAAATCTATCCAGAACTCGTACATTTTTTTTGCACTGATAAAACAATTTTTTAGTGAAGAAAGCTCAGTCCAATATTTATCGGAAAAACCTTCACATTGAATTGCACATAAACCGGAAAACATATCGAAATAAAAAGGAAAAGCATCACATAAAGTTGGCTTTATTTTTTGAATACTGCATTTTCCGCCTACAAAAGCTTTGCAGGTTCCGTCCGGTTCTAAAGCCATTTTATAATAAATTTTTCCGGTTTCTTTAGAAAATCCCTTTTCCATGAGGTAAGCATAACCTGCTTTATAAATTCTATCATAATCTTCGGATGTTAAAACAATTTCATCGAATGGTCTTTTATCTATATTATCTAAATTTTTAGAAATAGAAGAATAGGGTCCGCAGCAACTATTTTGACAATAGTTTTTCATGCAACAAAAATTTATTTTTCCATTAGAAATTTTAAGAAAATCATTACTCATGATGTCTCCTAATCGGCAAGATCGTCGTCTCTTATTAATAATGGTTCAACCATCCATTGACAGTTTTCACCAACAAAGCGACTTTTAGGGATGCAATAATAATCATCGGCTTTTAACTTTCGAGATGTTAAAATATATTTACTTTGATTCGAAGAAGATTTTTTTCCGGACATTAATTCATAACCTAACAAGGTGATGTTATCACGGCGAATTTGTTTTTCTTTAACCGATGCGATTAAAGGATAGATACATTTTGATAAATCACGATTTTCATTAGAGAAAATTTTAAAAATAGCATCTTCATTATCATAATAATTATATTTTCCGGTTTTTAAGTAAGCATATAAATTTGCTACGGCAAGTTCAAGCGGAGAAAAAGCTTTTGAATGAATGTGATATTCAGTCGAATAATGCCTTTCAACAGTTTTGAATAAATCATGTTTAATTTTATCGATACAAGAAGATAATATTTTATTTCCGGATTTATCTTGTTCGACAGCGTTTATATACAACAAACTGGCAGGCAGAAAATCATAAACATCTCTCGCAATTGTAGCGGTATCAGGGTTTTGTAAATCGACCATGGCGTCAGTTAAATAATTTTTTATAGGCTCTGGTTCTAAGTTGATAGGGATAATAGGTTTATTTTCGTTTTTTATACAGGTTAATTCATAACGTACAGTAGACTTTTTAATTGAGCTTTTACTTACGAATACAAGCATAGCTTTACAATGAGAATCTAGAATTTCACGAGTGGCCTTTTCGCGCCAGTCGTCTCCCCCGTAAAAATTTTCCTTATCAAAATATACTTTTAAATTGTTGACTTTTAATTTTTCAACAATAGTGGAAACGAGCTCATAATCATCATGCGAATAACTTATAAAAACCCGATCATCAGAAGAAAACGTACTATTAGGAGTAGAATATGAAGTGAAATTTTCTTGTTGCTTATTCAGCTCATTAATAATTGTTTGCATATAGTCTTCGAATTCATCGGGATTACAAATGCGTTGACGACCGAGAATATCATTAATGATTTTATTGCCTATGCTTTCATTAATTAAATTTAAAAAAACTTTCATTAAAGAACGGTTGTCATGATTTTCGGTAATGAGTGTTGATTTAATCATTTTGAAATCTCTAACAAACTTAGCATAATTTAACTTTGAAGAGTTCTTTAATAAAGCTCCATAAAATGCATTTAAGAATGTTAAATTTGATTGTAATGATTCGTATAGAGACGCACGAGGATTGCGTATCATCTCAAAATAATCATCTATAGAAATTATAGAGCCGACATCGGTAAAAAGCTTTTCGTTTTTTATTCCGGCTGCACGTAGAATAAAATAAGTTCTCCATTCAGATTCGATTTCTCTTTGTCGTCGCGCAAAACCGGCAGAAGAACTATCCATGATTTTATTTAATCTGGTTGTTCTTGAAGAAATTAATTGCGCACATTCAATCGAATAATTTTCTGCCTCTTCTTTAGATATACAGCCAGATTGAACAAAAGCAAAAAGATAACAATCAAAAAGAAGTTGCCCGTTTCGTTCGTTTGGCGAAAAAAGCAGAGCGGTTAAAGCATTGGTTACGCCATAATTTATAAAGAGCTCAAACAAAAAACCGCTTAATGATTCATCGTTATTTCCTAAATATATTGGTTTACCGTTATTGTTGCTCAGTTTAAAAAAAATGCTTGTATCGGCAAATAAAGAAAAGATCTCATTTGACATATCTTTTTTAGGGGAAACATATTGCATAATAGTATTAAAATATTTTTTAATAGCGATTTTTGAACTTTCAATTAAATTATTTAAAAAAGTATAATCGCCTAAATATTCTTCAGTTTCAAACCATTTTGCAGATATCCCTATTGCTCTAAAAATAAGATCTAAATTTCCGTCAGGCTCAATCTGGCAGCAAATATCGCGTTTCCTGCCTGTTTTGCCAAGGCTATTTATTTCGCTTACAACGACAAAAATTTCATAGTTTTTATCTCCCTTTTTGACGGAGGATAAAAGATGGCAAACGGCGTTAGAATTTTCAACCGAAGAAAGCCGACCTTGTTCTAAAAAGAAGACAAAGGGTTGAGCTTGAATATGATAAATTTTATTATGCAAATTAATAATGAATTCATTATTTTTAAATTCGGTTGAAGCAAAAAGTTTAAAATTTTTAAGCAGAGATTTTAGATCATCATAAGTAAACTCACTATCTATTTTATAGTTTACTTTTGAATGAGCATATGCGTTTCTGGCTTTAGCAATTATATCCTTAGCGTTGTCGCCCATAACTATAGAGTCAGCCGATGCATCAATTAGAAAAGAAAAAACCAATTCTCCGCTTCTCCAATCGGTATCATTAGAGCAAAGCCAAAATTGTTTTATTATTTTACAAACATGATCGGGAAGACTAATATTATCAATGGTTGTTCCTATATCACGAGCTTTAGCGATATAATACATTTGTATGAGATTTGCATACATTATACAAGTATAATATGCAGTTTGAGCAACGTCGCTTGGTGTACCTAAAGTTATAAAATCTCTTATTCTAGGATCGTTACCGAAAACGATTGGACCCAAAGAAGGTGTCAGTAAATTTTCGGAAATAATTTGATCATATCGCATTTAATTCACCTTTTAAGAATTAAAAATTAATTTTTTTGCCAATGCTCTATACACACCGTAAGCCTTTTTTGCGTCCGATGGCATTGTGTTTTCATCAGAATATATTTTCAAAAGTTCTTTTTCCGAAGGATCACATTGTTTTAGATTTTTAGAACCGAGAATTATTTCGCGCCACTTAAATATTTTTACCTCATTTAAACCTTTTTCCGGAGAACAAAACGAGGCGTCGATAATATTCGGGAAAGAATTTGCAATATTATTAATACTAATAAAACTTGATTCACAAAGAGCTTTGGATGTATCATCTATCTCTGAGATCGCTGTGGGTAAAATAATAATCATTTTTTTGTCGGTTCCAAACTTACCCAATTCTTTTGCAACAGCAACCACATCATTTTTTGAATTAAAAATTTGCATCATCGTGCCTTTAGCGAATTGTTTTGAAGGCCGTAGACAATATACAAGAACGTCTGAGGCTTTATGTAAAGCATACGGAGTGCTTTGTGTGCCGGCACCACTATCAAATAAAACCGCACAATAATTCCTTAAGGAACATTGAAGTATTAATTTTTTAATATAACTAGGCAAATCTCCGCCATGTGGAATAATATCTTTGGATTTTATATCGGCCCCTAAAAATTTTACACTTCCAATAGGAGCATCAAAATATTCGGATATATCTGCAAATTGTTGCGCAGGTAAAAAATTGGAAATCGTACTCTCTTTTTCAGAAATTTTTTGAGCAAAAGATAAATTAGAATTGTTTTCAATTTCATTTAAATCAAAAAACAAATCAGAAATATTATAGCTTGTAAAAATTTCAAAATCCGTGCTGTTTTCAGGAATATCGGGTTGATTCATTACTTTCAAATATGATTCAACCATAGTAGTTAACATCATCTTTTCATTTGAATTAATGTGTACTGAATCAAAAAGTTGCTTTATGTTATAGGCATTTTTAGCTGCAGTTTCTAATTTTTCAATAAGAGAGGGGGATAATCCATATCTAAGCATCGGATCTGCCGTTCCAAAAGCATAATCTGCTGTATTGTCGCAGAAATAAGAGCCGTTTTGAAAAATTAAAGTAGCTGTATTTATGGATTGTTGAAATTTACAGGTAAACTTATTTTCCATATTAAAGAAATAAGTTAAACCTGCACTTTCCAGGTCAGCATCTACGATTAACATAGGATTGTTGGGCGATACCTTTAATTCATCTATTAAATGTTTTGCAGTGTTTATCAAGGTAGTAGATCTTCCGGATCCTCCCTTATAAGAATAAAAAGTAAAACATTTGGTAATTTTAAAATCAGATATAGATGACATAATTATCTCCGTTCAAATCAGGGTCTATATTTTAACATCTTCAATTTAGTGTATAATCCTTCAAAATCGCAAGAATTATCGTCGTTAGAAATATCTCTGAGAATACGAGACAACAACATTTGTTTTTGTAGTTCAAAAGATGCCTGCAAAGAGCCGGTTTTTTGAATTAATTCTTCTTTGGGAATGGAGTTATCATTTGTTAAACAACAATTTGCGATATCGGCTTGCTCTGAATATTTTTTTAGTGTGGAATATAGCATGGATAAAGAATAAACCATCTGGTCTATTTCATCCGACATTGAATTGTTTAATATTAAGCCATGAGAACTGACCTCTTGTGTTAATGCCTGAAATAATCGTGATAAAAAAGGAATAATTTCTAAAATATTAGCATTATTAAATGAGGAGGAAGTTTGAGGCACAATTTTTTCTCCTAATTTTTGATCAATTATTTCTGAAATTTTATTTTCAAGTAAAAGTTCTAAATCGCTTTTATATTTAACTTTTTCTTCGGTAACGGTTTTTTCAGAGACTATTTCTATTTGCAAATTATTTTCATAACTGCAAAGATAATCATAATAATCAATAATTGCTTCAATGGATCGTTCGGTAATTGCAAGATTATAAGAAAGGCCGTCCCACATGTTGGCAATACAATTTTTACTATCTTTATCACTTCTGTTCTCTAGAATTTCATGAAATAGTTTCTCCAAGGCAAGGTCAGTTTGCTTTGAAATGAAGTAAGTAAACTGAGCGTTCGCTCTTAATGCCATAGGGACTAAAACAGGATCGGTTAAATGGGATGAATTATCGGCAATTTTCCTTGTTATTTGTTCAATTTCCGGGTCGTTATGTTGCCATATTATTTCCAACTCCGAAGCCTTTACATCCCAAAAACGAACGCCTGTTCGCATAGCAGATGATAAATGATATCTTGAGAGATGAGTGGCTTGTTCAATATAATCGGAAATAAAATTTGCAGAGCGATTAGAGGATTGAAAGTAATAATAATAATCCGATTCAGACAACTGTTTTTTATAAATTTCTTTCAATTGAGAAAACTCTGAACTATTTTCAGCAATAATTTCGGCGTATAATAAATCTGTACCAGATTGAAGAATAGAATCGATTATATAATATGTATAATATAAATAGTAATAGTTCACACCGAATTTTTCTTTCGTGGATTGACGCCATATTCCTAAATTTTTTGCTGTACTTTCATCCAAATCACGGCAATCTGCAATTTGCGGTAAAACTCCTATGACATTTTGGAGAATCCAAGAAGAAATTTTTTTGCGAGAAAAGCTCAAGCGCTCAATCAAGTCAGGTATACCGTTTTCTTTTAAATAATTTATTGTATNNCTGCGGAATATGTACAATCATTATTTTTTTCCTCTATTTCTTTAATTTCTCCTAATGTATAATCAAAGACATCAGATAAGCACGAATTAGCCGAGTATGTAAAATAAAAAGATTTTTCACATTCTTTATCTGTTAAAAAACCCCACGTTCCGTCGTCGTGCTGAGAGTCTAAAATTAATTTTAAAGAAGAAACATATAAATTTAATATTTTATCAGTAGTGGCGGAAGAGAATGTTAAATATTGTTTTTTTTCATTAAATCGTGCTAAGGCACAAAATGATACGACCCAAGAAATAGAATCTATATAGCCTCTTTTAGTATTGAATAGCTCTTCGCTTCTCTCAAAATCTATAAACGGGGCCGCTGTATATCCTTCGTTATTAACTGTTTTGAAAATTTCATCAACGGAGGCGGTTACTATTTCTTCTATTAAAGAAAAATCAGTATCTTTAAATATTTTTTCGCTTTTGCCAAAAGTTGCCATTATTAACAATAAAGATATGGAACCCATTGCCGTAGAGATAAATCCCGGTTCAGACATTGCATTTTTATCCACGAAATGATTATTTTTCTCTTTCCAAAAAGCAATAAGATTATCTTTTATAATAGTTATGGTTTCAAAAACTTTTTCTCTGGAATTGTTTCTCATATAAAATCCTCCCCTGTAAATACAATAAAATAATACAATGAAAGAAGGCATATTGTCAACGTATTAAATCGTTTTCTTACAGTTTTAATCCTTTTTCAATAAGTCAAGCCAAAACCTTTTTAAATATAAATACAATAATTGACAGATATGATTAAATACGATAAAATACGTTTTAAGAAGCGTTAAGCTTCAATTTAAAATAAAAAGGGCAAAAAAGTGAATTTAGCGGAAAGTTGCGGAAAGTTTTTCGAAAAGTTTTACGACTTCGGGGATCGGGATAAAAATTGTTTGGTAAGAACGCTGGAGTTGTTTTGCAAAAGCGGGAAAAAAGAGGACGCTTTCTCGGTGTATTTTTCCTTTTGCGAAATTTATAACTTGCTGGGCAAAGGGTATTCGGGCGCACAGAAACTGTTGGAACTGCTCGCCGACCACGAATATCATTCCGGCGGATTGCTGGAAAAACACAGGGATCACTATTCTCATTCGGTTTACGTTTTCGCTTTGGGGCTTGCCTTTTTCGCCGCCGACGAGAAATTGCAAAAAACCTTCGGCAAGCCGTCGGATTTTATATATTTATGGGGATTGACGTCGCTTTTTCACGATATAGGGTATCCGTTCCAGCTCGCACACGAGCAAATTAAAAATTATACCCGGGATCTTTTCGGGGAAAGAGCCGATAATCCGCACGTCGTTTATTCCAATACCGACAGTTTCCTGCATGCCGGAAAAGGCTGCCGTATCGCAGGAGAGGAGAAGATTTTTTACGACATCAACGAATTGCTCGCATTCGGCGTTTGTCAAAGAACGGGGTACGATTTTTCCACGGTAAAGGACGTCTTTTCACGCAAGGTAACCGCTTCGAAATTCATGGATCACGCTTATTTCAGCGCAGTGTTGCTGTTCAAACAAATCGAGGAAAGAGGCTCGATAAATTCGGATAAACTGGACGTGTTGACGGCTATTGCTTTACATAACAGTTTCAATAAATTCGATATGCCCGACGCAGTCAGGCTTTCCTTGCAAAATCACCCTTACGCCTATCTCCTCATGCTGTGCGACGAATTGCAAAACTGGGACAGGACGGCGTTCGGTCACAGCAGCAAAAAAGATCCTCTCGCTTGGGACGTCGATTTAGAATTGGGGGACGGGGTCATCAATATAACCTATATTTTCGATTCTTTTAACATAGAAATTCCCGGCAGAAATGCGTCGAGGCAAAACCGTAACGTATCGAAGCTTTTCCCCGAAGGACGACCGGAATTCGTGTCGGAAATTTTACGCTACGTCGATCCGCACGCCGAAACGGGCGTTAAAGCGGTAGAAAAACCGAAGGACAAACAATTGCATAAATACACCTCCGCCGACAATTTCGTCAATATCTATAACTTCGCCAAAGTTATTCATAACAGCTATCGGGAGATATACGGAGGCGAAACTTTCGAAGAGCTGGATTTGGAATTCAAGCTTTCCAACATAGAACAAGCGAAGTCGTATTCCTACAAACTGGAACTTATAAATTGTTTTTACAGCGACAGAGAGCTGGATTATCCTGTGCTTAAAGAGTTCACTTCGGGTACCGGAGAAGAGGAATTAAGGGAACAGAAAGACGATTTGGGATTTCTTGCCAGAGAGGAGCATCTACGGTGGGTCAGAGAAAAACTGCAAGCCGGCTGGAGATACGGGACTTCTTATATCGACCCTGAAAACGGGACGGAGGATCGCAAAAAAAGGAATCTTCTCAAGGAGCACAGAGATATAGTTCCTTACGACGTGTTGTCCGAAACCGAGAGAAAAAAAGACGAGCTTATGATAAAAAATATGATACCGCTTTTGTACGAACAAGGGAATTGTATCAGGATATACCGTTATCGGCACGGCAGAAAACCCGACCTCGAAATAGCCACTATCGGGCACAGATTAATGAGAGGAGACCGGGAGGAGATAAAACGACAAGTCAAAGACATTCTTGCGCGTTATCAAAAAGAATATCGGGTCATCGTCCGTTCCAAATTCGCTTACGGAGCCGATCTGCTCATCGCCGAATGCGCCGCAGAGCTCGGGATAACCTTAAAAGCCGTTTTACCTCTCGATTACGAGGAGCATATTGCATATATGCGCAACGAAGCCAAGGAAAACAAAATCGCATTCGGAGAAGCGGAAGAACTGAGAATGCGGCATTTACTGGCGCAGACTGTGCGATGTACCACGAAAAAAGATCCCGTTTATTTTTTGGCGGAAGCGAATAAATATATGATAAATAAATGCACGAAACTTATCGCCGTCTGGGACGGGATAGAAACCCTCGAAAAGGACGGCTCGGGCAGGATATTCAATCCCGGAGGGACGTATCATTGTATTCAGGTAGCAAAAGCGAGGGGATTTTCGGAAAAGGATATTCACATCGTGCCTTGCGAAAGGTATTGAACGCTTACCGAACATGTTTTTGCGGAAACCGACCGAAAACCGATTAGGCGAAATTTGGGGGCTTGATTAAGAAATCGGAAATTCGATATACTGAATACAGAGGAGGGTTGTCCGATGAAAAGAAATACGTTTGTCAAAATAATCGCTGCGGCGACGGTTGTATTGCTGTGTTTTACGCTGGCGGCATGCACCACTTCCATCAAAAATCCTTCCATAACCGACGAAAAAGCCAAACTTACGGGGGTAAGGATACAGGCGGAGAACAAGACCTGGCACGAGGCGGACGCAGAAGACGCCGAAACACTTTTCAAGCTGGTCAAGGGACTGGGCGATCTCCCCACCGAACCCATAGAAATAGGCATAAGCGGAAAATTTTCCTACGAAACGACTTACGATTACAGTTTCGAAATTTCTTACGAAACGGGCAACATCTTTCATAAAAAGAAGAGTTGTTTTACCTATAATCTCGGGGAATTGAGGGTCAGGACAAGCGCCGACGGGACGGAAAAGACCGCTTATTACGAAAACAAACTCGTGGTAAGGAAGCCGTTGATAAAATATATGAGCAACCTGAGCGACGAAAAATGTCAGACCATCATAGATATTTGCGAGCCGATCAATGCCGAGGTCATGGCGGCGGCGTTCGAGAACGTCGCCGATAACGCAAGGGGAAAAGGGTATTCCGTCGAGGAAATACCGAAAAGCGAACTCGCTTCCGCCGTTTTTAACGATTGCAAGGCGTTGGCGTTCGGAGACGCAACCGGAATATCGAAAGGATATAAAATTTCCGCAGAGAGCGAACATTACGTTTTTCTCGCAACCTCGTCGCAATGGGCTAAAGAAATGGAAGAAGCGTCCGGAGTCAAGAGAGTGGGCAGAGTCTTTTTCAAGTGGAAAGACGGTTACAGCGACGAAATTCGGAACGTCCTTATGAGCTGAATTCCCGACATTTTCGGATGGTATCGCAGAATTTTGAAAAAAATTTTTCATTTCCGCAAAATTTTTTTTGCGGTTTTTTTACTGTCCTTAGCAAACCGTTTCCGATATAAAATTCTATGCGAAACCCAAAGGGTTTCGGCTTACGGAAAAGAGGTTGGGCGAAAATGAAAAAAAATCTCGGGATCATAATTTGCTTGTTTTGTCCGGCGGTGTTAAAAAAGAAACGGGCGTCGGGGAACGGGCAAGGAAGGAAATAAGTTTCCCTTTCGGGCAAACAAGGAACAAAAAGCGTCGAAAAACGACGCTTTTTTCTATGAAATAACGGGACGAAAGCGAGCTTTAAGAACGGGAATTTCCCATCAGGAACGCCACGGAAGCGAGATAAAGGTCCCGTATTTGGGACAAAGTGCCTGCGGAAAATTCCGCTTTTTCGGAATATCGGGCGGTTATCAGCACGCACAGCGAAAACAGCCCCAGCCAGGCGACGACGTTGTTTTGATAGAGTTTTTTCGGCGGTGGAGCGATAGGTTTCGGGGGAGAGTTCTTTCCGAGGTCCGAGCTCAGGAAATATCCGCACAGGACGGCTACCGCCGTCCGCAACACCACGTCGAGGGAGTTTCGCACGTCGTTTGAGGGCAAAGGAAAAAGTAAACTCACCAAAAGCGAAATCAGCAGAATAACGAAATAAATCGTTAAATATATATCGTTTAACGGTATATTTCGGTAATTTTTTATTCCTTCTCATACGAAACATCCCTTTTATTATATGAACCGTCGGGACGGGCGGGTGAAAAAGGGAGAAAGAGAAATTCGAAATTATCGACACAAGTCGTCGACAATATGTTATCATATTAAAAAAGGCGACTCGGAGGATATATGAATAACGACGACAAACACATAAAGACCAAAAAGAAATTGAAAATCATCGGATTAACCGTTCTGGTCATAGGACTTTGCTGCGTTGTGGCAGGCTTTGTGAATTTCGGAATATCTATAGCGAAAGGAGAAATGCCCAAGCTGTTTTTCCTTTTGATAATAGGTTTGCCCTGTGCGGGGATAGGCGGAATGCTGACTGCGGCGGGCTTCAGAAAGGAAATAATGACCTATACCGCTAAAGAAAGCGCACCCGCCGTCAATATTATGGGGCAATCCGTCGCGCCTGGAATAAGCGCGATAGCCTCGGCGGCGAAGGCTGCCGACCCCTCTCCCGTTATCTGTCCCGAGTGTGGCGAAAGCAACGAGGCGGGCAGCAATTTCTGTAAAAAATGCGGAAAGCAGTTGTCAAAAAAATGTCCTAAATGCGGAAACGTCGTAGAAGCGGACAGCGGTTTTTGTCCTAATTGCGGAGAAAAGCTCAATTAAAGTTTTACGAACGGTAAAAAGCCCTGTGCAAAAACGCACAGGGCTTTTCGTATTCTAACAAAGGAAATACAACGGAATTTATCAGATGAGAGAGAGGAAAAGCTCTTTGATGTCCGCCACGCTGGTTTCTCTGGGGTTCCCGGGGCGGCAGGCGTCGGCGTAAGCGCTTTCGGCAAGGAAATCCACGTCCTCTTTCTTGACGATGGCTTTCAGATCGGCAGGGATACCGACGTCTTCGGAAAGCTGTCTTACTGCGTCCACGGCGGCTTTTCTGTATTCGTTCACGCTCATTTCGTCCACGCCTTTCACTCCCATGGCACGTGCGATCTCACGGTATTTATCCCCGGTTGCGGGGGCGTTGTATTCCATTACCGTGGGCAAAAGAATGGCGTTTGCCACCCCGTGGGGAGTGTCGTAAACGGCTCCGAGCGTGTGCGCCATGGAGTGGACTATCCCGAGACCTACGTTACTGAAGCCCATACCGGCTATATATTGTCCGAGAGCCATTCCTTCCCGTCCGTCTTTTTCTCCTGCGACGGCTTTGCGCAGACTGCGGGAGATTATCTCTATGGCTTTTAAGTGGAACATATCCGTCATTTCCCAGGCGCCTAAGGTGATATATCCTTCTATGGCGTGGGTGAGGGCGTCCATACCCGTGGCGGCGGTAAGTCCTTTGGGCATCGAGGACATCATATCGGGGTCGATAATTGCCACTACAGGTATGTCGTGTACGTCCACGCAGACGAATTTACGCTGTTTTTCCACGTCGGTTATGACGTAGTTTATGGTAACTTCCGCCGCAGTACCCGCAGTGGTGGGAACGGCTATTATCGGAACCGAAGGTTTTTCGGTGGGTGCCACCCCTTCCAAAGAACGCACGTCGGCAAAAGAGGGATTGGCGATGATTATTCCGATGGCTTTCGCCGTATCCATAGAAGAACCGCCTCCCACGGCTATCAGATAATCGGCTCCGCTTTTCTCGAATGCGGCAACGCCGCTTTGTACGTTTTCTATGGTGGGGTTGGGTTTTATTTCCGAATAAATTTCGTAAGAAAGCCCGGCTTCGTCCAGTACGTCGGTGACTTTCTTTGTCACGCCGAATTTTATAAGATCTGGGTCGGAACAGAGGAAAGCTTTCTTAAATCCTCTCGCTTTGGCTTCTACGGCGATATTTTTGACAGCTCCGCTGCCGTGGTAACTCGTTTCGTTCAATATGATTCTGTTTGACATATTTTTTCTCCTTCAATGAAAATCCGACCTTATAAAGGTCCGTAATATAAATATAACACCGTTGGGAATTATTTTCAAGACGGCGGGAAACCCGTTGTTTCGGGAGAAGGAAATAGTTTTGTCGAAATCGGAGCGGAAAGGCGTTATTCCAACGTTTCGGAATAGCGGCAGCAGAGCTCAATGAATTTTTCGGGGTCGAAACCGTCGTTTGCGAGGTTTTTCTGAATGATTATTCCGTCGCAACAGAGCAAAATCGCCCAGGAGAGGAATTTTGGGTCCATTTTATCGGTGCGGGCGGCTATTAAGGTTTCCAGCAAAGCCGAAAACTCTCCGTAAAGGGCAAGGAATCGTTCTCTTACGTTTGCGTTGCCGCTCATTGCCGCATAAAAAAGGCGGAGACGGTGGTCGTCGGTGGTGTTGTATTGCATTACGTATCCGACGAAACGGTGCAAGGAAGTGTCCTTGTCGGGATTGGACGCCCAGGCGGTGAGGGCTTTTTTCCGTTCCGAAAGCAGTCGGTCGGTCAAAGAAAGCAAAAGGTCGTCCTTGGTTTTGAAATAATAATACAAAGTGCCTTTCGAGACTCCCGCCGCATCCGCAATATCGGCAAGGGACAGGGTTTGCGCTTCGGAAATCAGCAGTTTTTCCGCACTTTCGAGGATTTTTTCCTTGACATTGTCGTTTCTTTTCGTCGCCATACCTGAATTTTAACATAAGACGGAAGTTTTCACAACGGTTTTCGACAAAACGGTTTATATTCTTGAGTAAGCCTCTTCGTATAATATCAAAAAAAGCGTTTTCTCTGAAAAACGACGAAAAAATTTTTCCGTATTGACACCGTTTTTCGGCAAAGGTATAATTAAAGTGTGTCGGGCGTGCGACCGACAAAAGGATCGAGATGAATTTAGTTAAATTGAACAAAAAATTGAATATTCTCTACGGCGGCAAGGTAAAGGCGAGGGAAGAGGACGGCAAAAGGATATTGGAAGGAGAGCTTTCGGACTGGTCGGAAATAGTCGCCGCCTGCACTCTTGCGTCGGAAAGATATTCCGCAATCCACGTCGTCAACGACATTAAACTCACGGGGACGGAAATCCCTCGGACAAGACTGCCTCACGTTACCGACAAGAGTCTGGAGGGGCGGCGGCCCGACGTCCTTATCATAGGGGGCGGCATAAGCGGAGCGTCGATAGCGAGAGAGCTTACCCGTTGGAAAATCGACGTTTTACTGGTGGATAAGGAAAGCGATCTTGCCTGTCACGCTTCGGGCAGGAACGACGGGGAAGTCCATCCGGGGATAGATCTCGGCAAGGGCAGTCTGAAACAGCGTTACGTAATAAGAGGCAACGCCATGTACGACCGAGTCTGCAAGGAACTGGACGTTCCCTTCAAGCGGAACGGTCAGTACGTCGGGTTTACCAAGGGATTTTTGAAACCGTTGGTGTATCTTTACGCCCTGCACCGCAAGAGTATCGGGGTGAAAGACACCGTCATTTTATCGAAAAAGGAGCTTTTCAGAAGGGAACCCAACCTCAATCCGAATTTCAAATTCGCCCTGTTCAATCCTTCGGCAGGGTGCGTTTCTCCCTACAACCTCACCATAGCGTACGCCGAAAACGCCGTCAGAAACGGGGCGCAGGTATCCCTCCTCACCGCTGTCACGGGAATGGACGTGGAAAACGGGAAAATTCTTGCCGTGCATACCAACAGGGGGACGGTTTATCCCGAAGTCGTGGTCAATGCGGCGGGCTGTTTTGCCGAAGAAGTGGCGGCTATGGCGAAAGACAGATTTTATTCCGTACATCCGAGGAGAGGGACCAATTCCATTCTGGACAAAAAGGCGGGTTTTTTGGTCAAGGGCATAGCGGGCATCAAAGGAGCCAAGGGCACCAAGAACACCAAAGGCGGCGGGATACTTAACACCGTCCACGAAAATCTTTTGGTGGGACCCGACGCCATAGAAACTTGCGAAAGGGAAAATTTCGCCACCGAAAAAGAGAGTATAGAAAAGGTTTTCGCAAAACAGAAACAGACCGCTCCGACGCTGAGCGAAAGGGACATAATAACCTATTTCACGGGAGTGAGAAGTCCGACGTTCGAAGAAGATTTCGTCATCGAAAGGGGACGGGAAACTCTCAATCTGGTCCATTGCGCAGGGATACAGTCGCCGGGACTTACCACCGCTCCGGCGGTGGCGGAGGACGTGGCGAAACTTTGCGTGGACATTCTGTCGGAAAAAGGGGCGGTTGCGGTCAACGACAAGTTCGACCCGATACGCAAAGGGATACCGCACCTTGCCGCAATGCCTATGAAAGAAAGGGAAGAATATATCCGTAAAAATCCCGATTACGGCGTCATCGTATGCAGGTGCGAGGAAGTGAGCAAGGGAGAGATACTCGACGCTCTGAAAAGTCCTATTTGCGTACCCACCGTGGACGGGATAAAACGCAGAGTGCGTCCGGGTATGGGCAGGTGTCAGGGAGGTTTCTGTCAGCCGCTCGTGACCAAGATAATTGCCGAATTTCTCGCTAAGGAGCTTTCCGAGGTCCGAAAGAACGAGGAAAATTCCGTGATAGTCTATTCTGAAACCAAAGGCAGGAAAGGGGAATGAAAAGTTACGACGTGGTGGTCATAGGGGGAGGCCCGGCAGGGCTCGCCGCAGCGCTGGAAGCGGAAAGAAACGGCGCCGAAACCTTGATTATAGAACGCGAAAACGCCCTCGGCGGGATACTGAAACAATGTATTCACGACGGTTTCGGGCTGGTGCGGTTTAAGGAAAAACTGTCGGGACCCGAGTATGCGGAACGGTTTACCGAGGAACTGGAAGGTAAAAAAATCGACGTAAAACTTCTGTCTTTCGTGACGGAAATAAGAAAGGACGGGAAGTTTTATTTAAGCGTGGTGAGCCGAGAGGGGATAGAGGAGATCGAAGCCAAAGCCGTGGTGCTTGCCACGGGGTGTCGGGAGCGGACGGCAAAGCAGGTATACATACACGGCACCCGACCTGCCGGCGTTTTCACGGCGGGGACGGCGCAGCGGTACGTCAACATAGAAGGGTTTATGCCGACGAAGAGGTGCGTTATTTTGGGAAGCGGCGACATAGGGCTTATCATGGCTCGGCGCATAACGCTGGAAGGCGGCGTCGTTTTGGGGGTGTACGAAGCCAAAAGCACTCCGTCGGGACTGACCCGTAACATACATCAGTGTCTGTACGACTACGACATTCCCTTACATCTTTCCTCCACCGTGACCAGAGTTTTCGGCGAAGGCAGGCTGGAAGGGGTGGAAATAGCCAAGGTGGACGAAAAAATGCGTCCTCTACCCGGGACGGAAGAGAGGATAGACTGCGACGCCCTTATCCTTTCGGTGGGACTTATCCCCGAGAACGAACTCGCCGAAAAGCTGTCGGTAACGACCGATCCCCGTTCCAAGGGAGCGACCTGCGACGGGCAGATGATGACCGACGTCGGAGGAGTTTTTACCTGCGGCAACGCCACCCACGTCAACGATTTGGTGGATTACGTTTCCGAAAGCGGAGAGATCGCCGGAAAAAACGCCGCTCTTTACGACGGGAAAAACGCAAAATACGCTTTCGTCCGTCCCGACGACAACCTTCTATACGTTGTGCCGCAGAGACTCAATCTGTCTGCGGACAATTCCGAGACCGTCATCTATTTCCGTTCCAAGGAAGTCCGCGGCAAAAGCGTCGTTACGGTAAAAGCCGACGGAAAGACGGTTTTGCAAAAGAAATATCCTTTTCTCCGTCCGCCGGAAATGGAAAGGATAAAGGCGGATTTTTCGAGTTTTCCGCTCAAGGAAAATTCCGTGGTGGAAATTACCGTGGAGGAGGGCTGAAAATGAGAGAACTGGTTTGTATAGTATGCCCCAACGGCTGCACCCTTTCGGTGGACGAGCAGACCCTTGCGGTAACGGGCAACAAATGCCGCAAAGGGGTGGATTTTGCGGTGGCGGAACTGACTTGTCCGACCAGGACGATCTGTTCCACGGTAAAGACCGTTTTTCCCGAAGCCCCCGTCCTGCCCGTAAGAGTATCGAAGGAAATTCCCAAAGACAAAATTTTCGACGTAATGGCGGAAATAAATAAAGTTATCGTGGACAAGAGGTTATCCCGAGGGGAAACCGTCATCGGGAACATCCTCGGACTGGGCGTAGACGTCATAGCGACGAGTTCGGTTCTGGTCAAAAAAAGCTGAAAAGCCGTTTTCCGTTTTCGGAGGGAATATTATGGAAGAAAGAGTGGTTCTGACTTTCGACATAGGCACGCAGAGTATGAGGGGTATGTTCGTGGACAGCAAGGGGAACATTCTGGACTTCGAGCAGATAAGGTACGAAAAACCGTATTTTTCCGTGAATCCCGGCTGGGCGGAGCAGAGTGCGGATTTTTATTACCACACTCTGTGTAAAATTTCCGCAACGCTGATAGGGCGCAGTCCCGAGCTTTCGGCGCGGACCATGGCGGTCACGCTCACCACCGTCAGGGATACCGTGGTGTGTCTGGACAAGGAGGGAAAACCTTTACGGGACGCCATACTCTGGCTGGACAAGAGGGAAGCCGAAAACGTTAAGCCTTTACCGAAGTATATGGTCGCCGTTTTCCGTGCGGCGGGCGTGCTGGAAACCGTCCTGATGCAACAGAAACAGTCGGTCTGCAACTGGATAATGGACAAGGAACCCGACGTCTGGGCAAAAACCGACAAATACGTTATGCTGAGTTCTTATCTGAATTTTCGCCTTACGGGAGAATTGAAAGACACCGACTCCAATCAGGTGGGGCACGTTCCTTTCGATTACAAAAACCGCCGTTGGATGAAAGAACGGGGACTTACCCGCTGTATGTACGACGTACCTGCGGAAAAACTTTGTCCCTTGATAAAATCGGGAGAGGAGATAGGCAGGATAACGGGCAAAGCGAGCAAAGACTCCGCCATTCCCGAAGGGTTACCGTTGATTGCCACGGGTTCGGACAAGGCTTGCGAGATCCTCGGACTGTCGGTAACCGACAAAGACAAGGCGGCTTTGTCCTTCGGGACGACGGCGACGGTGCATTTCGCTACCGACCGTTATTTCGAACCCGTACGTTTCGTGCCGTGTTATCCCGCCGTTCCGAAACACCTTTTCAATCCCGAAGTGCAGATATACCGAGGGTACTGGATGCTTTCCTGGTTCAAGAAGGAATTTGCCGCAAAGGAATGCGAGGAAGCGGACAGGACGGGCGTCAGCGCCGAGAGTTTACTCAATAAACACCTCAGGGAAATTCCCGCAGGGAGCGAAGGGCTTATTCTGCAACCGTACTGGACTCCGGGGGTGGTCAACCCGTCGGCGAAAGGGGCGATAATAGGTTTTTCCGACGTTCATACCAGAGCGCACGTTTACAGAGCCATCATCGAAGGGATAGGTTTCGGACTGATGGACGGAATGTATTCTATGGAAAAACGGGGAAAACAAAAGATAAAAACCGTTTTCGTGGCGGGCGGCGGCAGTCAGTCGGAGGAAATTTGTCAGATAACCGCAAATATGTTCGGACTGCCCGTGAAGAGGATACAGACCCACGAAGCGGCGGGGCTGGGGTCGGCGATGGTGGCGTTCGTGGCAAAAGGCGTTTACGCCGATTACGACGAGGCGACGAAAAATATGGTCAGGGTCAGGGACACCTTCCTGCCCGACGAAAAAGAACACCGTCTTTACGAGGAACTCTACCGTAACGTCTATTGCGGACTTTACGGCAGGTTGGAACCGTTGTATAAAAAAATCAAAAAAATAATTTCCGCAAGGAGGTACAGATAATGAGCGTAAAACCGTATAAAGGCTTCGAGCCGAAATGGATAAAGGAACCCGCCCCCAAGGACAGCTACCGTTCCATATTCCGTTGGGGAGATCCCGATTTCGTAAAATATCCCAAAGAGTCCCTTTATAAAATGATGAAGGACGTGTTCAAGATGACGGACGAAGATTTTTCGCATTACGAAGGAGACACGGGATTTGAAAAAGTCGTCCTGGACAAGCCCTCTCTTATGGAGGAAAAGCATATAGAGGCGTTCCGCAAAATAGTGGGTGCGGACAACGTGTCCACCGCCGACTACGACAGGCTGAGCGTAGCTTACGGCAAGACGGGGTACGACGCGCTGAGGCTGAGGGAACGCAGGATAGACAGTCTGCCCGACGTGGTGCTTTATCCGTCGGACAAGGAGGAGATAAAGGCGATAGTGGACTATTGCGTGGCGAACAAAATCCCTCTCTACGTTTACGGGGGAGGTTCGTCGGTCACGATGGGGGTGGAACCCGTCAAGGGCGGCGTTTCGCTGGATATGAGGAGAAATTTCAATAAAGTCATCGCTTTCAACGAAATCGATCAGACCATAACCGTTCAGGCGGGAATGAGCGGACCCAAGTTAGAGGAGACCCTCAACGACGCCGTAAAACTTTTCAACGCCAAAAGAGCCTACACCTGCGGTCATTTTCCGCAGTCGTTCGAATATTCCTCGGTAGGGGGGTGGGTGGTCACCAGAGGAGCTGGGCAGAACTCCACCTATTACGGAAAAATCGAAGACATAGTGCTTTCGCAGGAATACGCCACGCCCATAGGCGTCATCAAGACTTCGCATTATCCGAGGGAAGCCACCGGTCCGTCGCTCAATCAGATAATGATGGGCGGAGAGGGAGCGTTCGGGGTGCTCACCGAAGTCACGCTGAGAGTTTTCCGCTATATGCCCGAGAACAGGAAACGGTTTTCCTTTATCTTCAAGACCTGGGAAGAAGCCATGGAAGCGGCGAGGGAAATGATGCAGTGCGAATGCGGATTTTCTTCGGTATTCCGTCTTTCCGACCAGGAAGAGACCTCCCTTATGCTCAAACTCTACAACGTGGACGACACGCCTCTGGGGAAACTTCTGGAAAAATTCGGATATAAGGATATGGAAAGGTGTCTTTTCCTCGGATTTACCGACGGGGAGAAAGGTTTTTCCAAGAACGTCGCCAAAAACATCAAAAAAATCGCCCGTCGTTACGGCGGAATGAGCCTTACCGGGTATGTCTGCCGTTCTTGGGAGAAAGGGCGTTTCAACGACCCGTATCTCAGGGACACCATGCTGGACTTCGGCGTGATAACCGACACTATGGAGTGTTCGGTCAACTGGTCCAATATGGAACAGGTGCATCTGGACGTGAGAAAGGTCTGCAAAGCTCTGCCCAACACCGTAGTCACCACGCATATGTCGCATTGCTATCCGCAGGGCGCCAACCTCTATTTCATATTCATAACCCGTATGTCCGACGCCGACGAATTCAAAGCCTATCACGCCACCATTCTCGACGCCATACAGAAGTCGGGAGCGGCGATGAGCCACCACCACGGTATCGGAAAAATGTTCGGTCCGTGGCTGGAGGGGTCTCTCGGCAGGAAGGAATACGGAGTGTTCAAGGTGCTTAAAAACTATTTCGACCCCGATTATCTGATGAACCCCGGCGGAACGCTCGGACTGGACACGGAAGAGGACGAGAAGAAATTTTTACGGGACGATATAAAATAATTCTTTCCGTCCGAAAACTTTTTCAAATAACGCCGCCGTCCTCAGACGACGGCGTTTTCGTTCGGAAAAGAAAATGCGGCAATTTAATTTTTTTCTTCCGAAACAGTAGCAATTTTTTATACTTTGAGTTAAAATATAGCAATATCGGAATATATTATATTCCGAATGAAAGGAAAAGGAAAAAGGAAGCGGAAATGCTGGCAAAACTCTTCATCAAGGATTATCAAAACGTAAACGACCCCAAGGTGCGGAACGCTTACGGAATACTTGCCACGGTGGCGGGACTCGTCTGCAATGCGATATTGTGCGTTGCCAAAATTACGGTGGGGGTTTTGAGCAAGAGCATGGCTATCCTCGCCGACGGGCTCAACAACTTCACCGACGCAGGAAGCAGCGTGGTCAGTATGCTCGGGTTCCGCTGGGCCAATAAGCCCGCCGACAAGGAACACCCCTTCGGCCACGCCCGTTACGAATACATAACCGGACTCATCATAGCCTTTATCGTACTGTTTTTGGGGTTCGAG
Organism: uncultured Christensenella sp.; assembly: GCA_949285605.1. Taxonomy (GTDB): domain Bacteria; phylum Bacillota; class Clostridia; order Christensenellales; family DTU072; genus CAG-1782. The sequence continues at coordinate 22,251 of CASDZI010000001.1, forward strand.
CTCATAGTCTCCTCGGTGGAAAAAATCACGGCGGGAGAAAAGACCGTAGCCACCGTCATAATGATGGCGGTGCTCGCCTTTTCCGTCGTGGTAAAATTCGGAATGTTCTTTTATTACCGTTCGGTCTCCCGAAAAATCGGTTCGGGGAGCCTGAAAGCGGCGGGAGCGGACAGCCTGAACGACTGTATCTCCACCACAGCCATTCTTGTCTGTACCGTGATAACTTACTTTACGGGGACGGAACTGGACGGATACGTCGGCATAGCGGTGGCGTTGTTTATCGTATTCAACGGTATCAAACTGATAAAGGAAACGATGAGTCCTTTACTCGGGGAAAAGCCCTCGCCCTCTCTCGTCAAGAAGATCTCCGAAGAGATCTGCGCTTACGACGGGGTCAAGGGAATACACGATCTTATAGTGCATAATTACGGACCAAACAGATATTTCGCTTCGGTGCACGTGGAAGTGGACGCCAAGACCGACATGTTGGAAAGTCACGAACTGGTAGATACGATAGAGAGGGAATTTCTGGAAAAAGGAATTAACCTCGTTATACATATGGACCCCGTCATAGTGGACGACGAAAGGGTGAACGCCTTAAAGAAAATCGCCGTCGAGGCGCTTAAGAGTATCGACGAAAGTCTTACGTTGCACGACTTCAGAGTGGTGTGGGGAGAAAACCGCAAGAACCTCATTTTCGACGTGGTCGCCCCGTACGGCTTTCGGCTCGACGACAAGGAACTGGTAGCTATGCTCGACGAAAAAATAAAAGAAACCGACCCTGCGGCATATCCGGTAATCAGCGTGGACAAGGATTTTGCCGGAAGATAGAAAAACGAAGACAAAGGCAAAGGACAGATGAAAACCGATAAAAAAATCATTTACGCCATTCAAAGAATACGCACCCCGAAACTGGACATGTTTTTCAGGGTGTTTACGCATATCGCCGAATACGGGATAGCGTGGATGTTGACGGCGGCAATTTGTTTTCTGTTTGCCGAGACCCGTCTCCTCGGGATGCAATTAGGCGTTGCGCTTTTCCTTTGCGTGGTGATAGGGGAGTTTTTCATCAAACCGTCGGTCAGGCGGAAACGTCCCTTCGTCGTCGATCCCTCGGTAAAGGTGGTAGTCCATAAGCCTAAGGATTTTTCCTGTCCGTCGGGGCATAGCAGCAGCTGTTTCGCCTGCGCCACGGTCATTCTGTTCTTCGACTGGCGGATAGCCGTTCCCCTTTACCTTTTCGCCTGCGCCATAGCTTTCAGCAGGGTGTATCTGTTCGTCCATTACCCTTCCGACGTACTGGGCGGCGCCGTTCTCGGATTTTTCTGCGGACTCGTAGCCTATTTCGCCTGCGCCTATTTCGTAGGCATTTACGGACAGCTCGAGCCTTTCGGCTGGGAAGGATTCTCTTTTTTACCGTTACCCGACGGCAATGTTTTTTCGTCGGCAGAAATATTTTTTGAAAATTTTTCGTTTTCGGTGTAACCTTTTTCCCGTCTTTGCGTTTTATTAGCGAGAGGCTAAGATGAAAAAGGACGTTTTGGAAGAACTTTTCAGAGAAAATTACAACGGAGCGGTGCTGTACGTCTATTCGCTCTGTAAGGATTACGCTCTCAGCGAGGACGTAGTAAGCACGGCTTTTTTCAAGACCTTTTCGGTCTGGGAAGAGGGCGGTTCCTTCAAAAGTTTTCTCTTCAAGGTCTGCAAAAACCAACTTTTCGACCACTACCGCAAAAGGAAAAGGCTGGTAAGGCTCACCGCAGACATCCCCGACGGGACGGACGCGGCGGAAAGGCTCATAGCCGACGAGGAATACCGTTCCCTTTTCCGAGCGCTGGAACTTCTGAAGGAAGAATACAGGGAAGCGATCACCTTATTCTATTTCGAAGATCTCAGCGTGGCGGAGATAGCCCGCATCACCGAAAAAACGCCCGACAACGTAAAGGTCACCCTTTTCCGAGCCAGGCAGAAATTAAAATCTATATTGGAGGACGAAAAATGAAATTCGAAGAATTGTACGAAAAGTATCTGCAGGGGACGTGCACCGAGGAGGAGAAGCTCTTCGTGGAAAACGAGATAGCTCGGGCGAGGGCGGTCAACGAACGGTTGCTGTCGGCGCACAAGGAGGAAGTCATCCGCCCTGCCGACGACAAGAAGGTCAAGAAAGCCAAAAAGAAATTCAGTCTCAAAATGGCGGTCACTGCGGCGGTGGTGACGCTGGTGGTGCTGGTCGTGGTCTGCGGCGCCGTCCTCGGGGGCGTTTTCGGAACGGCTGCCACGGCAGCCAAGAACGGCGTGAAATTCTCTTTGGAGGAAGGCGAAATTATCGCCGTCGACTATGCGGTGGAGTTTTTGACCGACCGTTATCCCGGCTTCACGGGTTCCGCCGACAAGGTGATAGTTAAGGAAAGAGAACGGGATTTCGAGATAACTTCCAAACTCAAGAACAGCTATTACGCCTATTCCTACGAATTGCTGTTCGGCAGGACGGAGGTGGAAGTCAGGGTAAATTCCCGCACCGGAGAGTGCAGAATCACCGACGTGGACTGACAGGGCGAATTGCCCCGATTGCTTGAAAAACAGGGCGTTTTTGCCCGATTGACGAGAGCGGCGGAAAGGAGAAAAATATAAATTTTCGCCGCTTTTTGGCAAAAACCGTTGACAAAACGTAGCTTTTCGGATTAGAATAGGACGGGTTAAAAAATAAAAATTTTCAAGGACTCGGGGACAAAATGAAAGTACAGGGGATAGACGAATTCGCAAAAGAATTAAAGAACCGTTTCGAGGCCGAAGCGGTCACCGCCGTCAAGAATGCGCTTTGCCTGCAATATCCGTTCAGCGATATGCTGCGTATCATCTGTATTTACATCAAACACACCAGAGATTCTCTCGTGAACGAGGAAGCCTTCGTCGCCGACGGAGCCGAACTGGGAATTATGACGGTGGTGGAGGAATTGCAAGCCATTCTCGCCGTCCTCGAAATGCATAATTACACCGAAAATTGATTTTTCTTTTCCGCCTCCGTTTTTCGGCAAAATCGCATAAGCGTAAAAATTGTTGCAAATTTGCATTTTCGGAAGTATAATGATTTTATTACGGAGGAAAGTATGAACATAATTGACATCGGAACCATAATCGCTTTGATAGTATTCGTGTTGCTCGGGTTCGTTTTGGGGTTCGGGCGGTCTTTGCGAGTGTTCACCAAAGGGATCGTGGGGGTTATAATTTCTGTTTTCGTCTGCGCAAGCTTCGGCGGAATGATATTAGGCATCGACGTCGTGGGCGACAAGCTTGCCGAACTCAACGCCTTTTTTGCGTCCAAAGCCGAATTTTTAGGCACCATTCATCTGGAAACAATAATTTTTTACATCGTTATGTTCTTGGTGGTGCAGATACTCAGGATACTCACCGTTAAATTCATATCGGGCATTTTCGAAGCCGACAACGCCGTTATGAAGGGCGTCAACAAGTTCCTCGGAATGATCTTCGTTCCGGCGATAATGTGTCTGTTCCTGCTGTTGGTCTTTGCGGTGTTCGCCTTGTTCGACGACACGACTTTCGTGACCAATATGCTGAACGATATGGAAGGGACTTTCCTTCTGAAACTATACCAAAACAACCCGATAGTTCTGACGGTCTGATATAGGGATATGTCTTCAAGGGCCGCCAAGGCGGCCCTTTTTTCATTAAAGGAGAGGAATGGACGGAGAAAACAGATTTTCACGCACCGAAGCGTTGGTCGGGGATATGACGCCTTTACGGAAGGCTGCGGTCATCGTTTTCGGACTCGGGGGAGTGGGCGGTCATTGCGCCGAGACTCTCGCCCGTTGCGGCGTGGGCAGGATCGCTCTCTGCGACGGAGACGTCGTGGAGATAACCAACATAAACCGTCAGATAGTGGCGTTGCAGTCCACCCTCGGCAGGAACAAGGCCGCCGTCATGGCGGAAAGGATAAAGGACATCAACCCCGAGTGCGAGGTCGTTACGGCGGAGTTTTTCCTTGACGGCGACAACGTAAAGGACTTCGGGCTGTCGGATTACGATTACGTTGCCGACTGTATAGACGACGTTCCGGCGAAAATCGCCCTTATTTCCGAAGCCAAGAGATGCGGCGTGCCCGTCATAAGCTGTATGGGAGCGGGCAACAAATTCGGGACGGAGTATAAGGCAGCCGACATAAACAAAACTTCGGTCTGTCCTCTTGCGAGAGTTATGAGAAGAGAACTCAAAAAAAGGAACATAACCTCGGTAAAAGCGGTTTTTTCCGAAGAAGAACCCGTCTTGAAGAGCAGGATACCGGCAAGCATCGCTTTTTCCACGGCGGCGGCGGGACTGAAAGCCGCTGCGGAAATTATAAAAGATCTACTTAATAAGGAGCAAAAATGAAAAAACCCGGTTTTTCCGTAGAGGTTTTCCCTCCGAAAACCAACGACGGGATAGAAGTTATTTACCGACCTTTAGACGGCATAGCCGCACTTTCTCCCGATTACATCAGCGTGACCTACTCGGCGGGCGGAAGCGCCAAAGGTCTGACTCTCGAGGTGTGCGAATTCATTAAAAAAGTCCACGGGATAGAGAGCGTGGCGCATCTTACCTGCGCAAACAGCTCCGCATCTTACATCGACGATTACCTCGACAAACTTCATTATGCCGGGATAGATTACGTTCTGGCGTTACGGGGAGACCTCGCCGACGAGAATCAGCTGTCCGATTACCGTTACGCAAGCGACCTTATCAGGGATATAAAAAACAAAGGAGCGCAACATATATTTGCGGCGTGTTATCCCGAAGGACACAAGGACAGTTCCTCCTTCGATATGGATATCCGCATTATGAAACTCAAGGAAGATCTCGGAGCCGAACATTTCATAAGTCAGCTGTTTTTCGACGAAGCGGACTTTTTCAGAATGACCGAAAAAGCCCGCTCGCAGGGGGTGAAAAGCGATATAGTCGCAGGGATAATGCCCGTCACCAACGCAAAACAGATAGTCCGCATGGTGCAGCTTTCGGGGGCGAAGATACCCGAAAATCTTTCCAGACTTATCGCAAAGTACGAGTACGACCCGAAGGGGCTTTACGAGGCGGGGATAGAGTTTTCGGTAAACCAATCCGTGAAGCTTCTGGAAGGGGGCGCCGACGGATTGCATCTTTACGCAATGAACAATGCGTTGGTTGCCGAAAAATATTACGAAGGAGTCAGAGTTTCCCTCGGAAGATGAACGTAAAAGAAATAGCCCTCTATCTGAAAATAAAAGGCGAACCCGACGAGGAGACCGTTGCTTTGATAAAGGAAGTTTACCCTTCCTGCACCGCCCTGCCTTACCGCTGCCGTGCGGTTTATTTTCCCATTGAAAAGACGGAAAAAGGATTTAAGCTGACGGGAACGGACGTGAAACTCGAAGGGCGTCTTGCGTCGAGACATTTCGACGGGTGCGAGGGCGTTTATCTTTTCTGCGGCACGCTCGGAATGGAAAGCGAAAGAAAACTTCGGGAGATATTTTCCCTTTCTCCCAAGAAAGCGGTGGTACTCGACGCCTGCCTCAGCGAATATCTGGAAAGGAAGCTGGACGAAACCGAAAAGTCCTTGTCCTCCGACGGAAGACAGCTTACTTCCCGCATAAGCTGCGGCTACGGGGATCTGGACATAGCCGTGCAGAAAGAACTTTACGATCTGCTCGAAGCTTGTAAAGCGGGGATTTATATGAACGAAAGTTTTATGTTGACGCCCAACAAGTCGGTGATTGCGATTGCGGGCGTAAGGAGTAAGAATTGATTTTTTGCGAATTTCTCGATAAAGGCAGGGTGTACCTCGACGGCGGAACGGGGACGGAACTGATAAAAAGAGGATTTGTTTCGGCGACGGAGAACCTCAACGTGACAAGCCCCGACGTTCTGACGGAAATCCACTCGTCTTACGTCAAGGCGGGAAGCGACGTCGTCTACGCCAACACCTTTAACTGCAACAGGAAAAAAGCCGACAAGACCTATCCTCTTTCCGAGCTTATAAAAGGTGCGGCAAAAGCGGCGAGAAAAGCCCGCCCCAAGTACGTTTTGTACGACTGCGGTCCGATAGGGGAACTGATGGAACCCAACGGCAGGCTGACCTTCGAGGACGCCTACGCTATCTTCGCCGAACAAGCGAAAATTGCCGAAGAAGTCGGGTTCGACGGAGCGGTCATAGAAACCATGACCGACCTCAAAGAACTCCGTTGCGCACTCCTTGCCTTCAAGGAAAACTCCCGTCTGCCGATAATTTGCTCCATGAGTTTCGACGAAGGGGGTAGGACCTTCCTCGGCACCGAAGTCCGCTGTTTCGGACTGTGCGCACAAAGTCTCGGGGCGGCGGCGGTCGGTATCAACTGCGGCACGGGTCCCGACGTCATGGCAGAGAACCTTAAATTACTGAAAGAAGTGGTTTCGGTACCCGTATTCGCTAAACCGAATGCCGGAATGCCGATTTTTAAGGACGGAAAGACTTTTTACGATATGGACAAGGAGACCTTTGCCCGTCATCTTAAAGCAATAGCCGAAAGCGGAATCGAGATTTTGGGCGGCTGTTGCGGCACCGACCCGTCTTTTATCGAAGCGGCGGTCAAAGCGACCTCAGGCGTTCCCGTAAGGAAAAGCCGAGCCTTTTTCGACGGGTTGTGTTCCTTTGCCAAACTCGTTCCGTTCGGGGAAAGGACGGTGGTTATCGGAGAAAAAATAAATCCCACTAACCGACCGTTACTGAAACAAGCGTTGCGGGACGGGGACGCGGGGTACGTGCTTTCCCTTTGTTCGGAGCAGAGCGAACAGGGCGCCGACGTACTTGATTACAACGTGGGACTTCCCGGCGCGGAGGAAAAGACCCTTCTTCCGAAGATGATAACCGCCACGCAGGACGTGCACGCTTTACCCGTCTGTATCGACACCTCCAAACCCGAGGCGTTGGAAAATTCGCTCAGGATTACCGACGGGATAGCGCTTATAAATTCCGTGAACGGGAAAAAGGAAAGTATGGAAAAGGTATTTCCTCTCGCCGTCCGTTACGGAGCTTACGTCATAGCCCTTTGCCTGGACGAAAACGGAATAGCGCCCACGGCGGAAGCACGCCTCGAAGTCGCCGACAAGATAGCGGAGAACGCCGTAAAGCACGGACTGGACACGGGAAGGATACTTTTCGATCCGTTGACTATGGCTTTGAGCGTAAATTCCGACAACGGAAAAATCCTTCTGGAAATTCTCGACGGGTTGGCAAAAAGAGGATACAAGACCGTCTTGGGTCTTAGCAATATAAGTTTCGGACTGCCGGCACGAAACAAGCTCAACGGGGCGTTATACCGTATTATTAAGGAAAGGAAGGTGACCGCCGTCATCGTGAATCCCGCTTTGGAAGAAAACTCCGACCCTGCGGCGGTTGCGCTTTTGCAGGGAAAAGACGACAAGTGCGAAAGGTATATTTCCGAGAACGCCGACGTCGGACCGGAAGTGTTGCCCGAAAGGGGAGTCCTTACGCTGAAGGAATGCGTTTCGAGGGGGTTGACCAAGGAGGCTTTGGCGAAGCTCGAAGAAGTTCTGACCCCCGACAACGCCGACGAAATAATGAACGGCGAAATAATCGCAGGACTCAACGAACTCGGGGACAGGTACGCCGCAGGGAAGGTGTTTTTACCCGGACTTATCGCCGGGAGCGAAACCGCCAAAGCCCTTCTCGACAGGATAAAAAGCGTGTGCTTTTCCGAAGGAGCGGCGGTCAAGGCGACGGCGGTGATAGCCACCGTCAAGGGCGACGTGCACGATATCGGCAAGAACATCGTCCGCACCGTGGCGTCCAATTACGGATACCGCATGATAGATTTAGGCAGGGACGTGCCTTGCGAAAAGATTTTAGAGGCGACGGAAGAGTATGGAGCCGACGCCGTCTGTCTGTCCGCTCTGATGACCACCACCCTCGACAATATGACCGAAACCGTCGAGGCGGTCAAGGCAAAATTCCCCGACGTAAAAATACTCGTAGGCGGAGCGGTAGTGAGCAAAGAGTACGCCGATTCCGTGGGGGCGTATTATTCCAAGGACGCCCGGGAAGCGGCGGCTTTACTGGAAAAACTATTTTCCGTCCGCTCTTAATTCGGCTTTTTTCCGTGAAAAATGAATAAAAAACGATTGACAAAATTTATTTTTCGGTGGTAACATGGAAACGGAGAAAAAAATGACAAAACAAAGCAATTCCGGATTCAACGTAAACGTAGTAGTAGATGTAGTCCTCGTAGTCGTAGCGGTATGAGGATAATTCGGTATTGCTTGTAAGCAGAACGTAAAACGGAAATCGATTTTCTTACAAGCGTAAAAGAAAATCGATTTTTTTATTATACAGGAAAAAGGAGAACGGCTTATGAACCTCGTGCATAAGTTTCTGGACAGGACGGAATACGCAGATTATGCCGATTTTGCGGCGAACTGTAAACTCAAAGTCCCCGAAAAATTCAATTACGGGTACGACGTCATCGACGAATATGCCCGCCTGGCACCCGAAAAAAGGGCGTTGGTGTGGTGCAACGACAGGGGAGAGGAAAGGATCTTCACCTTCGGCGACATAGCCCGACTCAGCGATAAAGCCGCCAACGTACTCAAAAATCTCGGTCTCGTGAAAGGCGATATAATAATGACTATGCTCAACCGTCGTTGGGAGTACTGGATTATTGCCATAGCCTGCCATAAAGCCGGGGTGGTCATCATTCCCGCCACCTATATGCTTACGGCAAAGGACATAGCTTACCGCATTAACGGCGCCGGAGCCAAGGCTTTACTTTGCATTAACGAAGATTCGGTCGTAAAATACGTGGAAGACGCCTCAAACGAATTTCCGCAGAACTTTATAAAAATGACCATAGGCAAGAGGGAAGGGTATCTCGACTTCGACGAACTTTTGGACGAAGCGAGCGAAAAATTCGAAAAGGTGGAGACCGATCTTTACGACGAAATGCTCATTTATTTCACCAGCGGCACCACCGGCTACCCGAAGATGGTCGCCCACAATTACCTTTATCCTCTCGGACACATCTATAACGCCGTTTTCTGGCACGAAGTCATCGACGACGGATTGCATTTCACCGCAGCCGAAACCGGTTGGGCAAAGTGCAGCTGGGGCAAGATCTACGGACAATGGATAGCCGGAACGGCGCTGTTCGTTTACGATTATTTCGGGCGTTTCGCTCCCACCGATCTGCTGGAGCACATTCCCGTTTACAAAATCAATACCTTCTGCGCTCCGCCTACCATTTACCGTTACCTTATAAAGGAAGACCTGTCGAAATACGATCTTTCCACGCTTACCCATTGCTCCACCGCAGGAGAACCGCTCAACCCCGAAGTCCTGAAGCAGTTCTACAACGCCACCGGACACCTCATTTACGAAGGGTACGGACAGACCGAGACCAGTATAATTTTAGGCACTTTCCACGGGGTGGAGATCCGCCCCGGCAGTATGGGCAAGGCTTGTCCTTTGTACGACATTCATTTGGTGGACGAGAACTATAACGACGTCTGCGACGGCGAGACCGGCGAAATAGTCATAAAAATCCATCATCCGCAATGCGGATTGCTTTACAAATATCACAACAACCCCGAGCTTACCGAACAGCTTCTCGGCGACGGGTATCATCACACGGGGGATCTCGCCTACAGGGACGAAGACGGATATTACTGGTTCATAGGGCGAGCCGACGACATCATAAAAAGCAGCGGTTACCGCATAGGGCCGTTCGAAGTGGAAAGCGCTCTGCACGAACACCCCGCCGTGCTGGAATGTGCCATAACCGGCGTTCCCGACCCCGACAGAGGACAGATAATAAAAGCCACCATAGTGCTTGCCAAAGGCTATCAGCCCTCCGAAGAACTCAAAAAAGAACTTCAGAACCACGTCAAGCACGCCACCGCTCCGTATAAATATCCAAGAGTTATCGAATTCGTGACCGAACTTCCCAAAACCATCAGCGGCAAAATCCGCAGAGTGGCGATAAGGAACAACGAAAAATAATTTTGTCCTTACTTATATAGCGTAAAAAGCGGAAATCCCCTGCAGAGGGGATTTTTTTTCCGTCTTGACGAAAAAAGATAAAAGGGTTATATTTTTAATATCGAACTATAGGGGAGGGAGTAAAAGTGTCGAAGAAAGCGGTTGCGGCTCTTTTATGTCTGATAATTGTCGCAGGGGCGGTTTTTTTATTTGCCGGATGCGAAGAGGAAGAGCAGAAAAGCATAGTTTTTCTCGGCGACAGCATAGCCGAGGCGGTATTGGGACCGTCGCCCTTAAGCGCAAGGGAAGACTACGGGTATTACGCCATAGTGGGCAGACGCAACGGATACCTTTATTATAACCGTGCCGTCAGCGGGCATAAGACCTCACATATGTTGGAATACATAAGTCGGGAGGACGACAGCGCATATATGACTGTCAGCCGTATCAAGGAAGCGGACGTGATACACGTTTCCATACTCGGCAACGATATGCTTCAGACCAACGTGGGCGAATTGCTTCTCGAAATGGTCAAAGAAGAACAAGGACTTATCGACGGCGCGCCCGTCAGGGAAAAAATTCTCGTGTCCAGCAGAGAAAATTTTGCCGCGATAGTCGCAAAACTCAAGGAATACAACCCCGACGCCGTTCTGATGTTCCAGACCGTCTATAATCCCGTCTATCCCGAATCCACTTTAGTGAACGCCTCCACGAGAGAAGCTCTCGCTTTGCTCGGGTACACGGCGGACGACTACAGGATTTTGGGGGGCAGACTCATTGAAAAACTCAACGGCGTTATAAGAGATTATCTTGCCGAAAACCCCGACTCTTTCCATATTATAGACGCATACGAAGCTTTCGGAGCTATCAGCGACGCCGACGAAGAGAGGGGAAGAAGGCTCATTTATCCCGACTGGATACATCCGTCCAACGAAGGACACGCCGTTATGGCGGATCTTATACAGGATAAACTCGAAGAACTCCTTCTTACGGACAAAAAAACCGCTTTGGACCATTATCGTCAGATGAGAATGTCGCAGATAAAAAGAGAATTTCCCGACGCCGATTTTTTGAAAGCCAAAGGCGAATTCAATAGCGCCACATCCTGCAGTCAGATAACCGAAGCGTATTTTGCCATAACCGCAGGTCTTACGCCGACGTATTGAGGGGGGTGAATAAATATGAAAAAAATATTTACCGTTGTGTTTTTAATTATTGCGTTTGTGCTGTGCGTATTGCCGTTGTCGGGGTGCGGCGACAAAAAAACTTACGTTGAAGAAGATATGTCGTTTGCATTAACCAACAAAACCACAGTTATGGGGATACCGTTGAACCTCGTACTGGACGCGTCCAGCGGAATAGAACTTAAAGAAGACGGGACTTTCGTGCTTAATCTTATGCTGAACGACGGCGCTCCTCAGTTGTTGAACAATTATTTCGACCTCGAAGCCATGTCGAAGGCGGATCTCAGCGGATTTATTAATGCGTACGTGAAACCGATTTTTCCCGGATTTACCCTCGACGACGTAAAAGGATCGCTCGATCTTATCAAAAACAGCTTAGGGACAGAAATAGTCGGACTGGATTTCGAGGACGAGAACGTAAAAAAACTCGTCGAGTCCCTCGAAACCACGGGGAAAATAAATTCCGATCTCGTCATTCCCGAAGGACTGGGGATAAGATATACCTCTTTCTACGAAATTAAAACCTTGAAAAGCGAGACCACGGGGAAAGAATATACCGCAATTTTCACGGACAAATACTCCGAAGGGGGAGAACCTTACTTCGTGCTGACTATGGACACCGATTCCGAAAGCGGTAAAAAGACTCTTAATATGAGAGTGGAGTTTCTTAATCTCACCCTGAACCTTTTACAAAGATAAATGCCCCTTTTTACCTTTACGCCTTCCCTCGTCGGGAAGGCGGTTTTTTTATTCAGCTTATCAGGGCAAGGAGCGCTGCTTTACGGTTTTCCAACATAGCGAGTTCCGCCCTTTCGGAGTAAGGAGTTGTCAGCTTGTCCAGCAGAACGAAAATATCCAATTGCAGGGTGTTGATGCGACCGAAAGCGTTGCAGGACGGCGAAGTGGAACGCACCGAGGGTATGTAGGAACCGTTACCCGAAGCCGCACTTATCAGATTCAAGGAGCGGAAGATCAGATTTTTCAGATAATTTACCGTTTTGTTCAGACGGGCGGAGGAACGCACGTTCACGTCGTTGAGAAGATCCAGTTGTTCCTCTTCCAACACCGTAAGCCTTTCGTAAACGTCGTCGGAAAGGGTGTCGAGAGCGGTCTTGTATTCCCGTGCCATCTGTTCTACGGCGGTGGGGTCTATATCCATATTGATTACCTCCCTGGTTTTACCTTATTTTATGCCGCAAAAACAAGGATTGTTCCCACCCTTTACAAATTGCTTTTCCTATTGTAAAATATTCTTATTTAAGATTCTTTTAAGAAAAGCAGGAGGAACGATGCCTAAAAGTTTTGCCATAATCTACGTTCTGGGCGGACTTATCGCGGCGGCGATTATCGCCATGTGCGTGTTCTTCATCGTCAAGTCCGTAAAACGAGCCAAAGTTATAGGTATGGATTCCAAAAAAATCAAGGAAACCATTAAAAACAGTGCTATTTTTTCCATAGTCCCCAGTATCCCGATAGTTATAGGCGTAGGGATTATGATGCAGTATCTCGGGCTGGCGATCCCGTGGATACGCCTTACCGTTATCGGGGCGTTGCAGTACGAACTCATCGCAATGGATCAGGCGCAGAAAGCCCTCAACGATATGGGAGGAGCTTATACTACCGAAACCATGGTGGCGACTGCGGTGGTCATTATGACTTTGAGTATTATGAGCGGACCCGTCTTCAATGCGATTTTCTATAAGAAATATCAAGGAAAACTCGCCGATCTGCAGGAGAAAAATTCCCGCCTCATGAACACCATAACCGGCGCCCTGTTGGGAGGACTTCTGGCAGGTATGCTTTCGGCTATACTCGTGGGCGGAGCCTTCACCGTCGGTAATCCCCCCGAACCCGACGCAAGCGGAGTGATAACCTACGGCGAAGTAACGCTCATAACCCTTGCCGCAAGCGTGGTCATTATGGCGTTGTGCGGCGTAATTTTGAAAGTATTTAAGCAAAAATGGATAGAAAACTACGCTCTGCCCATTACCATACTCGGGTCGCTTGCGATAGCGTACGCTTGCGTGCCGCTTTTTGCTTAGGAGGTGTCCGATGAGAAAATTCCTTAAAGAAAAGACAGCCGAACAGGTCGTTCAGACCAGAGAACAATATAACCTTCAGATGCACACCTTAGGCAGGGTTTTTACCTGGCTTGCGGTAGGGCTTATACTTCTTGTCCCGATATTCTATTGCATCAGCGCGAAAACTTTGCCTTCGGGTATGGCTATAGTCAAGTCCCTCCCGTTTTTATTGGGATATGTGGCGATAGGGCTCATCGAAGCGTTCAGCTATGCGCCCCTTCTCGGCACCAGCGGACAGTATATGAGTTTTATAACGGGAAATATCAGCAACCTCAAACTTCCCTGCGCCATCAACAGTCAGAATATCGCCAAAGTGGAAAAGGGCAGCGAGGAACAGGAGATAGTGACCTCCATAAGCATTGCGGTAAGCACCATAGTGACTACGGTCATCATATTGATAGGTCTTATTCCGCTGATAATTTTCCAACAGCAGATAGTGGACCTTCTCAATCCCATTTCTCCTTACGTTATCCCCGCCATATTCGGAGGATTGACCATAGTTTTGATAGCGCAGTATTATAAAATAGCCGCCATACCTTTCATCGCCTGTATAGCCATCTGCGCGATAGGCAACGCCATAGGTTTCGGAAGCACTCTCAATCAGTCCACAATGGTAATAGTGGGTATGGTAATAAGCGGAATATCCACCACCATACTGTATAAGAAAAACAAAATTTAAGTTCCTGCGAAAATTTTTCTAAACAACCCGCTCCCGTTTTATAAGGGGGCGGGTTTTTAATGTAAAGGGAAAGAAAAAAAAAGTCATTTTGCGGTGTCTATGCCGCCTTTGCGGTATTCGAGGGGGGTGCAGCCGTATTTCTTGCGAAAGAGTTTATAGAAATATCCGCAGTCCACAAACCCCACTTCGCAGGCAATGCTTACCACGCTTTTTTCGCTCGAACGCAACTGACGGCAGGCGTGACGAAGACGCAGATTGTTGACGTAATCGGCGAGATTGGTGCCTGTGTAACGGGAAAAAAGCCGGGAAAAATAACACGGCGAAATTTCGCACAGCTCGGCAAGACGGTTGAGTTTTACGTCCTTTACGTAATTATGACGGAGATACCTTATGGCAGGTTCCAAGAGCCCTGCGCCCGACTCGGATTTTGGCGAAACTCCGAAAATTACGTCGCTTAACTTGCTTTGCGGCAAATTTTGCTCGTCAAGCGAAAAAACCGCAATTTTTTCACCTTGTTTTAAGGCGTCGAGAACTTTTTGAGGGGTAGAAAGCCTTATTAGGTCCATAGTAAACGTTTCCTCCGAAATGGCTATGACAAAATTTTACCATAAATTAGCAAGATTGTCTAATGAATTAGAGAAACGTGTCGGGTATAATTATAAGTATCGATACAATTTCGATAATTTTAATCGATAAAAAAATCAACTCAAAAGGAGAATCAATCTATGAGAAAAGCATTTATCTGCCCCACCAAATACGTTCAGGGCGAAAACGAACTTCTTAACCTCGGTTATTTCGTAAAAACTTTCGGTAAGACCGGTTTGCTGATTGCCGACCCGTTCGCCAAGAAACTCGTGGCAGAACAGCTCGAAGCCACTCAGGCAAAATACAAGATCAGCCTCGTAAGCTGTGATTTCGGCGGGGAATGCACCCGTGAAGAAGTCAAGAAACTTCAGGAATTCGCAAAAGCCAACAAAGCGGCCTGCATCATAGGTCTGGGCGGCGGCAAAGCCATCGACACCGCTAAATGCGTCGCCAACGGCTCCAACCTCATCATCGTACCGACCATCGCCGCTACCGACGCACCCACCAGCCATTCCGCCGTTTTGTATCACGCCGATCATTCCTTCGACGATTACGCATATTTCAGACAGAGCCCCAGCGTAGTGCTTATCGACACCACCGTCATCGCCAACGCTCCCGCACGCTTCCTCGTAAGCGGAATGGGCGACGCTCTGAGCACTTATTTCGAAGCCAGAGCCAACGAAAGATGCTTTGCCAAAATCGGTAAAAACGGCGTAAACGCAGGACTTCCCTGCGGAGCCGACAGAGCTAAAGGCACTCTTACCACTGCAGGAACGATGGCAGCCAACGCTCTTGCTAAACTGTGCTACGAGACCCTCATTTCCGACGGTGCGAAAGCTAAAGCCGCCTGCGAATGCAACGTGGTTACCCCCGCTTTGGAAAAGATCATCGAAACCAACATCCTTCTGTCCGGTCTGGGCTTCGAATCCGGCGGTCTTGCCGCAGCTCACGCCATTCACGACGGATTGACCTTACTGCCCTGCCATAAGAACTTCTTCCACGGCGAAATGGTGGCGTTCGGAACCATCTGCCAGCTTGTTCTGGAAAACGCTCCGGAAGAGGAACTCTACGAAGTTCTCAACTTCTGCGAGACGGTAGGACTTCCCGTCTGCCTGAGGGATATGGGTGCGGAAAACACCACCGACGAAGAACTCAAAGCGGTTGCCGAAAAGGCGTCCATTCCCGACGAATCCGTCCACAATATGCCCTTCCCCGTAACTGCGGATATGGTTTACGCAGCCATCAAAGCCGCCGATAAGATCGGTCACGACTTCAAATACTGCGAATGCGACTGCGAGTGCTAAAAACAAAACAATAACAAATTTTGGTCGAGGCTGAGAAATTTTCTCAGCCCGACGGCAATTTAAGGAGTTTTAATAAGTTATGAAAAAAATAATGAACACCCCCGAAACTTTTGTTTACGATATGTGTCACGGTCTTGCCAAGGCGCATCCCGAACTCGAATTCGTAGAAAAGTTCAAAATCGTTAAGAAAGTCGACATAAACGACGACAAAGTAAGCCTTATATCGGGCGGCGGATCGGGTCACGAACCCGCTCATGCGGGCTTTGTCGGCAAAGGTATGCTCGACGCTGCGGTCTGCGGAGACGTTTTCGCTTCTCCCAGCCAGGTGCAGGTATACAACGCCATTAAAAAATGCGCCACCGACAAGGGCGTACTTCTCATTATAAAGAACTACTCCGGCGACTGCATGAACTTCAACAACGCCATGAGCGACGCACAGGAAGACGGAATAAAAGTCGACGCCGTATACGTCAACGACGACATCGCCGTCAAGGACAGCCTTTACACCGTAGGACGCAGAGGCGTTGCCGGTACCGTGCTGGTACATAAATGCGCAGGCGCCGCCGCCGAACAGGGCAAGGAGCTGGAAGAGGTCAAAGCCGTAGCCAACAAGGTTATCGAAAACGTGAGAAGTTTCGGTTTTGCTTTCACTTCCTGTACCGTTCCCGCCGCAGGACATCCGACTTTCGAGATCGGAGACGACGAAATGGAATTCGGCGTGGGTATCCACGGCGAACCCGGAAGATTCCGTGAAAAGATCGATTATTCCAAGGGCACTTTCTGTGACGACCTTTCCGCCAGGATCGTAAAAGACCTCGAAGAGGACCTCAAACTTCAGAAAGGGGAAGAAATAGTGCTTCTCATCAACGGTTTCGGAGGAAGCCCGTTGCAGGAACTGTATATCCTGAACAACTCGGTAAGCAAGGTGCTCGAAGCCGACGGCGTCAAGATCCACCGCACCATCGTAGGTAACTATATGACCTCCATCGATATGGCGGGCGCGTCTATTACCGTACTCAGAGTGGACGACGAACTCAAAAAACTCATCGACTATCCCGTAGCGACGCCCGCTCTTACCTGGGGAGCCGCAATGGGCGCACAGGCGGAAGCCGCTGTGGAAGCCATGAACGCTATCGCAAAAGCGCTCAACATCACTCCCGGAGCCGCTCCTGCCGCCGCCAAGAAAGCCAAGAAAGCTTCCGCCGACGAAGACGACGCCAACGCCGTTTACGAAGTGGAAGGCAAACCCGTCATCGGCGAAACCATAAACACCGCCGCTTTCGTTCAGATCGTGGAAAAAATGGCGGATATAATCATTGAAAACGAAGTTCCGTTCTGCGAAGCCGACAAGATGGGCGACGGGGACTTCGGTATGAGCATCGCAAAAGGCTTCAAACAGCTCAAAGCCGACTGGGCGACCCGTAAGAAGGGCGACATCGGTCAGTTCCTCGTAAGCTGCTCCGAAATTATCAAGGAGTACTGCGGCGGCGCTTCCGGTCCCATCTGGGGTTCTGCGTTCAAATACGCCGGAAAAGCCATGCTCGGCAAGAAGGAAGTTTCCCTCAAAGACATAGCCTTCCTGTTCACGGAAGCCAACAGAGGAGTTTACGAAACCGGCAAGAAGAGCTTCGGCAAAGGCGCCGACATCGGCGACAAGACCCTTGTAGACGCCTTGAAACCCTGCGCCATCGCCCTCACCAAAGCGGCGGAAGAAGACAAGAAACTTCAGGCAGGTCTCGATCTGGGAGCCAAAGCCGCCCATGAAGGAGCGGAAGCGACCAAATCGCATGTGGCTACCCTCGGCAGAGCCGGCACCGTCGGAGAACGCAGTATCGGTTATCCCGACGCAGGCGCTCACGGACTGGACGTTATCTTCAATGAACTGGCTAAGTATATCAAAAACTTCAAATAATCGCTTAGCTTAAAAAACTTGTCATAAATCCGCTCCTTTCGGGGCGGATTTTTTTTTGCGGAAGAAATTTTCGGAGGAAAAACAGGGGGCGGTTTTTCGGAATAATTCTAATTTATTGCAATATAAGTAGAAATATGTTAAAATGTATTTTAATATAAATAACGGAGGCAAACCAATGAACGTATTTTATAAAGCATTTTGCAGAACGTACCAGTTCGTAATGAAAATAGCCGCCAACTTCCTTCCCTTCCGTCAGCCGGAAATACTGGAAGGACTGGAAAAGGTGCCCGAACAGATAGAAAAACTCGGAATCGACTCGGTGCTCATCGTGACCGATGACGTATTACATAACAAACTTCATCTTATAGACGGATTGAAAGAAGGGCTGGAAGCCAAAGGGATTAAATATGCCGTTTACGACAAGACCGTCCCCAATCCCACCATCGACAACATCGAAGAAGGCGTGGCGCTTTACAAAGAAAACGCTTGCAACGCCCTCATCGCTTTCGGGGGAGGTTCTCCCATGGACTGCGCAAAGGGCATAGGCTGCCGCATCGCCCGTCCCAACAAGGAAATACCCAAAATGAAGGGGGTACTGAAGGTTATGAAGAAGCTCCCCGTTATCTTTGCGGTACCCACCACCAGCGGAACGGGAAGCGAAGCGACTTTGGCGGCGGTCATTTCCAACAGCGTAACTCACGAGAAATATGCCATCAACGATCCCGTGCTTATCCCGAAATACGCCGTACTCGACCCGAGCCTTACGCTTAAACTGCCCAAGCACATAACTTCCACCACCGGTATGGACGCACTCACCCACGCAGTTGAAGCTTACATCGGGAGCAGCAACACCGAACTCACCAAAGCCATGGCCATCAAGGCGACCAAACTTATATTCGAGAACCTCAAGAACGCCTACGACAACGGCGAAGACATCAAAGCCCGTCGCAATATGCAGCTTGCGTCTTACTATGCCGGGGTGGCGTTCACCAGGGCATACGTCGGAAACGTGCACGCCATAGCTCATACGTTGGGCGGATTCTACGGAGTGCCTCACGGGCTTGCCAACGCCGTGATACTGCCGCACATACTGGACTTCTACGGAGAAAAGGCTTACGTTAAGCTTTCCGAACTCGCCAACGCGGTAGGCATAAAAGGCACTACCGAAGCCAAAGCCAAGCAGTTCATTCAGGCGGTAAAAGATATGAACGCATATATGAACATTCCCACCGCCATCGACGGAATAAAGGAAGAGGATATCCCCACTATGGTGGAGAGAGCCTACAAGGAAGCCAATCCGCTCTATCCCGTGCCCAAAATCATGAGCAAGGAAGACTTCACGGCAATGTATCACGAGATCGCCGCAAAATAAGCGAAAAACGCAGGAAAGTCCGCACTTCGGTGCGGACTTTTTTAACGGCAACGAAAATATTTTTTTCACGTGAAACAATTACGTTGCCGAAGAAAAAAGTTTAACGTGAAACAAAATTTCTTTTTCCCGCAGGAAAGAAAGGGTGAAAAGGAGGAAATAATAACCGATATGAGAAAAAAAGGCGCAAAAGTCGGTTTTGTTATATTGCTGGCGGCGGTTCTGGTCGTAGTGGGCGGAACGGGATACGTTTCGGTCTCGGCGGCGATGGACGGGACCAGCGCACTCGCCAAAATCTATGCCGATATTCTCGACGTCTTTATGGCGGGGGATAAGCCCGTTTCCGCCGAGGAGACTTTAGCCAAGGTGGAAAAACGCCGAAAGGTCAACGCTTCCTTCGAGGTGTCGGGATTTTATAAATTTCTTTATTCCTTCGAGACCGAAGAGTACGACGGCTTCGAGGTGTGCTATTTCGGGGAGGAAAACGCCGACAGGGTATTCGTATATTTCCACGGCGGGTCTTATATGTGGCAGCCGCTCATAGTCCATTACGCTTATTGCGAGTATCTTGCCGAATCGTTGTCGGCAAGGGTGGTCATGCCCGTCTATCCCAAAGCCCCCGAGTACGACTACGTTTACGTCACCGAATGGCTGTACTCGTTCTATAAATCGGAATTCAAGGACACGCCCGACGCTTTCTTCGGGGATTCGGCAGGGGGCGGATTATTGCTTTCCTTTGCGATGTACCTCAGGGACAAAGGAGAGGACACCCCCGACAATCTGATAGCCTTCTCTCCCTGCCTGGACCTGTCCTTGCAAAATCCCGGAATAGCCGATTATACCGCCGCCGATCCGATGCTCAACGTCGAGGATCTGAGACTTAAATTGACTTATTACGTCGGAAGCGGCAGCGTCGACGACCCCTACGCCAGCCCCTTGTTCGGTAACTTCGAGGAGCTCGGCAGGATCACCGTTTTTATCGGCACGAGGGAGATCCTTTATCCCGATACCGTTCTTTTGCACGAAAAACTTCTCGCCGAGGGTATAGAACACGACTATTTCGTTTGGCAAAATCAGATCCATACCTTTTCCGTATTTCCCATGCCGGAACGGGCTATGTGCCTGCAACAAGTGAAAGAAATTCTTGAAGCGAAATAATATTGTCGATTTTTCGAGATTTTCGGAAGAAAACAATCAAAAAACGACGCTTTAATCCGTTCAATGGATAGGGGCGTCGTTTGTTTTTATTTTTCCGGAAGGGAGTCTGACGCAGGGATAACAGGAGAGGTCGTTATCGGTACGCAGGACGCTTTTAAGGTAGAAGCTGTAAGCGGAATCGGCTCCGACTATAATGTGGTCGAGGAGTTTTATGCCGATGGCGGAGAGGACCGTTTCGAGCTTGTTGGTGCTTTTGATGTCGTTTTCGCTGGGAGAGGGGACGGCGGAGGGGTGGTTGTGAGTGAGTATTACGCTTGCGGCGTTATGTTTGAGGGCTTTTTCCACGATGGTCTTTGGGTCGGGAAAGACTATCCCGAAATTGCCTTCGGCTATCAGATCGGCGTGGATAAGTTTATGCGAAGCGTCCAGACTGATCAGAAAGAAACATTCGTTCTGTTTCTCCGAAAAGAGGGTTTCCAGGTACGAGAGGATCTTGTCCGGCGTAAGGACGGTTTTGGGCGAGTTTTTTGAACGGAGGTAAAAAGAGAAAATTTCCGGCAGGGAATGTAAAAGCAGGGCGGCGTTTTTCGTCATACCCTTGATTTTCGTTAAGTCGTCCACCGACGCCAGCAACACGTTTTCGAAATCGCCGAACGTGGCGAGAAGTTCTCTTGCTATTTCCTTGGTGTCTTTATACGGGATCCCGTAAAATAATAAAAATTCCAGTATCTGGTGGGGAAGAAGGGTCTTGAGCCCGTTTTCTTCCACCACCGATCTTACTCTGTTCCGATGACCGTTCCGAGACAGTTTCTCGTCCATTATCGGTCTTTATCAAAGAATGATCACGCCGTATTCCGAAGCGGCGGAGCAAACGCTGTCTACGGGGCGGTCGAGATTGGCGAAGCGGACGGTATCCTTGCCCACAGCCAGACTCAAAATCTTGTTCAAGGCGCAGTTTATTGCGGTCTTTATCACGTCTTCCGACAATTCGGCTTCGGTGTTCTTGCGGTCGGAGGAAAGGAATTTCAATCCGTTTCCGTCGGCTGCGACCTCGGCTTTTTCTCCTGCTGCCGACAGGAATCCGTTTATGGTCGGAACGACTACCGCCAGGCAGTCTCCGTCGGCGAGGGCGTCGGTCATCTGCGCTTTCAAAGAGAGTTGTTCGCAGAGGGCGACTTTCTTTTCCGCAAGAGCCGTTGCGGCGGAGGAGACGGCTTTCTTTTCCGCAAGGGCGGTTATTTCTTCGTTTAACGCCGCTAAAGAAGCTTTTGTTTCTTCATATTCTTCTTCGTCGAAAGTCTCGTTTCCTATTTGTCCGGCGAGATATTCGGCGGTATAATGCAGGGAAAGAAGTTCGTTTTCGGCTTGCGCCTGTTCGGCGGACAAGCGGTTGAGTTCCTCTTCGTCGTAGGCTTCTTTCAATTCCGCAACGGTTTTTTCGTCGGGTTCGGGGAGAGGTTCTTCTCTGCCGGCAGATAAAAGTTCGGAAATGCGGTTTTCCAAGGCGTTGATTTTTTCGTAAATTTCGTCGGCGACTTTTACGGACGCTTCGAAATCGGCTTGTTTTTTGGCGAGTTCGTCGGAAACGAGCGAAATTTCCTCCAAGGCTTTCCGACGGAGTTCTTCGTTGCGGCGGATCTCCGCAAAGGCGGCGGCAACGGATCTGCCTTTGGCGGCGGCTGCCTCGTTGCCCACGGCGGCGCCGTGTTCGAGAAGATAGGACAGGTAAACGTTTCTCTTCTCATCGGCTTCTTTAAGTTGAGCGAAGAGCTCGTCCTCCGTCTTTTCGTCGGAAACGATCTCCTCCAAAAAGTCGTATGCGCTGCGACCGTCGAGGGAAGGAGCGATGTCCTCGTCGTAGGAAAGTCCCATTTCGTTGATTTCCCTTGCGAGGTTTTCCGCTTCGTCCACGAAAGGCGCTATGCCCTCTGCGACGGCGTCTATCCTGTTTTTGAGGAAGGTAACGTGCTGATGCAGAAAGACTTTATCGGTGGCACTTGCGCCGTTTGCTCTCGCAAACTCGGCGTCGCTTTCGGCAAACGCCTTTTCCAGAGCCTGTACGGTGGGGCAATCGGCGTCCTTAAGCAACCCGTTCAAAGCGGTGGTTTTTGCGTCCCGGCTGGCTTCCAGGCTTTCGATATACACTTCGCAAAGGCGATCTCTTTCCCGTAATTGACCGAGTCTTTCGTCTATCCTTTCCAGTTTAACGTGATATTCGGCAAGCACCGAAAGATTGGATTTCAGTTCCTCGTTATATTTTGCGTAGGAGGAGGAAAGACGGGCGTTTTCCATCCCGAGTTCGGTTTTGTCGGAAATACGGTTGTGGCAGACCGGGCAGACTGCGCCGTATTCCATATCGTCCACTTCCTTACAGAAAGCCATACGGGCTTTTATCCCCACCAGTCTGTCGGTGACCTTGTTCTTACGGGTTTCGCAGGAGGCGACGTATTCGTTGAGCGCTTCCTTGGCTTTGGTGAGCGCTTCTATGTCTTCGGCATAACCTTTTCTTGCGTCTTTATTATAACGTATTTTCTGTTGAGCCGCACTGATGTCCACCGAGAGGGTGTTGCAGAGTATTTTGCTCTTGAACAGTTTCATTCTTCTTGCGTCGGTGTCGGACAGGGCGTCGTCGCCTTCGGAAGCGATTATTTCTTCGGTGGCGGCTATTTCTCTCTGAAGGGCTGCTATTTCGGCTCTTTGAGAGGAAATGAAACCTTCCAAAGTGGTCAGTCTTTCCCGTTTGTCGTCGAGCATCGTTTCGAACGCCACGCCTTCTCTTACCGAACGGCGTTTTAAGTAATCGTATTTGACCGAAGCGAGCTTGTCGTAAACGGAAAGATATTTTTCGTTCCATTCGGTAAAGGAAGCGTAGACGCTCTTGGCGTCCTCGTCTATCTCATCTTTTTCTTCGGCAATATCATCGGCGTTTGCTTCCGATTGTACTTCTGCTTCTTCTGCTTCTTCGGTTTGAACTTCTGCTTCTTCTGCTTCTTCGGTTTGAACTTTTTCGTTTGCCGCATAACCGGTTTCCAGTTCTTCGAGTAAAGCGTCAACTTCTGCGGTCAAGGAAACGACTTTATCGTTATAGAAAGAGTAATTATCTTTCTTTTCTTCCAAGAATGCGGATGAAGAAGCCAGATCTTTTTCCAGAAATTCCAGTTCCGAAGTTTTTTCGTCCAGTTCGCCTCTCAGCTTTTCGGCTTCTTCTCTCAGCTTTTCGGCTTCGCCGTAAACTTGCAGATCGGCTCCGATGCTTCTGTATTCGGCAAGGCGAGCTTCTCTCGCCGCAAAAACGTCGCTTTTGGCGGCGGATTCTATTTTTTTTGCGATGTCGGCTTCCGCTTCTTTGAGAATTTCGTTGCGGAGGCAGGCGTTTTTGGCTTCTTCCAATTCCTCCATGCGGGCGGCGAGTTTTTCTTTTTCGGCGAGTTTGTCCTCCAGAGAGGAGTCGAGGACGTTGCCGTAAACCAGTTCGTCCAACGCTTCCACCTGCGCCACGGTCACGGTATAATCGTTGCGGTAAGCGGAACCGACTTTATCGAGTTCCTCCCGATCGTAACCCATGGCGGAAAGAAACCCTTTAACGTAATCGTCGGTATCGGAAAGAAAAGCGGCTTCGTCGCAGGGGGCGGCGTTGGCTTCCCATCTCGAACGGGAAATTGCCGCAAGCTCGTCGAGTACGGCGTCGGCTTCCGCTCCGTCGAGTTTATTTTCCCCCGAATAAACTTCCGTTCCGCTTGCGAAGTCCCTGACGACGGTATATTTTTTGTCATAGAGCAGGGCGTTGAGAACGATTTCTCCGGAAAATACCGTTTCGTTGCCGAAAAGCAGAGACTTCAATCCGTTGACGGCGACGTCGGGGTTCTTGACGTTTGCTGCAGCGGTAAAATCGTAGTAAGCGTTTACACCTTCAAAGTTTTTGATTTCCAAGGTAAGAAGCTTCATTGTTCCCTCCGTTTATTTGTATTCCCCGTCGGGATGGGCACAACATATTGTGGAAGAATATTTTCTCCGGGAAAGTGCTGGCGCTTCCGACGTGTTTTGTGGTATAATATGCTGCGTTGTTCGGACGGGAAGAAACGTGCGATAAGGTTTCGGAACGCCCGCTTAACGTTAATATAAATAATTATACAATAAAACCATATTGTTTTGCAAGATTAAATGCAACATTCGATATCGAGAGGAGACGGCGAGGGATTATGAGTTTTGTCAGGCTGGGGAGCGAATACATAAAAGCGGGATACACGCAGATAGACAACGTGTTTCTGACGTCGTATCTTCCTGCGGCCGACGGGCTGGACGTAAAGATATATTTGACGGGGCTTGCCATGGCGGGAGGGGAGGAAAACGCCAATTCGCTGGAGAAGATGGCGCTTGTTTTGCACACCGACGAAAAGCGGATAATGGAAGGGTTCCGTTACTGGGAAGAGAAGGGGTTGGTGACGGTGACCGCTACGGAGCCGTTTGCGGTACAATATCTTTCGGTAAAGACGCCTTTGAAACCCATAGTGAAGATAAACGCCGAAAAGTACAAGACTTTTTGCGACGAAGCGGCGAGACTGTTCCCGGAAAAAATCCTCACGCCCAACGAATACAACGCATATTTCGAGCTGATGCAGAACTATAAATACGAGACCAACGCCGTATTGTTGATAATGCAATACTGTAAAGATCTCGGGGAGGGGAAACTTTCCACGCCGTACGTTCTGGCGGTGGCGGAGGACTGGGCTAAACTCGGGCTTACCACCGAAAAAAAAGTTACCGAGCACATAACCGAACTGGAAAACAATTCCGAGGACATCAGGCAGATTTTCCGTGCGATGGGGATAAAACGGGCTCCTGCCCTCGAGGACAGGCAATTATATCTGAAATGGACGAAGAAACAGAATTTTGCCTTGGACGCAGTGCTTACGGCGGCGAAGGGGTTGAAAAAACGAGGCGGCACCGAGAGGCTGGACGAAACGCTTACCGAACTGGCGAACGCAGGGGCTTACAAGGCTGCGGAAATAGCCGAGTATATGTCGGACAAGGAAAACAGGAAAAATCTCGCCGTGGAGCTGTCGAAGATACTGGGGACGTATTACGGAAGCACCGACGGACTGGTGGAAGTTTACGTTCAGCCGTGGCTGAATCTGGGGTTCGAGGCGGAGGCTTTGAAGAAACTCGCCAAATTCTGTTTTCTCAGGAACATAAGGAGTTTCGACGGACTGAGACAGACCGTGGAGAGGTTCTATAAAAAAGGCATAATCAGCGACGCAGGCATAGACGACTACGTCAACAAGCAATTAAAAATAGACGAATATCTGCGTGAAATTTTCGAACAGGCGGGATATTTCGGCACGATAACCAACCGTGACAGGGAGAATTACCGTATTTGGACGGAATGGGGATTCGGGCAGGAAGCGTTGCTGGCGGTGGCGGAAAGCTGTTCGGGGCAGGCGTTCCCGATGCAATCGGTCAACCGCATCCTTGCCGTTCTGAGGAGCGAAGGGATATTTAACGAGGAAAAAATAAGAGAAAAACTTTCGGAGAAAGCTCTCTCCGAAAAGAAAGAGAAAGGCAAAGAGGAAAAGGAATATCTGCGGCACGCTTACAGCGAGGAACAGCTTAAGAGCGTCCTGGTGAATTTCGACGACTGGGTGGATTGATGAAGGAACTGACGGAAGCAAAAGCCGCTGTAGCTGAGAGGAAAGCTCTTGCGGAAAAAATCTACGAGGAAAAATTGAACGCCCTTAAGGAGGACCCCGTTTTCGAAGAGGCGTACCGTACCCTTGCCCGTTTGAAGTTCGAAATTGCCAGACGGGAAGTTTACGGACTGGACAAGAGCGAACAGGAAAAGGAGCTGTCGGAGAAGGAAAGGTTCGTAAAACGGTTTTTCTCCGAAAACGGAATGGGAAACGGAGAGGGTCCGGATTATTTTTGCAAAAAATGCAACGATACCGGCTACGTCGACGGAAAAAGATGCGAGTGCCTGGAAAAACTGCGGGTGGAGATCGCCTTGCGGAATATGCCCTCGTTAAAGGAAGTTCCGGCGTCCCTCGCTTCGATAAATTTTAAGTTTTACGGAGAAAGAGGGGGTATTTACAGAAAATACGCCGCTTTTTTGCAAAAGAAATTTATGGAAGGGGATATCAGGTTCTGTACGGTCCTGGGGGCGAGCGGCACGGGAAAGACTTATCTCGCCACCACGGCGGCGAGGGAGGCGCTGGAAAAGGGTCGGTCGGTCTCGGTCATAAAAAGCGTGAAACTGAATAAGGTATTTCTGAATTACCATTGCGCTCCGCTGGAGCGGAAGGAGGGTATCTGGGCGGAAGTAGCCGACCCCGATTTTCTGCTGGTGGACGACCTCGGAGTGGAAGCCCTTCTGAACAACGTCACCGTTCAGTACCTCTACGAGCTGATAACCGAAAGAGCGGATAAAAAAACACTTTTTACCACTAACCTCGATCTGAAGAACTTAGAAGACAAATACGGGCAGAGGATCTTCAGCCGTCTTGCCGACAAACGCCTCGGAGCGATGATCCTGCTGGAAGGGAAAGATTACCGCATAAACGGCGAAACGGATTGAAAGGTATTGACTTAAAAGGAAAATTTGATATAATTTTAATATAATTCGTTATAAAAAGAGGAAGAAAAATGATTTCTGCCGTTACTTTCGAGGTTATAGACTGGAACTCCCGCCTTTTGGATCTGGTGGTGCGGTTGTTGGTCAGCGTATTATGCGGATTTGCGATAGGTTACGAGAGAAAGACCCGTTCCAAAGAGGCGGGGATCAGAACTCACGCCATAGTGTGTCTTGCCGCCGCGCTTATCATGGAAATATCTCTCTACGGGGTAGGTAAATATACCGATACGGGGCGTATCGCCGCGCAGATAGTTTCCGGCATAGGTTTTTTGGGCGCCGGGATTATCTTTTACCGCAGAGAAGTGCTGCACGGGCTGACCACGGCGGCAGGCGTATGGGCTACGGCAGGTATCGGTATGGCGATTGGCGCGGGGATGTATTCCATAGGTATCATCAGTACCGTACTTTTGGTTTTGTTGCAGGTTATACTTCACCGTCCGCTTAAAATAATGAAAGGCAGAGTTCTGACCACTTTGAGAATAACCGTTTCCATGGAATCCGCCGATACGGTGGACAGAATACAATACCTCTTCGATGCGAAGAAGTTTCTGAAATTCAAAACGGTAAATTGCGGCGAAAATATCGGCGCAGAAATCGAACTCGTCACCGAAAAGAGTTTTACCGCAAAAGAACTTTACGATATTTCCAAAAACAACAGTTTTATAAAATCCCTCGAAAAGACCGACGAAATATAATCGTCCGATTTATCGAAACGACACGAAACGGCTCTTTCGGGAGCCGTTCTTTTGTTTAAGGGAGACCTTAAAAGGGTTTATAAAAACTTAAAGATTTTCTTTCAGGCGTTTGTAGCCTTCCAGATTATCGTTTTCGCTGACGGTTATTTCCTCTAAGGACAGGTATCGCATTATGCCCATTACGAGCAGGATGCCTGCCGGCAGGATGAGAATTTTCTGCGGATGCATACCTTTTATTTCCGCCCTTTTTTCCACGGGGGTGGCGAGTATGCGGGAAACGGTCTTTTCCATTTCGTCGTAGGTGATTTTTTTAAGATGGATCTTTTCGGGGTCGTAAGGCTCTATCCCGTCCCGGACCGCCACGAGGGAGGAGGTGGTGCCGCCTATCGTCACCATTTCCGAAAAGGGCGGAACCTTCCCGTATTCGCAAACTCTTTCGTTTACGAGTTTTTCCACGGTTTTGCGGTCGAGGGAATAGTCTTTTATCCTTACCGCCCCGAGGGGAAGGGAATGGGAATAGACGAGACCTTTGTCGTTGCCTACGGCAAGTTCGCTGGAAGCTCCGCCCACGTCGAGGACGGCTTGAAATTCCCCTTTGCCGTAATAGGCTCCGTCGAAACCGATTTTTGCTTCGAGTTGGGGGGAAAGCACGTCGAGTTCGACTCCGTCGGCGGCGAGTGCGGCTCGGAAAACGTCGCCGTTTTTTGCGCTTCTGACCGCCTCCGTTGCGAATACGAAAACTTCTTCCGCTCCGTTATCGAGGGCGAAACGGCGGAAAGATTTCACGGCTTCGGCGGTACGGGCGACGGCTTCGGGCAGGAGAGCCCCTCCGGGGACGAGTTTCTCGGCGAGCTGGGTGTTGGTAATACGTTTTTTGCCGTTCAGAAGCAACCTTACCGAATTGCTTCCGACGTCGATATAGGCGTAGTTTTTCATACGAAAAGTTCTCGGTTCTTTTTGATTTTGGTTTTTATCGAGTGGAGGGTGTTGTCCACTTTCTTGACGGGCATTCCCACCAGATCGGCTATTTCGCTGTAGGTGTAGCCGTCCAGATAATAGTGCAATACCTCTATTTGCGAGGGCTTGAAGAGGGAAGCCATTTTTTCGTAAAAATGCTCCACGCCCTCCCTTTCTATATAGTTGTGGACGGGGTCGTAAACCAGCTCCGAAGGCAGGTTGTTGTCCAGTCCCTCCAAAGCGACCGCTTCGTTGAGAGGGCGGTTCTTGGCACGGGAGGAGCGGCGTATGGCGTCTTTAATCTGACTGCCTATGCACATACTGACGAAAGCGGTAAGGTTGTCGTTTTTTTCGGGGTCGAAGTCCCTTATCGCTTTGAATATCCCCATCAGCCCTTCCTGAAGGAGATCGTCGTAGGAGCCGCTTACGAGAAAATATTTCCTCGCCTTGCTTCGGGCGAGCCACATATATTTGGAGATCAAAGCCTCCATACAGTCGGCGTCGCCGCTTTTGGCTTTCATTATCAAATCCTTTTCCGACACGTTTTCCATAGTTTAACCTCGCAAGATCAGCCTCTTTGTCTGACGCATTCGTAAAGCATAATCCCTGCGGCAACCGAAGCGTTGAGGGAATTTATCTTGCCTTTTTGCGGAAGGGACACCGCCCCGTCGCAAAGTTTTCTCGTGAGGGCGTGGACGCCGTTCCCTTCGCCGCCTATCACCAGAGCGAGGTCGCCCGTAAGATCTGCGTCGAAAACGCTTTCGCCGTCCATATCCGCCGCCAGTACCTTTACGTTCCGATCCTTCAGATCTCTTATGACGTCGTTGAGGTTGCCGACCTTGGCTATTTTGACGTGGCTTGCCGCTCCGCAGGAAACCTTTATCACGGTGTCCGTCACTCCGCAGCACCTGCGTCGGGGGATGATTATCCCGTCGGCTCCCGCACATTCGGCGGAACGGATTATCGCGCCCAGATTGTGGGGATCCTCTATCCCGTCCAGCAAAAGAAGCAACAGCTCTTTTCCGGAAAGCAGCTCCTCGTAGTCGCAATAATCGTAATCGGTGGCTATGCCGATAAATCCTCTGTGGTTTTCTCCTGAGGAAAGCTTGTCCAGCACCCGTCTGTCCACATATTGAACGGGAATTTTTTTCTCCCGACAAAGGTCTGCGACGGGCTTTGCGTTGAGGTTGGGGGCGTCTTTGAGTATGAGCACTTTCTCCACGGTCGTTTCCGAACGCAACGCCTCGTAAACGGAGTTTCTTCCTATGAGTAACACTTTCAGACCTCCTCGTCTTTTTTCTCGTTTTCGGTATCCGAAACTTGAGTTTCGGGAAACTTATCGGAATAAATATTTTCGTACAGTTCGGTGAGGCGGTCGTTTTGACCGCTCAGGTAAAGGTAGCCGGTGACCGCCTCGAAAGCCGTGGCGAGCTGATAGCGGTAGATGCCGGCATGCTTGGGGACGGTGTTTATTTTGGCGTTTTTGGCTTTGTTGAAAATAAACCTTTCCGCTTCGTTGAGCAGGGGGAAGAGTTTTTTGGCGTCCTCCGCCTGGGCGGAAGCGCAGACGTAAGAGGAAGCGAGTTCGTGCAGGACGTTGTTCTTGTAAGGGTTGCGTTCCAGGACCGCCGCCCGTACGAAAAGGGTATGCACTCCGTCGCCCACGAAACTTAACGTGAGAGGATTTGCGTCCCGCAGGGCAGCCACGGGGACAGAGTCCATGGAAAAAGGTAAATATTTCTTCATAACCATTCAATTATAGCGTATTTATTTAATTATTACAAGCGTGTGGAGTTATTCCCCGATGCCTGTTTTTACCTTTCGGACGGGGAGAAACGCTATTGACAAAAGCATTAAATAGATATATATTATTTATATGAGAAAAAAGGCAGTTACGGGATTACTTGCGATTTTGGCGATTGCACTGTTGGCGGTCGTCGTTTCGGGTTGCGTCGACAAATACGGCGTGCCCGACGGTTACGTCGAGGTGGAAAGTCTCCGTACCGATCAGGCGAGCGTGTATTTGAGCCCCGCAGGAGAGACCGCTTCTTTTCAGACCAATATAGAAATTTTACCCCAAAACGCCACCAACAGAAAACTCGTTTATTACGTTCCCAGCGAATACAAAGGCTACGTTCAGGTCAGCGAAAGCGGACTGATAACCGCCGTTCAGCTCACTCCGGAAGGGGAAAAGGTCCCCGTCAAGGTGTATTCTTCTTCCAACCCGAACGCCTATCTTACCATAAACGTGGTGGTGGAATACGTCGAAGTGAAGGAGATCTCCTTCGTGGAGGAGAGCCTGTCCTTGCTTTACAACAGCGAAGGAGCCACGGTGACGCCGGTATTCACGCCGTCGCACGCCCAGGACGGAAGAGCGGTGACGTTTTCCTCCCTGAACAGTAACGTCGCCACGGTGGACGCCAACGGACTGGTGACTCCGGTTTCTGCGGGCAACACGCACATTCTCGCCGTGGGAAGGACTTCCTCGGGTAAGGAAATAACCGGACGTATCCCGGTAGTGGTGACTTACGCCGCAGGGCGTTACCGACTGGAGGTCAGCGACAGCGCTCCGCAGTACGACCAGGTCATAGGGCAGTTCAAACCCATCAATTTCAACCTGATGGTATTGGACGAACATTCCGACCCCAACGTCTTTATCCAGTGGTATGTGGACAGCGAAAGGGTGGTGGGAATGGACAACCAACCTCAGTATCAGCATATTCCGTCGGTTTCCACCAGGACCTCCTACAAGGTGTCGGCGGTGGTTTCCACCAGAATGGAAGAGCCTAAGACTTACTATTCCGAACTGATTACCATTCACAATCCCTTCAGCGGATATACCTATAATTACGACAATCTTACCCTTGGAGGATACCAGTACGGCGACGTGGTGACTTTCGAACTCACCGAGGGCTCGGACGATATAGCGGAATACCGCTGGTATCTGTCCCGAAAAGGAACTAACGCCTCGGTTTTCGTGGGGACGACCACGCCCGTTTCCCGCAACCTCACCCGTCGGCTCAACATAGAGGGGATTTTCGTATTGAGAGCGGACGGAATGAGCGCCAACGGCACGCTTATTTCCTCCCGAGAATTCGATTTCGGCGTGACCAGATATTTCGTGGGCGACACCCTGCTCGTCAATCCGGTATTGACCGACGACGGCATACCGCCCGAAAGTTATAATTTCTATATAAAGGCGTTCGGGGACGATTCTGCGGACAGGACGGACGATTTTTCCGGTTACGATTACGTTTCTTCGGCGTTGCAGGGAGAGACGTTCGCCCTTCACCTGTCGAGTGCGGGATATTACAAACTGGCTTCGCAGGCGATGTTGGACGGCGTCGTAGCCAAAGTGGACGGGAAGGAATTTACTCTGTTCACCGACTATATCAGGGTTTATTCCGAAAACTTCACCGACATTGCCCGGGATAACGACATCGTGGACGCAACCGACGCCGATTTCGGCGTTACCGACGAATTGAAGATACACAACGTCACCGTCGGCGGTATCTACGACGGCGGATACAAAGTGCTTATAAGCTGGGATCCCGTCCGAAAAGCCGGTTCTTATGTGGCGGAAATTATTAAAGACGGCGAAATTTATATTATCGGCGAGGGCAGAGACGGGGAAAACGCTTTCGGAGAAAATTACCTCATAGTTCCTTCGGAATATGTGACCCTTGCGGACAAATTCACGGTGAGGATAAAACAGAACGGAAGTCTGTTCTCTCCGACGTATTTCTACGGATACCAACCGACGGAAGGGCTGGAAGAATATTATTTCGGCACGGTGGGAGAGGAACTTTACCCGTATCTCGTCGCCGTGGACGGTATTTATACTTCCTATCTGAACAATATGGAACAGCTCGGGCAGATCCTGAGGTATGTGACGACGTATCAGCCTACCGGCAACGAGTCCGTAGCTTATTCGGTGGAGAAGATAGACGGGACGGATCATAACGTATTCACGTTGAAACTTTATTTCGCTTTCGACCTCGCTCTTGCGGCGGAGCGATATCCTTCGGAAGTGAATGCCGAGGACGTCGCCGAAGAGTTCGCCGACCTGTATCTTGCGGTGTGCGGCGCTCAGAATGCGTATTGTCCTTCGGGGATATACCTTTACCGCTTCGGGCGCGACGGAGCCGGATATACCGTGACGATACTCATACCGACGGGCGGAGGGCTGCTGCATACCGACGGAACGGAATTCGTAAAGGGGACTTCGGTGAATTACTCTTCCGAGCCGTACGGAGCCGGCTATGCCGACCATTCGATAAATTACCGTAAGACCGCCGTAACGGTCAACGACGGAGACCAGCTTTACGCCGCCGCCGAAAAAGGGTATCTCGCCGTGGCGGGGAACGATTCGGTGAGAGTTCTCTACAACAAGATCCTCGGCGTGGTCAATTCCGTGATAGGGCCCGAAATGTCGGACGCAGACAAAGCGTTGGCGTTTTTCGATTATCTCACGACGAACGTGGTTTACGATACGGCTCTGGAAGCGATGACCGCTACCCCGAGCACCGAGCTTTACAGATACGCCGGGTTCCGCCCCGAAGGGGTCTTCGACGACGGAAGGGCGGTTTGCGACGGTATCGCCAAGGCTTACGTCATTCTCTGCGCCATCGAGGGGATACCCTGCGTCAGAGTGACGGGGACTGTCGGCGGAAAAACGCATTCCTGGAATAAGATCCTGATAGACGGGGTCTGGTATATCGCAGACGCAACGCACGGATCTTTGAACGTCGACGGTAAACTCTATTCCGATCATCGATATTTTCTGATAAGCGAAGGGGAATACGAGGCTTTCGACGGGGAAGCGATAGAGTACGGCGTTTATCCCGAAGCGGCGGAAAGCTACGGTTATTATGCGAAAAACGAAGTGAACGGAGTTTCCGTCACCGTAACGGACAGGGAGCAACTGCAAAATTTAGTCGATTCTTTCGGAAGGCTGAACGCCGAGATCGACGTGGAAATTTTGTTCGATTCCGAGTATGCGGACGGACGGGAGGCGATTTCGCAGGAAATTGCGGCAATCGTAGCCGTTTACAATAAGGTGAAAGCTCAAGCCGTTTTCCTTTCGGGGAACAGAGTTATAATCACGTTGGAAAAAATTTAATCCATTTCCGGGAGTTTTATTTATGTTAGAAATTAAAAACGGCGAATGTTTCCTGGGCAGAACGCTCACTTTGTCGGACGGAAAGAAGGAATTGTCCGTGACGTTGGACGTAGGACCGAGAATTATCGATTTTCGGGTAAAAGACGGATTTAACATAATGTACGAGGACGTGGCGGACGCCGTGAACAAAGACGTGTCGTCCTTTTACGGCGAGGGGGCGCATTGGCATATTTACGGGGGGCACAGGCTTTGGCTCAGTCCCGAGGATATTACGACTTATTATCCCGACAACGGGGAAGTGACCTTCGAACTCGTGCCCAACGGAGTGGAGTTCAAACCGAAGGCCTGGGCAAAAATAGACGTTCAGCCCTCGGTGAGGATAGAATTCCTGCCCGGCGGCGAAATAAAAATAACTCACTCGGTAACGAATCTCGGGGAGGAAAGAAACCTCTGCCTGTGGGCGTTGACGGTCATGAAAAGCGGAGGTAAAATGACTTTACCGCTGTCCACGGAGGATACCGGTTTTCTTGCCAACCGCAACATAGTTATGTGGCCGTATGCGTCCTTCGGCGACGAAAGACTGGCTTTATCGGACGACAAAGCGGTCTTGACGAGTTCGACGAAAATCGCTCCGCCCTTCAAATTCGGGGTTTACAAGAGGGAAATAGAAGCCGTGTACGAATTGGAGTCCGAAGGACGGAAAGTGCGTTTCACCAAACGCATAAAGGGGGAGGATGGAAGCGCATATCCCGATTATTGCTGCAATTTCGAAAGCTATTGCACCGATCTCATTCACGAAATAGAAACGCTTTCGCCCGTCACAAAAGCGGCATGCGGAGAAACGGTGACCCATACCGAGATCTGGAACCTGGAAAGGATATGATCGTTGTCCCAAAGGAAAAAAAGCCGTCGTTTCCGACGGCTTTTATTATATAAGGATATAAGGTTATATAAACGTATACGGAGCTTTCGCCCGAATTCAAAGCTTAACGATGACGACGCCTTCTCTGGTGTCCTTTACCGAATAGCCGAGAGCTGCTATCTTATCCCGCAGTTCGTCTGCGAGGGCGAAATTCTTTTCTTTTTTCGCCTGCGTACGTTGAGCGGACAAGGCGAGGACTTCGTCGGGGACGTCGGTTCGGGCGGCGTCTTCCTGTTTGGGTTCGGTGACCTTATCGAAAGACAACCCGAATATTTTATCGAATTTCAAAGCCAGGGCGTAAACGTCCTTGGAGAAAGGTTCCTTGACGAGATTGAAAAGCACAGCCAAAGCGAGAGGGATATTGAGGTCGTCGTTTACGGCGTCCTCGAATTCCTTTTCGTAGGAAGCCGCTTTTTCCGCAGAGAGGGCGGCGGTGCCGTTCTTGTGCTTGTAGAGGGCGGCGTTCAGTCTTTCTCGGCTGGTTTTGGCGGCGTTCAGTCCTTCGAAGGTAAAATTGAGTTTTTTCCGATAATGGGCGTTGAGACAGAAGAAACGGAAATCCAACGGGTGGTAGCCTTTTTCCCGAAGTTGGTCTATGGTATAGGTGTTTCCGAGGGATTTACTCATTTTACCGCCGTCGACGAGCATAAATTCGCCGTGCATCCAGTAATTGACCGTCTGTTTTCCGGCGAGGGCTTCGTTTTGAGCTATTTCGTTTTCGTGGTGGACGGGAACGGCGTCTATACCTCCGGTATGCAGATCGAAAACCTCCCCGAGATATTTCTTGCTCATTGCGCTGCATTCGATGTGCCAGCCGGGATACCCCATTCCCCAGGGGCTTTCCCATTGCATGATGTGGTTTTTGTCGGCTTTTTTCCAGAGTGCGAAATCGGCAGGGTGGCGTTTTTCGGCGTTCTCTTCTATCCTTGCGCCGGCTTCCTTTTCCGCAATCGATTGACCCGACAGTTTCCCGTAGGAGGGGAATTTGGAAATATCGAAATAAATTCCGTCGCTTATTTCGTAAGCGTAACCTTTTTCCATAAGAGCCTGCACGAACGCTATCATTTCGGGAATGTGATCGGTGGCTTTTGCGATAATTTCCGGTTTCGCTATATTGAGGGCGGCGATGTCCTTAAAAAAGATATCGCTGTAGAAAGCGGCAATTTCCCAAGGGGTTTTCTTTTGTTCTCGGGCGGTTTTCTGGAGTTTGTCTTCGCCGTCGTCGGCGTCGGCAAGGAGATGTCCTACGTCGGTTATGTTCATGACGCCTTTGATCTTATATCCGTCGTAACGCAGCACCCGTCTTATCAGATCCATAAAAATATAGGTGCGTAGATTGCCGATATGGGCGGTGCTGTAAACGGTAGGTCCGCAGGAATACATAGTGACGAGTTTTCCCGCCAAGGGACGGAACTCTTCTTTCTGTCTGGTGAGAGTGTTATAAACTTTCATAAGGTTTGCTCCGTACCGCCGAAAAGGCGGTCTGTTAAAATTTTTTATTCTCCGCAATCGTTTTCGTCCAGGGACTGGGCGATGGTATAGCGGCAGGCGTGTATGTCGAGTTTGGCTTCGATCTCCCCGAGGCGTTTGTTGATACGTCCGAATTCTTCCAGAACGGGGTCGGGAAGTTTCTGATCGAGATCGTTGTATTTTTCCCCGTGCATACGGACCACCCGTCCGGGGACGCCCACCACGGTGGAGTGGGGCGGCACGTCTTTCAGGACCACGCTGCCGGCGCCTATTTTGGAATATTCGCCCACGGTGACGGGGCCGAGAACCTTCGCTCCGGCGCTTATCATAACGTCGTTTTTGATGGTGGGGTGTCTTTTCCCGACATCTTTCCCGGTACCGCCCAGGGTAACGCCCTGGTAAATGGTGACGTTGTCGCCGATCTCGGTAGTCTCTCCGATGACGAGACCCACGCCGTGGTCGATAAAGACCCCTTTGCCGATGACGGCGGCAGGATGGATCTCTATGCCGGTTTTTTTACGGGCTCGTGCGGAAATCAACCTTGCGAGAAAGGTGTGCTTGCGAAGATAAAGCCAGTGGGCGAGGCGATACGCCCTGAGGGCTCGGAAACCGCCGTAAGTAAAATATATCTCCGCTTTGCTTTTGGCGGCGGGATCTCTTTCCAACGCCGCCTGTAAGTCGGATTTGATGTTTTCGAACATAATGTATTTTATTCCTTTATAAAGGGAAAACGTGCCGTTTTCCCTCTGAACCGTAAATTCGGATTAGTTGCGACAAGCGGACTTGTCGATACGGGTCAAACGAGTTGTT
The DNA here is from genome assembly GCA_949285605.1 of uncultured Christensenella sp. GTDB lineage: Bacteria > Bacillota > Clostridia > Christensenellales > DTU072 > CAG-1782. The sequence continues at coordinate 59,121 of CASDZI010000001.1, forward strand.
TAAGTTTTTCCTCGTCGGCGTAGAGCGGATCGTTGTAAGCGCTTCTGTTTCGGTTGCCTTTCGGAACGTAGGTGGGACGTTTCTTGAGTCTGTTACGGAACAGCTTCGGCAAGATCAGCATAACGAGGTTGATGGCGGCGGGGACAAAGAACAGCAGTCCTATTCCCGCGGTGGCCGTAGCGTCGTTCATGAAGGCTTTGGTACCGCTGAGAGAGGAAAAATACGCCGAGAATGCGCTTCCGAGGTCGGTGCCTTCCACGGTAGCGAGCGCAGGCGAGATCATACACAGCAACGAGAAAATCAAACTCAGAATGGTGATGACGTGAAGTCTGCGGGAGGTATATGTAAAGAGGCGTATTATGTTGATGATTATATTTACCACGCCGAGCAGGAAAGCGATAATGAGGAACATTATCGTGCCGTAGGTGCCGATATGGCGGATTATTACCGAGCGGTCGAAATTACCGTCGGCGTCCTTCTGTATAACGAGGGCGTCGCCCTTACTGCCTTCGAGGAAGCACAGATAATAGAAACTGGTCCCCTGGAAATACTCGCTGTCTTCGAGAAAATCGATACGGGTCTTTTCCAGCATAGGCGTGCGGAACCAGGCTTTGACCACGTCGAAAGGCGAAATATAAACCGCAGTGACGCCTAAATCGCCGTAAAGAGCCAGCGTTTCGGGGACGTTGCCTGCGGCGTCGGTATATTGTTCGCCCTTGACCAAGGCGACGGCGGCGGGTTTTTTGGCGTTTTCGAGTTCCTCTCTGGAATTGTAAATCTTAGTACCGGAAGGATAAATTCCGCCCGGCCAGTTCCCGTCGTTTTTGATGACTATATCGAGGGTGTCCTCCCCGAGCTTGAACATAAACAGCGAGTCGAGGGGCACGCCGGAATCTTCTGCGACGTCTTTGACGGAAGCGGGCAGAAAGGCGCCCATTATGAAAATACCCACGAAAGCTATGCTGAGTATCAGAAGCAGAATGGGCAGGACGGGACCGTAAAAGCGTTTTTTGCGGAAAGCGCTTTCGTAATCGAAGTCCATATTGCGATAAGAGCTGTTGTATCTTCTGCCGCCGGCCATGGTGGAATATTCCGCCCGTTGCATGGCCTGTTCGGTACGCAGGGCGCTTGCGGCCTGAAGTTCTCCGAAAATGATGTCGCCGTTATACGAACCCGATTCGACTTTGCGGAGCATAGTCTTATAGTGACGGCGTTGTTCTTTGAGCCGACTGCGTTCGTAGGGGCTGTCGCTTTCGCGGAGAGCGACGGCGACGTCTTTCAGTTTTCTTTTAAGTAGCACGCAAAGCGCAGCGTCGTCTTTTTCGTCCCAACGCTGAGCCTTTCTGATATTAGCCTTGTTGTTGACCTTAACTGCCATTGTCCCTCCGTATCCGTCCGCAAGACGGGTATGTAAACGGTTGTTTCTCGATACGATAACAACTATATACTACATAGATATTATTATTATATAGCGAAAGCCGCTATTTTGCAAGAGGAAATATATGTTTGAAAATTCCTCGGAAAAAAAGAAAAAGAAAACCCGACCGAAAACAGTCGGGAATAGGGGTTTTGAGGGACAAAGAGCGGATTTTTTTATCGAATCACACGTTGAAACGGAACAAAACCACGTCTCCGTCCTTGAAAACGTAATCTTTTCCTTCGCTCCTTACCTTGCCTTTTTCCTTGGCGGCGTTGTAGGAGCCGCATTCCAGCAAAGTTTCGTAATCCACCACTTCCGCCCGAATAAAGCCTTTTTCGAAATCGGAATGGATCTTGCCCGCCGCTTGCGGAGCTTTGGTGCCTTCGGGAATGGTCCAGGCACGGGTCTCTTTTTCGCCTGCGGTCAGAAAACTTATAAGCCCCAGAAGTTTGTAGCATTTCTTGACCAGCTTGTCCAGACCGCTTTCTTCCATTCCCAGGTCTGCCATGAACATAAGCCTTTCCTCTTCGTCGAGTTCGGAAAGCTCCTCTTCCAGCTTGACGCACAGAGCCACCGTTTCGCTGCCTTCGGCGGCGGCGTATTCTTCCACTTTCTTCACATAGACGTTGTCTTCCTCTCCCTCTTTTACGTTGGCGCAGTAAATGACGGGCTTGGAGGTAAGAAGGAAAAGCCCGTCGGCAAAAGCCTTCTCTTCCTTGGTGAGCGGAGCGTTCCTTGCAGGTTTGCCTTCCTGAAGGGCTGCGTCGATTTTGAGGAGGACGTCGAGTTCTTCCCGATATTTCTTGTCGCCGCTTTTCATAGCGGTTTTTGTTTTATCGATACGGCGACTAAGGGTATCCATATCGGCGAATATGAGTTCCAGATTTATGGTTTCTATGTCTCGGACGGGATCCACAGAACCGTCCACGTGAGTGACGTTCTCGTCCTCGAAACACCGTACGACGTGGACTATGGCGTCCACCTCTCTTATGTGGGAAAGGAACTTGTTGCCCAGTCCTTCGCCTTTGCTTGCGCCCTTGACGAGACCGGCTATGTCCACGAATTCAATGGTGGTGTAAACGGTGCTTCTGGAATTGTAGAGAGCGCTCAAGCGGTCTATCCTCTCGTCCTTTACCGTGACCACGCCCACGTTGGGTTCGATGGTGCAGAACGGGTAGTTCGCCGCAGGCGCTCCCGCTTTGGTCAATGCGTTGAAAAGTGTGCTTTTGCCTACGTTGGGCAGGCCTACCACGCCTAATTTCATTTTTTTCTCCTTGCTCAAAGATTGCATAAATTATACACCGAAAACATATCGTTGTAAAGGGTTGAGACTATGACCGGATATGCGGAAGGATTTATTCTCGGATTATTGCAAGGGTTTACGGAATTTCTGCCGGTGTCCTCCAGCGGACATCTCGTGCTGGCGGAAAATCTCGGATTGGGGGAGGAAAACCTCTTCTTCAATCTCGCATTGCACCTCGCCACTCTCCTTGCCGTCTGCGTGGCTTTCCGCAAAAAGATATTTTCGTTGCTGAGACACCCTTTGCAGGCGGACAATTTATTTATATTGATTGCGAGCGTGCCTACGGCTTTGGCGGCGGCGGCGATAAGGTACGTTTTCCCTTCCCTAAGCGAATGGCTTCCGCTGTGCTTCGCCGTGACGGGAACGGTACTGCTTTTACCCGAAATAATACGACCGCTTCCTTACCCCAAAGACGTCAAAGGTCTGGTTTTACGGGCGGCATTCTGCGGTATGTGTCAGGGCGTAGCGTGCATAAACGGAATCTCCAGAAGCGGAACGACGGTCAGCGCAATGCGGTTGGCAGGATTCGGGAAAGAGGAAAGCGCCGAAAAGTCCTTTCTGCTGTCCATACCCGTTATCGTCGGCGGTTCGGCGGTGGAACTTTTGACCGGAGGGGCGGCGAGCGTACGGTTAGGACCGCTTATAGTCGGGGCGGCGACGGCTTTCGTCGTAGGATTATGCTCGGTATTTTTGTTTATTAAAATTCTGAAAAAAGGCAAATTATGGATATTTTCCGTATATGCGTTTTTAATGGCAATAGTCTCTTTTTTAATGCTGTAAAAAAGCGGGGTAGCAACCGATGTAAAAGAGGAGCCGAGGCAGAAACACTTGAAAGAAGGCAAAACACGACAAGGTGAAAGAAGGGAGAGCGGAGGAACCTCTCCGAGGAAATCGGGCGTAAAGCGGGAAAATGTGAAAAAGTCGAAGTTATCCACATTTTGCGGTTGAAAGCGAACGGGGAGACCGGAAAAATAAGTATAAAAATTGAAATAAAGGCAGAAATATCGACAAAAACAAACGCATTTTATAGTGTGGATAACTTTGTGGATAACTCCTGTGAAAAAGGCGTTATTTGTCGAAAGTCAAAAATAAAGGCGAGTTAAGGGAACCTAAAGGGAACCCGAAGGAAAAAACGGGTTACCCGAAAAAGGGGTACGATCGGGATAAAAAAGAAAAAAATCAGAAAAGGTTGCGGCGACAGGAGGGTCTTATGGAAGAGGAAAAGGATATAGTGTTAAATGAGCATAAATGCGGAAAAATGCGATTTTTCGTTTGCAAGAAAAAAACGCTTATTGCGATAATTTTATGTATAGCGGTATGCGCCGTGTGCGTCGGGGGCGGGATAGGAATAGCCGCCGCCGCTTCGGGCAAGCCTGCGGCGAGGCCGTTGATAGTCGTCGACCCGGGACACGGGGGGATAGATTACGGCGTGACGGGGAAAGAGGGCACTAAGGAGAGCGAATTCAATTTGGAAATGAGTTTTGTGCTTAAGGAGCTGTTTGAGAGCGCCGGGTTCGGCGTGGTGATGACGAGGACGGACGAGAACGGACTTTACGGCGACGCCGACGACAATTTCAAAAGGGCGGATATGGCGGCGCGGAAGAAGATAATACAGGACAGCGCGCCCGATCTGGTGATAAGCGTCCACGCCAATAAATTCCCCGGCGAGGACAGGAGGGGGGCGCAGGTGTTTTACGACGGTTTCAACGAAAACGGGAAAAGGCTTGCCGATTTCATACAGTCGGGACTAAATACGCTCAATTCCCAAAACGTGGGCAAGACCTATGCCGCGCTGAAGGGGGATTATTTCATATTGAAGTGCTCGCTGTGTCCGTCGGTCATCGTGGAATGCGGATTTCTTTCCAACTCCGAGGACGAGAAACTGCTTAACGACGCCGAATATCGCAAGAAACTGGCTTTTGCCGTTTACAGCGGAGCGGTGGGTTATCTTACCGAAAGCGAGGCGTTTTCGTTGGGAGAAGAGGTGACGGGATACGATTGTTGACAGTTTTTCCGCTCTTGAATATAATATAAAAGTCAGGTCAGACTTCATATATCGGGGGGGGAATACCTTTTGTCCAAGTGCAAACTTATTGTCAACAAGCTCAGCGGCAACGCCGACAAGGTGGCGGATCTGTCGGAAGTGGAGCAGCTTCTTCGGGATAAATACGAAGAGGTGGATAAGATATACATCGATCCCGACAACGACGTCAAAATGAAAGACGAGATAGTCGGTTACGACGCCCTGGCGGTCTGCGGCGGCGACGGTACCCTCAACTCTGCCGTGAACGCAATACAGGGGACGGGGCTGGAACTGGTTTACGTCCCGTGCGGCACTCTGAACGATACGGCGAAGAGTCTGCGGCTTGCCAAGGAGCTTTCGGATACCGACAGGAGGATACGTCGGGTGGATATGGGGCAGATAGGCGACACCATGTTCGCCTACGTTCTTGCGGGCGGTACCTTTACCGAAATAGGATATCGCACCAAGATCGGGCATAAGAAAAAATTCAAGCTTCTGGCGTATCTGGCGATGGTGCTCAAGACGTACAAGATACACCGCATCAAAGCCAAAATAACCATCGACGGCGAAACCAGGGAGGGCGAATACACTCTCATTATGGCGATCAAAAGCGCAAGGTGTTTCGGGTTCCGATTCAACAAGCGTTTCGTCCATAACGACGGGAAAGGACAGCTTTTGCTCATAAAAAGCCCCAGATTTAACGGTATTTTGGGCAAAATAGCCATATTTTTCCCGTTTTTCAGGGCGTTTTTTTTGGGACTAAGGAAACCGATAAACGGCAGGAGCATTTATTTCGACGATTTCGGGAAAGCCACGCTGGAGCTGGAACGGGAGACCGATTTTACCGTTGACGGAGAAAAAATAGTGCTTTCGGGCAAAAAAGAACTCAAAATATTGAAACAGAAACTGAACCTGGTGGTGTATTGACGTTCCGTCGGAGATAACGTCCTTTTACGGAAATATATCGAGGAAATATTATCGTTTTTCAAAAAAATATAATAATTATATATTCCGTTAAAAAAATACTTTACAAAATATTTTCTTTCCTGTATAATAATATCGAAATTCGTAAATTTAATTTACAATTCGTCCTTGCTGCTCCTTTGCGGAGCAGCCATTTTAGACCATAAGGAGGTAAGAAGAATGAACAAATACCAGTTATTGTACATCATCGATAACGGTATCGGCGACGAGGAGAAACAGACTCTCGTAGACAAGTTCTCCGCTCTCGTCGAGACATTGGGCGGCACGGTAGACGCCGTTGATAAGTGGGGTACCCGCAAGTACGCTTATCCTATCAACTATAAGAAAGAAGGCTACTATGTGCTTATGAAATTCACGTCCGATGCCGCGGCGCCCGCCGAAATAGACCGTCAGATGAGAATCAACGACGCCATCGTTCGTCAGATGATAACCAGGATCTAACGTAAAGCACAAAAAGAGGGAGGCAATATGAACAGAGTATTTCTTATAGGGAATCTTACCAAGGACCCCGAAGTAACCACCACCACCAACGACGTGGTAAACTGCAAGTTCTCGGTGGCGGTGACCCGTCGCTACAACAGCGCCGGCGGCGGCAAGGACACCGATTTCTTCACCATAGTCTGCTGGAGAGGTCTTGCCGAAAACTGCGGAAAATATCTCCGCAAGGGCAGTAAAGTCGGTATCTGCGGTTCCATTCAGAATAAGAATTACGAGACCAGCGACGGCGTAAAGAGGTATTCCACCGAAATAGTCGCCGACGAGGTACAGTTCTTAAGCTCCCGTAACGAAACCGAGGAAGTCAACGAACTCCCCGAAGTTTCCGTTTCCAAATCGACCAAAAACGTCGAGCTCAAGCCGATAGAGGACGAGGATTTACCGTTCTGACGGCACCAAAACGAAATTCAGAGGCGGCTATTAGCCGTACGGAGGTATTATGATCAAAGACAATAAAAGTGCGGGTTACAGACGTGCCCCCAAAAGAAAGGTTTGTCCTTTCTGCGCAGGTAAAATCGACGACATCGATTATATCGCTTTAGTGAAAGACATCGAAAAGAACAACGATAAAAGTTTCGACCGCAACGGAGAACGTCGTCCCCGTTTCGTAGCGGAAAACGGCAAAATCATTCCCCGTCGCACCTCGGGCGTATGCGTGAAGCACCAGAGACTTCTCGCCCAGGCAGTGAAACGCGCCAGGATAATGGCTCTGCTTCCTTTCAAGGGAGAGTAAGAAATCAACCGTACGGAACCGCCGTCCTCAGGGACGGCGATTTTTTTAAGTGAAGCTCTTGTAAAGTGCGATAAAGGTATCCTGATGTCCGAATACGGGCACCCTGTATAGGGATAACAATGCGAGGAGGAAAAGATGAACAAAGCGTTGATAGAGTTTTTCTGTCGTATCACGGGCAGGCTGGACGCCCGCAGAAGCGCAAGGCAGAAGCCGATAGAAGGCGCCGAGGAACACAAGGATATTTTCTATACCGAAGAGAAAGATCTTGCCCGCGCTCTGGACGTTTACCGTCCGCCGACGGAAGAGGTTTTGCCGGTTGTCGTGGATTTTCACGGAGGGGCGTGGGTCTACGGGGACAAGAGTCTCAACGAAAGATACTGTAAGACCGTCGCAAAAAAAGGTTTCGTTACCGTCAACGCAAACTACCGTCTGATAAAGGAGGGCTGCGGAGGGGGATTCCCCGAAACGCTGAAAGACATTTACGACGTGTTTGCCTGGGTAGCGGACAACATCGCCGATTACGGCGGCGACAAGGAAAGAGTTTTTCTTACCGGAGACAGCGCAGGGGCGCATCTCGTGTGTCTTGCCGCCCTTCTCAAGAACCGTTCTTTACATCCGACTCTTCCGCAGGACGAAAAAAATCCCGTATTCTCCTCCGAACTCGATTTTTCCGCCATTGCGCTTACCTGCGGCGTGAGCGATCTGGAATTTTTCCGCAAAAGAAAATTGCCGATAATAAATTATATGTTCGGACTTTTTCTGGGTAAAGAGGGGAAGAAGAGTCCTTTTGCCGAATATCTTTCCCTGCAAAACCATCCGTTGGAAAATCTTCCTCCGGTGTTTTTAAGCACATCGGACAAGGATTTTTTACGTTACGACGTGAAAAAGTTTGCAAAACTTCTCTCGGAAAAAACGGAAACCGAACTTTTTTACGGCGAAAAGGGAGTTTCGGGAAAGCTTACGCACGTCTATAACGTGCTTTATCCGGAATGGAAGGAGTCGGAAGAGGTCATCGACGCCATGATAAGATTTTTCCGTAAGCACGACAAGAAAGGCGCTTCTTCGCACCCTTCCCCTTCGGAAAAAGAGGAAAGAACGCAAACCGACGGAGATAATTGACAAGCGGAATTGATTAAGATATAATATTTTTACTTATATAAATAAAGAGGTCTCGATGAAAAAAATTATCGTTTTGTTGATGTGCGTTATGCTCGGAGCGGGAGTTTTGACGGCTTGCAGTGGGACGGAGACGCCTTATGCGGCCTGGGCGGACGAAGAGACGCTCACTTATTCCGTCACCGACGCAAGCGGCGCCGAAAGGGGAGAAATGACCGTGGTCACCGTCCGCAATCCTTCCGACAAGACCGTGGGAGGGACGGAATATTCTTCCGCCGACGGCAGGACGGACATTACGTTGACTTTCGACGGAGTTACCGAAAAGGTTATCGTGCTTATGAAAAAATTTACCGCAGTGGCGTATTCCTCGGAAAAAACTCTCGCCGACGGCAGCAAGGAGACGGTAAAGGGCTACTACTCGGGGAAATATTTTTATTATTCCGAAAACGGCGGAGCCGAACAGCGGCTTAAAGTCGGATCTTCGTCCTATCTTCCCGGAGAGTTTTTATATAATTTCGTGCGTTGCTATCCCATGGAAAGCACGCCGGCGTCTATAAAGATCGCCGACATTAAAGAAAAAAGGGTGGCTACTTTGACTACCGCCGTTTACGGGAGGACCACGTTGACCGTGCCTTATCCCGACGGAAGCAAGGAAGTCAGTTGCTACGCCATAGCCATAGGACTGGCGGACAGTCCGCAGGGTAAACCCATTTACGCTTTCTATACCCCCGATTCGGCGGAGTACAACGTGAGCGGACTTTCCATAAGCCCCAGCAAAAAAATTCCCGTCAAAATGATAGAAAACGATATAATCTACACTTTGACCGCATTGAATGTGATGTGACAAGGCTAAAAAACGGACGACCCCTGCCGCAAGGCGGGGGTTTTTATTCGTAAGACTGCGCAACGAGGGAAAATTTGTTATTGAAATAATTATTTATATTTGATATAATTATTTTTAGAGTAAATACGGGAGAAATATGTCGCTTAAAAATATCATCAAGATTCGAGAGTTTCTCTTAGCGGTTTTTGCCTTGTTCCTGTTCGGGGCGATAGGGGCGGTTCTGTTCGGGCTTTCCCCCGTGGCGGCGTTTGCCGAAGAGGAAGGCGAGCTCGCGAAACAGGAATTTACTTTGACCGAAGGAGACGTCAGCTGTCTTTCCGACGGGAAGGCGGTCGCCGTTTATTTCCGTGAAACGGCATTTTGCGAAGAGGAATTCGATTACTTGTTTACCTCGGGCGAAGAGGAAGTTGCTTCCGCCCGACCTTTCCTTACCGAACTCGACGGGTTCCTGCCCGAAAGCGTTACCATCGTCAGGGCGGAGGACGAGACGTATCTTGCTTTTTCTTTGACCGTCCCCGTGGAAACCGTTTCGGCGGCGGCGGTTTTGACCGACGGACAGATAGTCCCCTACAAAGCTTCCCCTTACGAATACGAGGGGGCGGTTTTCCTTAAGGACGGCACGGAGACCGTTCCTTTCGACGCAGGTGACTACGAAATGTCCGTAGGCGGAAAAGTCTTTCCTTTCCGTATCGAAAAATCCGTAGTGACCGTGAGCGTGGAGGCTTTTTCCCGTAAGTATCTGGAATCGAAAGAATATGTCGCCGTTCCGGTAGTGGGAGGCAGGTGTACCGAAGAGGAAAAGGAGTACGTTCTTTCCCACAGCGAGTTCAGCCCTAAAGGCGTGAGCGAAAGCAGCGGAGTGGGGAGCTATACCGTGTCCGTGGTTTACGACGGGGGCGATCGACCCAATTTCACCGTTCTTGCGCAGGACGGATTTTATTTCGTGACGCCGGCGACGCTGAACGGATTTATCCTGGACGGGAGCGAAACGCTTTACGACGGGAAAGCCCATTCTCTCAAAGTGGAATACGACGAAACGCTCTGGACGGACGTTACCGTTAAATACAATATCGACGAAGTGACCGACGCAGGCAAATATCTTTACGAGGTTACGGTGAGCAAGGATAATTACGAGGATCTGGTGTTAAGGGCGTATCTGACCATCCGCACCGTGCAACTGGAAAGCAGCAACCTCAACAATTACGTCTGTCTTTACGGCGACGTCGGCGGTTACGATCCATCTACGGAAATATCCTTGACCGCATCGACGGTAAACGGCATCGACGAAACCGTGGGCAGCGCTCTGACGGAGAGCAACGGGTATAAGGAATCCATAATCGGCTCTTACGACGTCAACCTCAGCCAAAGCGTGGAAACCGAAGAGGGGAAGGGGTACTCGGTAAAGATAAAACTTTACGGACTGGATTCCTCATCCGGAGTGAGAGTGCTTCAATACGACGGCGGAGAGATAAAACAACTGGATTACGTCTTCGAAAACGGATATTTCCTGATAAGCACCGCTTCTTTGAAAGGGATCGTTTTCGTCAAGAGTTTTCCCGTGAAAGCCAATTCCCTGTCGGACTACATACTCATAGCCGTGCTGGCGGCGTTGGTATTGATTTTCATAGGTATAGTGATAAGCGGTTTTTCCGGCGGACGCAGAGAAAAGGGGCGTAGCCGCAGGAAACACAGCAGATGGGCTTAAAAAGAGGTCCTTCCCCGTTCTGAAACGGGAAAAGGAGAGGGAATGAATATAAGGAAAGTTTCTTTTTTGATAATATTGCCGATGATCTTTCTCGTTGCGGCGGCGTTTTTGTGGACGGCTGCCGTTTCCGACGAAGTCGTTTTTGCGGCGGAAAGGACCTTTTCCGTTCAACCTGCCGACGTTACGATAACTTACGGCGAAGAAGCCGTTTTGTCGGCGGAGGTTTCCGAAGCGGCGGAATACCGCTGGTACGATAATTACGACAACACCTTGATCGGAAGCGGGCAAGAGTTGGTTCTGAGCGGATTGAGGGTAGCCGACAGCGGAGCGGAATATTATTGCACGGCGATATTTCCCGACGGTCAGACGTTAAAGTCCAGGATCGCCGTCGTTACCGTGGAGCGAAGAACTGTCGTCATCAGGATACAATCGGTATTTATCGAATACGGACAGCCCGAAGTCGTGCCGTCTTACGAAGCGGAGAGCGGTTCCGTCCTCGCCGAAGGGGATACTTTGGCGGATCTGAAGATACGTCTCAGCAGGGAAAGCGGTTCGGACGCAGGTAGATACGCCGTTAGCGGAACTTACGACAACCCCGATTACAACGTGGTGTTCCGTGCGGCAACTTACACGATAGAACCTAAAATATTGGATTTCCGTCTGGTATGCGAAGGCGGTTTCGTTTACGACGGGTACGAAAAGCAGATTTCCTGCGAAATAATCGCCGAAAATCCTCCCGAAATAGAAACCGCCATAACCTTTAACCGTTTCGTGAAGGACGCCGGACAGTACGTCGCCTACGTTCATTCTCTGAACGCAAACTACGCTTTTTATAACGACGGAGAGAAAAGTTTCACCGTCGCCAAGGCTCCTTTGACTATAAAACTCGACGATCTGGTCTATAAAGAAGGAGAAACGCCGCTTCCCACCTTTACATACACGGGATTTCTCGGCGAAGACGACGAAACCGTTCTGGACGTCAAGCCTTCGATGGCGATAGTGCCGCAGAAAGCCGGCGTATACTACGTCTTACCCGACGGGGCGACGGACAACGATTACGAGATTTCCTATAAAGAAGGAAAAATCAGCGTAAATCACACCTCCTTGTCGACGAAGGGAGCTTCTCTCAGCGGATCTTTCCCGGCAGGGAGCGTTCTTACCGTGAGCGAGGACGGCTGCGAGGACGCCCTTGACGCCATATCCGGCATTACCAAAATAGTGAACGATTATATGAAAATCGATTTGGGCGGGAAAGAAACCGGTGAGTATTTCGCCGTGGTAGAAGGTATAAAGAAACCTTTCCCCATTCTTTTAAGAGCTTGCATAGTGGATGAAAAAGGGGAAAAACATACCCTGAGCGATTTCGAATACAGGGACGGAAAATTTTATTATTCTGCGGATACCGACGGCGTATTGATCGTATATTACGATATAGTTATCCCCATAATAGTCGGTTGTATTTTGCTTTTGACGGTGATCATAATTATCGTTTTGGTGGCAAAAGACCGCAAAAAATACAATCTTTACGCTCAAAGAGCCTATATAGCACGCAGAATAGCCGACGACGAGGTAGCCGGACACAGGACGGAAGTGGACTGGGGAGACGGTTCCGAAAAATGGCGGGATTAGCGGTTTTTCCGATCGATTGAACAGGCGATCGAGTTTCCCGCAAGGAGGCGGATATGGAGTTTTTTCATCAATACAATTTACTTTTTGCCAATATGCAATGGTACGTCGTAGTTTGTCTCATTCTGGGACTGGTACTGTTGTTTATAGAAATTTTTCAACCCGGGTTCGGATTTTTCGGAATAAGCGGTTTCATTTTGTTGGGGTTAAGTCTGATTTTGAGGGCGGTTTTCCGTCAACCCGAAGACAACGCCCTTATGCAGGTATTTCAGCTTTTGCTGTTCGAATTCCTGATAGTGGGGGCGGTATTTGCGTTTTTCCTGATAGCCAACAAGAAAAAATGGCTCAGACGTACGCTCTTTACCCAGGAAGAGACCGCCGTCGATCCCGACTACAGCGACGGCACCGCTAATTTCAAGGAACTGGTGGGCAAGACGGGCGTAACGCTTACCGACCTTCGTCCTGCGGGAAAAGCCGTCATCGACGACGTGACTTACGACGTGGTCGCCGAAAACTTTTTCATAGAGAAAAACAGCGGAATCGTCGTTAAAAGCGTGGAAGGAGTGAAAATTTCCGTAGTAAGTAAGCCGGAATGAAATGGTTTCGGCTTGATATAAATTAAATAATCGGAGGGATATATGTTCGGATTATTGGCGGTCAACGTAGCCGGACTGGTAGTGGGGATAGTTATACTCGTCCTTGCGATAGTGGCGTTTTTTGTCATCGTGCCGGTATCGACGTGGTTTCGCGCGTTGGTGAGCGGAGCGTACATTTCCATAGGAAAACTGGTGGGAATGAGACTCAGAAAGATAAAGATAGGAATGATAGTGGACGCCTATATCACGGGTAAGAAAGCCGGGTTGAACATCAACATAACCGAGCTGGAAACGCATTATATGGCGAAAGGAGACGTGGTAAAGGTGGTAAACGCCCTTATTTCGGCGCACAGCGCCAACATCGAACTTTCCACCAAGACGGCTATGGCAATAGACCTTGCCGGACGGGACGTGCTGAATGCGGTCAAAGTCAGCGTCAACCCGAAAGTCATAGAAACGCCCGTCATTGCGGCGATAGCCAAGGACGGGATAGAGCTCCGTTGCAAGGCGAGGGTCACGGTGAGAGCGAACATTTCCAGACTTATCGGCGGAGCGGGCGAAGAGACCATAATAGCCAGGGTAGGCGAAGGCATAGTCACCACCGTGGGCAGTGCGATCACGCACAAGGACGTGCTGGAAAATCCCGACCGCATTTCCAAGACGGTGTTGCAGAAGGGGCTGGACAGCGGAACGGCGTTCGAGATACTCAGTATCGACATAGCCGACGTGGACGTGGGCAGGAACATCGGAGCGCAGTTGCAGATGGATCAGGCCGAAGCCGACAAGCGTATAGCGCAAGCCAAAGCCGAGGAAAGAAGGGCTATGGCGGTAGCTACCGAGCAGGAAATGAAAGCCAGAACTCAGGAAATGAGAGCGGTGGTCATCGAAGCGGAAGCCGAGGTACCGAAGGCCATGGCGGAAGCGTTGCGGAGCGGAAAACTGGGCGTAATGGACTATTACAATATGCAGAACATTCAAGCCGACACCAATATGCGTAATGCCGTAAGCGCAAACGGACTGCCTGCCGACAAAGGCGACAAAGGTAAGAAATAATGGATAATTTATTCGGATTCGGAACGGGAACGGAGGGGAAGGCGACCTCTCCTCCGCCTGCGAAAAAGGAAATTAAAGTCAAGGTTTCCGACAGGATAAAGCAATCGGAAATTCATACCGAAGAAGAAGCGGAAAGTGAAAGAAGTCCTCTTGCAGAATATATCGTCATGGGAGAAATTCTTTTGAATCCGAGGTTCAAGAGAAAAAAATACTGATAAAGGCGGATAAAAAAATGAAAAGAAGAGCGGGAGTTTTACTTAACGTATCCTCTTTACCCGGGCGTTACGGGATAGGGGGATTTTCTGCGGACGCCGAGAGGTTTCTGGAAGAGATCGGCGGAATGGGGTTCAAGGTCTGGCAGACTTTGCCGATAACGGCAACGGGTGTGGGGGATTCTCCGTACAGCGGAATATCCAGTTTTGCCGGGAACTACGTCTATATCGACCCCGAGAGAATGGAAGGGCTGCTTACCGAGGAGGAAATAGCCGCCGCAAGATACCCCGGGGACATTTATCTTACCGACTACGCTTTCGTCCGCAAAGCCAAAAAAGAAATGCTGCGGAAAGCCTACGCCCGCCTCGACGAGACAAAGAAAGCCGAAATGGAAGAATTCAAAGCCGAGCAGGACTACTGGATAAGCGATTATGCCGCATTTATGGTGCTTAAGGAAAAGTTCGGGGACGGTTCCTGGGCGGAGTGGCCGGAGAAATACAAAGCCTATTCGGCGGAATTGAAGCAGGAAATTCTTTCGGAAAACGCCGAGGAAGCGGGATTTTACTTTTTCGAACAGTTTATGTTCTTTCGTCAATGGAAAAAGATACACGACTGCGCAGCGGGCTACGGCATAGAGATATTCGGCGATCTGCCTATCTACGTCAGTTTCGACAGCGTGGACGTATGGGCGCATTCGGAGCTGTTTCTTATGGGCAAGGATCACAAACCGCAGCTGGTGGCGGGAGTTCCGCCCGATTATTTCGCAAAAGACGGTCAGCTGTGGGGGAATCCGCTCTACGACTATAAGAAAATGGCGAAAGACGGTTATTCCTGGTGGGTGGAAAGACTTAAACACGCTTTAAGTTTATACGACATACTGAGGATAGACCATTTCCGAGGACTTTACGAATTCTGGGGAGTGCCCGCCGAAGCGGAGACCGCCAAAGAAGGCAAGTGGTACAAAGGGCCTCACGACGCTATTTTCAAAGAACTGAAAAAGGTTCTGCCCGAACACGAAATAGTAGCCGAAGACTTGGGACTTATCGACGAAAAGGTGGCGGAATTCTTGACAAAATGCGGGTATCCGGGTATGAAAGTTATGCAATTCGGGTTCGACGGCGACGTCAACAATCCGCACCTGCCGCACAACTATGTCAAAAACTGCGTGGCTTACACCGGAACGCACGACAACGATACCACCTTAGGCTGGCTTTTGAGCCTGGACAACGCCACCCGTCAGTCGGCGTTGGATTACGTCGATTGCGACGCTAATTACGGCTGGGCGAGCGGCGGAGGTTATTGCCGGGCGACCAAGGCGTTTATGAGGAGCGTGATAGCGAGCTGTGCCGACCTTGCGATAATCCCGATGCAGGACCTTTGCGGATACGGCAGCGACACCCGTATGAATACGCCCGGAGTTGCCGAAGGATGCTGGCGTTACCGCACCAATTATACCGCAATGAACAACGTGGACAGGGATTTTCTGCGGAAAATAATCCGTATTTACGGCAGATAGAATGTTGATTTGCTTTACCTTTCGCAAAACGGGAAGCGAGGCTTTTATCTTAAAGGCGTACGCTTCCTTTTGTGCGATAAAAGGGCAAAAGCCTCTTTTCGTCGAGGTAAAAAGAAGGGACGGACAACCCTTTCTTGCCGACGGTGAAGGGAAAAGGATACTTTTTGTTTCGGTGACGCACAGCGGAGAGATAACGGCTTGCGCTTTGAGCGAACGACCCGTCGGGATAGATATACAAGAACGTAAAAAAATAGACTTTGCCGCCGTTTCCGCCCGTTTTTTTTCCAAGCAAACCGAGGACGAAAAGGAGTTTTACCGCCTTTTCTGCGCCGCCGAAGCCCGCTATAAAGCCGACGGAGGGAGTTTTTTTGCGGCGATGAAAAAAGGAACGGAGGGAGTGAGGACATACGAGCTTTTCCCCGGATACGCTTTTGCGGTGAAAGGGGAAGAGGAAGTTTTTTTGTCGGAGTGCCATGAATAAGATAAATTACGATGCGGAAATGCAGAATATACTCAAAAATTTGCAAGGAAAGCCCTCTCTTTTTCTGCACAGTTGCTGCGCTCCGTGTTCGTCGGGGTGCATAGAGGTACTCGTCGGGTATTTCTTCGTCACGGTGGTTTATTACAACCCGAACATAGATACCGACGAAGAGTACGCTTATCGGCTTGCGGAACAGAAAAGATTTTTGTCCGAGCGGTTCGGGGAAACGGTTAAAATCGTCGACTTCGGGCATTGCAAGGAAGATTTTGCCGCGATTGCCAAGGGACGGGAAAGCCTCCCCGAGGGAGGGGAAAGGTGTTTCGACTGTTACCGGATCCGTATGGAAAAAGCGGCGGCATTGTGTAAGGAAGGAGATTATTTTGCCACCACGCTCACCGTTTCGCCCTTGAAAAACGCCGCAAAAATCAACGAAACGGGATTTTTGCTTGCGTCAAAATACGGAGTAAATTACCTTCCGTCCGATTTCAAAAAACGTAACGGCTATTTGAGAAGTTTAGAAAACAGTAAAAAATATAACCTTTACCGTCAGAATTACTGCGGTTGCGAGTATTCCAAACGGTAAAAAAACAGCCCTCCTCTTTCTCCTTGCTCCTTTTTTCGGCGTTGCCCGAATTAAGTGTATATTAGGTAATACTTAATATATTATTATAAAATTCTTACGAGGTAGAAATGGAATTATCCGAACAAATCACGGCAAATCTCCGTTCGGAGATAGAAATGAGCGGAAAGACCAAGACGGAAATAGCCAAGGCGATAGGGGTATCGAAGCCGACCGTGTCGCAATATCTTTCGGGGCGGGCGCAGCCTTCGCTTGCTACGCTTTCTAAACTTTGCAATTTTCTGGAAATTTCCACCGACGACGTTCTGATGATAAAAAAATAAAAGCACAACATAAGTGCAAAATGGAGTAAAACTTTATGCGACATAGCAATAAAACAGGAAGAAAGCAGACTTTCTTCCTGTTTTAATAAAGAATTTTCAGAAAAATATTTTTGTATAAGGGTTAATGAAGCTAATTATAAAGAGGCTGTCATTTTAGCAATATCGTAACCGCATCTAGTCCAAGAAAACCGCCACTTCCGCAAACGATACGGTATTCGTCGGTGGCGGAAGAGGTAGGCGTTTCGAATACCACGATAAAGGTTTTGGTTATTCCGGGATTTACCCCGTTCAAAGCACTCATTCCGTTATCGTAAGCATAGGTGGAGGTGTGGTGAGAGTATTCCACGGAATCCCGTTTAAGGGTAAAATTATAAGGATTAGCCTCGTATTCCTTGTCGCTGTTGTTTGTTATTTCTATCGTTACGATTACGAAATTGGCATCGGTGGAGTATGTATAATAACTTTTTCCCGCAGTTTTGGAGTCGATAACTTTTTCGACCTTAAAAGTCACGCCCGCTTTATTGGAAACGGAAGACCCGATTTTGTTTTCCGTGACCGTACCGCTTCCGCTGTCGGAAGAGTCGTTGTCGGGGACGGTGCCGCCGTCAAGTCCTGTGTCCGTTTGTCCCGAAGATAAGTCGTTTTTATCAGTATCGGAGGAAGTTCCTCCCGCAATACCTCCTATCAAAGCCAAAACAACGACGGCGATTATTACCCAAAACCACCATTTTTTATAAAACGGCACGCCGTTATTATTTCGCTTGGAAGGGGTATTACCGTCGTTTTTTTCAGAATTAGCTTCCGAATCCGATAAAATATTTTTTTTCTCGTCATCCATTTTTTGTTCCTCCGACAGATTGTTAAAATCAATATATCACACCAAATGGTGTAATGTCAAGAATAAAACACCGTTTGGTGTAGCATAACTATGTTATGTATTCGGAAAAATTTGCAGAAAGATTAAAAGAATTGATAGGGCAGGAGAGCGTAAGTTCCGTCGCACGTAAAATAAAAATACCGCAACAGACATTGTCGAGGTATTTACTTTGCCAGCGAGAGATAGGACTGGAGAACTTATGTAAAATAGCCGACTATTTCGGCGAAGACCTTGATTTTCTGACAGGTCGCAAGGACTACTGAAGCGAAATTCCTAAATATTGAAAAACTTGTGCAAAAGCAATCGAAACGATTTGTTTCGATTGCTTTTGCGGTCAAATTAAAACTATTCCGAAACTTCCTTTGCGGCGAGGTAGACGTTTTTCGGGAAGCGCTTCTTGACGGCGGCGAGCAAGAGGGCGGGGTCGGAGAGATCCTTCAGTCCTCTGTAGCGGAACATCTTGGACAGATTGCCCGCCTGATAGCGGCAAAGCACCAGGCGGATGTTTTCGCATTTGTCGCCGTTGTCGCAAGCGACGTAGTCGGTGATTACTATTTCGCTTCCTTCCTTTACCGTGACCGAGCCGTCGAAGGGGACGGCTTCGCCGTTTACGGTGGCGGTGCCGCCTTTTATATCCTTGAACACCACCGTGTATTCCCTGTTTTCGGGCAGGCGGAAGTTTTCGTTGCCTTCGCCGTAAGAAGAAGCCCCTACGGTAAAACGCAAAGAGGATTCGTCTTCAGCGACGGTAAAGAGGGTTTCGGCGTATTCGCCGTCGAGATACTTGTCCGTTTCGCCGTCGTCCTCGTAAAGGGTGTAAGAGTTGTTGCCCCGATATACCCGCAATTCGATTCTTTCGGGATTGCCGCAGGCGTTCCCTTCGTCCGCCGACAAGGGAAGTATCGCTCCCTCCTTTGCAAACACCGGGATATATTCCGCGTCGCGGAATACCGACAGTATTTTGCCGCCCTTATAAATTCTGCCGGTAAAGATATCCGTCCAACGTCCTTCGGGAAGCCAAACATCCACTTTCGACATATTGAGCTTTTTATCTTGATGAGAGGTCACGGGACAGACCAGAAGTTGCGAGCCGAAGAAATACTCGTTCTTTATTTTATACGCTTCCTCTTTTTCGGGGTAGTCGTAATAGACCGGTAGGCAGAGAGCGCCGCCGCAGGCGGACTCGGAGCGCATTTCCGAATAAATATAAGGGATAAGACGGTGTCTTAAGCGCAGGTAGTCGGAAACGATGCGTCGTACCGTTTCGCTGTGCCGCCAGGGTTCCTTTCCCTGTAAGTCGTGAGAAGTGGAATGGAGGCGGTTTATCGGACTGAACACCCCGAACTGACACCAGCGGAGATAGAGTTCGTCGTTATAAACGCCGAAAGTGTGACCGCCTATATCGTGGCTCCACCAGCCGTAACCGATGTTTGCGGCGGTAGCCGTCATATAGGGCTGGAAGTCGAGGCTTTTCCAATACGTTACGCTGTCGCCCGAAAATCCGAGAGGGTACCTGTGACTGCCTGCGCCTGCGTAGCGGCTGAGGATAACTCCTCTTCCGTGACGGGCGTTGTCGAGAAAATGGTAGTGGTTCAAAGCCCACAGCGGATCCAGTCCCGGGACGGTGCTTTTTTTACCCTGTTGCCAGTCTATCCACCAGAAAGCCACTCCTTCGTCCTCGTAGGGGTGGTGCAGAATATCGAAATAGCTGTTCAGAAATTTCTTACTCGAAAGATCGAAGGGGACGGTCTGTTTGCTTGCAGGGTCTATGCCGTTGGCTTTTGCCATTTTTTCGTAGCTGTCTTCGTAAAATCTTACGCCCGTGGCAGGGTGCAGATTGAGGGTGACTTTCAGGTTACGTTTTTTCAGTTCGGACAAGAATTCCCTGTAATTCGGAAAAAGGTCGGTATTCCAGCTGTAACCCGTCCAACCGGGACCTCTGCCGAAACCTTCGTATTTATAATTGCACCCGAATTGCTTGTTGACGTCCACCCAGTGCCAGTCCATATCCACCGTCGCTACCGTAAGAGGAATATTCTCTGCGGCGAAACGGTCCATAAGGGAGAGATATTCTTCCTGCGTATAAGCCCTGTATCGGCTCCACCAGTTGCCGAGGACGAAACGGGGCAGCATGGGCGGAAAGCCCGTCAGACGGTAAAAGTCGTAAAGGGCGGTCTTATAGTCGTTTCCGTAGGCGAAAACGTAGAAGTCCTTTCCTTCGGGGGAAGGGGAAAGCGTTCCGTCGGATTTCAGAATAAGCCCTTTGTCCGTTAGAAACGCCGCACCGTTTTTGCTTATCACGCCTTGAGAAAGTTTTACTTTGCCTATCCGCATATCGAGGGTGCGGCAGGTCCCTTTCAAATTATCGCTTTTTTTCAGCGATAGAGGTTTGCCGTCGGCTAAAACCGCAACCACTTTTTTCCTTTTTACGGAAAAAGCCAGCACGCTGCGGTCGGTGGTGACGAGCAGGGTTTCGCCCGACTGTTCCGCCGTAAAACCGTTTACGGGAAAATTGCGGTACCAGACGGTCTGCGTGGCTTCGTCGTTGAAAGCGTTGTTCTTCCTTATCTCCACCCTGAAAAGGCGGTCGGTTAGGACGGTTATGCGGCACCCTTCGCCCTTTACGAAGTTCTTTTCCTCGGCTTCGGGGGCGAGTTTCGGGATAAGATTTTTGAAAAGTTCGGGCATAATTCCTCCGAAAAGCGTTTTTTCTTATTTTATCACAACGTCCTTTGCTTTTTCAATAAGGATAATAATAAAAAAGCCCGCCCGAAGACGGTTTTGCATTGGCAGGTTTTCGGCGTTTTAGACGTAATGGTTCAGAACAGCTTCATCAGAAGGGCGATTAGAAAAACCGCCGTCACCACGAAAACCAGAAAAACGAACACCGCAAGGATCTTCAAAAGGTTGTTACGGCCACGGGAACTGTCGGAGAGGGGTTTTTCCTGCATCGATTTCAGGAGCGCTTCTTCCTGTTCGGGGGTGACTTCGTTGAAGTTTTCGGGCAGAGCGTCGCTTTTATACAAGAGATAATAGGCAGGGGCTTTAGGGTGGTCGAGGAGCAGAGCGGAAGCAGGAATTTTCCTAAGACTCGCCGCCATTATGAGGTCTCCGGCTCCGCCGCTTATAAGCATGGCGAACGCTACCACGAGAAAAATATTGCCGAGACAGACCGAAAGTATAAACGGGATAAAGCCCGTAATTATCACGGGTAAAAGCAACATTGTTTTATAAGCGGAAGCCTTCATCGGAGCTTCGGCGTGGCAATAGAACATCAGTTGACGGGGAATAAACCCGAAACTTATATTTTCTTTTTTACATTTTCCGAAAATCATCGCCCCCAAGGCGTGTATGCCTTCGTGGACGACGACGCCGCCCGTCATGAGGACGAAGGTTATGATTATATCCCAGTAGACTTTGTCGGTAAGGAGCAAGGGACGTCGGAAGGCGAGGAGATTGACAAGAGCGCCCGCCACGAAGCACAGGGCGAAAAGCAATATGGAAAGCAACGCTATTTTGTTGAGATTAAAGATTTTCAATTCCTTTTTATAGTCCATTTTACGCTCCGATTCGATAAAAATTATAACTTAATGCGACAAGGTATGTCAATCGGCAGGGAAAAAATACTTGCGATTAAGAAAAAAAAGCCATATAATTATATTCGTTCGGTAAAAGAAGCATATTATACTAAGAGGTGGAAAAATGGAAACGATACCCAGCTTTCAAGTGGACCATACACGGTTGAAATGCGGATTGTATGTGGCGAGGAAGGACGTACTCGGATACGAAACGGTCACGACGTTCGACATCAGAATGAAACGGCCCTATCACGAAGAAGTTATGGAAACGGGCAGCGTGCACGCTTTGGAACATATCTGCGCCACGTTTTTACGCAACGACGAGCTGTGGAAAGACAAAATCATTTATTTCGGACCGATGGGCTGTCGGACGGGATTTTATCTTATCGTAAACGGCGACGTGGATACCGACACCATTTATCCTTTGGTGGAAAGGACCTTCGACTATGCGGCGGAATTCGAAGGAGAGATCCCCGGAGCTACCCCGAAGGAATGCGGTTTCTGCGTGGATATGGACCTGGAAAAAGCCAAAGAGGACGCCGCAATGTATTATAACGTGCTTATCGACGCAAAAAAGGAAAATTTCAATTATCCCAAGCCCAGGAAACCCAGAGAAAAAAAGACGAAATAAGTTTTTTCGGAAAGTAAAATGCCCGACTTTGAAGTCGGGTTTTTTGTTTTTTCGGGAAATATTTTGCAAAAGGGTATTGACAAAAGGATATATAACGTATATTATATAATCAATGTTATATAACGAAGCGGAGTTTACGGAATAACCTATGCCCCCTAAAGCCAGAATAAAAAAAGAAGACGTATTGCGCAAAGCGTTGCAGATCGTGCAGGAAAGCGGTATCGAGGCGCTTACCGCCAAGGCGCTTGCAAAAGAGCTGGGTTGCTCCACGCAGCCGGTGTTCTGGTTATACGAAAATATGGGCGAGGTCAAGGAAGCGGTTTTTGCCGAAGCGAGTAAACTTTTCGGGGAGGCGTTACGGAAAGAAACCGACGGCAACAATCCTTACAAAGCGGTGGGCGTCAATTATATAAATTTTGCCGCAAAGGAACCCGAACTTTTCAAATTGCTTTATATGAGCGAAAGGAGCGATAAGGAAAATCTTCTGACCTCCGACGCAAGTAAACCGTTTATAATGGAAATTATCGCGCGGAACGAAACCTTCGAAGAAGCGGAAGCTGAGAGAGTTTTCGAAGAGATGTGGCTTTTTTCGCACGGGATAGCCACGATGATAGTCTGCGGCACGGCGAGTTTTACCGCAAAGCAGATAGAAGATATGCTCGGAGACGTTTACAGAGGACTGGTGTTACGACTCGGTAAACGTGTCGACGGTAAGGACCGATAAGGGTTGCGACCCTAATATATAAATTGACAGGAGGTAGATATGAAAAAGTATGATGCGGTAGTGATAGGCGCCGGGAACGGCGGACTGGTTGCCGCAATAAGACTGTTGCAGGGCGGAGCCAAAACGCTCGTGGTGGAAAAACACAATCTGCCCGGCGGTTTTGCCACCAGTTTTCGCAGGGGAAGGTTCGAGTTCGAGGCGTCGTTGCACGAACTCAACGATTTCGGAACGGCTGACAACTGCGGCGACGTAAGGACGTTGTTCAACGAACTCGGAGTTACCGACAAAATCGAATGGTTGCAGATTCCCGAAGCATACAGGGTGATTTCTCGGGAAGAGAATATCGACGCTACGATGCCTTTCGGAGTACAGGCGTTTATCGACAAAATGGAGTCTTACGTTCCCGGAAGCAGACCGTCTATGGAAAAATTCTTTGCACTCGCCGAAGAAATACGTTCGGCTCAGGCTTACACCAATGCTCAGAACGGTAAAGTGGACTCCAAATATATGGTAGCCAATTACGGAAACTACGTTCGCTGCGGATCCTATTCCGTCAACGAAGTTCTGGACGCAATTAAAATGCCCAAGAAAGCCAAGGATATTCTGAACGCTTACTGGTGTTATCTCGGGGCGCATTGCGACGACTTGAGCTTTATTCACTATGCGTCAATGGTTATCCGCTACATTACCAGAGGAGCGGCTATGCCGAAGATGCGTTCGCACGAAATATCTCTTGCGTTGACTGAAAGAATAAGAGAACTGGGCGGAGAAGTATGGTTCAATACCGAAGCCGTCAAGATCCTTACCGATAAGGACGGAGCGGTCAGCGGAGTGGTGCTCGACGACGGCAGGACGATAGAGACCCGCCACGTTATCGCAAACTGCGCTCCCCACGTAGTTTACGGCAAGATGATGGATAACGTTTCCGAAGAAATAATCAAAGAGACCAACGCCAGAAAATTTGCGGGCAGAGGGTTTACGATGTTCCTCGGACTCAATAAATCCGCCGACGAACTGGGAATAGAAAACCATAACTATTTCCTCTACGACACGATGGACACCGCAAAACAGTACGACATTATGAAAAAAATCGCCACCAACGAAGCGCAGGCGACGGTATGCCTTAACAGAGCATATCCCGAGTGCTCGCCCGAAGGCACCTGCATGATGTATTTCACCACGCTTTATATGGATGACGACTGGGCTAACGTAAAACCCGAAGACTATTTCAAAGTCAAAGATATGGTTGCCGAAAAAATGATAGCCCGATTCGAAAAAGATACCGGAAGCAAAATCCGCGACAGTATAGAAGAAATTTCCGTCGCAACGCCTATGACTTACGCCCGTTATTGCGGACATCCGCAGGGAGACATTTACGGCTACGAGTCGCAGTACTGGGACGGACTTACGCCGAGACTTTTAATGATGGCGGAAGACCATAAGACCAAAGGCTTGCGTTTTGCGGGCGGATATTCTATGAGATTGTCCGGTTACTCCAGCGCATATTTTTCCGGGGACATCACCGGAAGACAGACCGTCGGCGATATAAAAAGGGAGGGTTAATATGGAATTCAAATTCAAAAAACAAATCTTCGGATTTATGGATCTGTTGCGTTTCAAAAATATGACTAAGGTGCGCAGAGAAAAACTCGCGAGCGCGCCTTCCACGCCTTTGCCGAAAACGTATAGAGTAAACGAGGTTGCCAAAATTCTTCATCCGGGGAACCAAAACGCCGTTCTTAAGCAAATCACTCTTGAGACGGAAGACACCAAAACGTATACTTTCGAACTTTCAAAACCGATGTTTTTCCGTGCAGGGCAGTACGTTACGGTAAGGTGCGAAGCCGACGGCGGACTGGTCAGCCGTCCGTACGCCGTTTCTTCCTCGCCCTATCAGGCATTGAAAGAAAACAAACTTTCCGTCACCGTCAAAAAAGCGGGATTTTTCTCCGACTGGCTGTTCGATAACGCCAAGGAAGGGGATGCTTTCACGATAGGCGATCCGTCGGGCGACTTCTGCTTCGACTCGGTAAGAGACCGTAAAAACGTAGTCGGTATAGCCGGAGGCAGCGGTATAACTCCTTTCTACAGTATGGCGCAGGCTCTGAAAGAGGGTAGCGAAGATTTTAACCTTACCGTAATCTACGGAGCCAGAACGGAAAAAGATATTATTTTCAAATCCGCTCTCGAAGCACTTTGCGGCGATAAGGTAAAGGTAGTTTACGTTTTGAGCGAAGAAAAGAAAGAAGGCTACGAACACGGCTTCATTACCGCAGAAATTATCGAAAAATATGCCGGAAAAGAGTTCAGCGTAATGATGTGCGGACCGTCTGTAATGTACGAATTTGCCAAGAAAGAACTGGCTAAACTCGGAATAAGCGGAAAGTACGTCCGCACCGAAGCCAACTGCTGCAATTTAAGAGACGTCAAACACGCCGAGTACGAAATTAAAGTGCATATCAAGGACGAATGTGCCGTAATTAAAGCTAACTCCGAAGAAACTTTACTCACCGCTATGGAAAGGGCGGGCTTGAAAGTTCCCGCAAAATGCAGAGCGGGCGGCTGCGGCTTCTGTCACAGTAAACTTCTGAAAGGCGAGTTCAGTATTGCGGGCGACGATAAGCGTCGTCTTGCCGATAAAAAATTCGGATATATCCATCCTTGTTGTTCCTACCCCGATTCCGATATGGAGATCATAGTACCGCAAGGTTAAAAGAAAATTCCCTTATGTTGAAAGCCCTCTCCGTTTAAGAGAGGGCTTTTGCTTTGACGGGAATTTTCCGTAAAAGTTATTTTTCTGTAAGCAAAGCGAGTGCCGCAACGATTAGTATATTACGGTAAACGTTGCGTTCTTCGTTGAGGTAAACCTTGTAATATTTGTCGTCGAAAGGAGCGGGGGTAACTTCCGCCGCAACTACGGGACGAAGGGAATTTTTGAGATATTCGTACAACGTGTAAGCGTAGGAGGCGACTTTTCCGAAAATTTCGTATCGGGAAAAGGCGGTTCTTTGGCTGTCCGAAGAGACGGCTATTTTAGCGGAATTGTCGGATAATTCTATCCTATACGCACATCCGTCGGGAACGGCGACTGTTGCGCCTTTTTTATCGATAAAAACTTGTCCCGATAAATTACCTTTGCCGTTATACAACAAAACCCCCTTTTTAACGGGGGAGAGTATAAGCGTTTCGTTTTCGGAGGCGACTTTGTAGTCGCCTCCGACGTATAAGAATTTCTTTGGAAGAGTTATCGTCATAAATTACTCGGATTTTTCGTCGGTATTTTCGACGGTGTCGATTTCTATGACTTCTTCCTCGACGATAACGGCGGCTTCTTTGCGGCGAGCTATTTCGGCTGCAGCGGCCTGTTGTTCTTTTTCGTTGAATTTATAGAAGAACATGGGGATTGCTGCAGCGATAAAGCTTACTGCGGCGATAAGCATAAGCATAGTCCACATTACGTCTTTGCCGGTTGCGTCGAGCGCTCCGGGGTTATTGGGAGTTACGCCTGCGATATAGTAACCGAGTACGCCGATAAATGCGCCTACAGCCATACCGATTTTATTGATAAAGGTCTGCATGGCAAAACAGATACCTTCGGCTCTTTCGCCGGTTTTCAGTTCGAGGTATTCCACGGTATCGCCTATCATTGCGTAGGAAACGATATTGCTTAATCCGCTGGGTACGCCTGCTATAACGATAGCGAGCAGCGCAATAATCAAAGTTGCCGGATGGGTGTAGTCGCCGCGGCTTATTCCGAGTCCTACGAAGAAAGCTATCAATAACGCCACGCCGCCCACGATGTGAGACCAGATATAGGAATTCTTTTTACCGAATTTTTTGGTGAGGTAAGGAACAAGCAGAGAGGCGATAAGTCCGCCGGGGACTACGGCAAGGGTAATTATGGTATAAAGTCCTTCGCCCGTCATTCCGAGTAAGGTAACGT
Source organism: uncultured Christensenella sp. (assembly GCA_949285605.1). GTDB lineage: Bacteria > Bacillota > Clostridia > Christensenellales > DTU072 > CAG-1782. Next base: position 85,885 of record CASDZI010000001.1, read on the forward strand.
CGGACAGAACGTATTTTGCAAAGTAAAGTCCGCCTGTATAGGTAAAGACCATACGCGCGGCGCCGAGAATACCCGAAAGCACTATGAGCAGAAGCGGTTTGTTTTTGAACAAAAGAGAAAGGTTATGCTTCAAAGACGGAGCTTTCTCGTTGGTTATGTTACGTTCTTTGGTGTATTTGAAACCGACCCAGAAGAGAGGCATGGCTATCACGACGCATATAATTGCGGCGATGAAGTAGATCCATCTCAAATCGGTCTGCATATTCCCTCTGACGGTATCTATAGCCGTCTGCAGATCGGCTCCCGTAATGACATTGGGATCGAGGTTCGTAACGGCGGCGAAAGCTGCGGTAAGGGAAGAAGAAGCGTCTGCGCCGAGGCTTGCTATATACGAGGAAATATTACCGAGGGAAGATAGAGAATTTATGTCGAGGTCGTAACCGGAAAGATGAATTTCGGTAATCAAAGTCTGGAAAGTTTTGACTTGAGACGCAAGATCCGAAGTCATACCGCTGGTAATCTGCGGGATAACGATGGTGACGATACCTGCGCCTGCGGTACAGAGGAGACGGGCTATGGTAAGGAGGTTGCCTCTGCGATAAGTGTCGTTACTCATAGCGGTGGAAAGTCCCCAGTAGGGAACGTCTGCCACGGTGTAAACCATACCCCAAATTATGTAAACGACGCTTATTGCCGCAAAACCTCCGGGGTTATTGGGATAAATCGGCAGGAAACAAAGAATGGTCATCACTGCGATAGGAATGGCCATCCAGGCGAGATAAGGACGGCATTTGCCCCATTTGGTACGGGTACGGTCCACTATGGAACCCATAATGGGGTCGTTCAAAGCGTCGTAGATACGGGCAAACAACATAAGGAGAGCCACGCTGAGCGCCGAGAAGCCGATAGCGTCGGTCATAAACACGGTAAGGTAAGAACCGATAATTGTACAAACAAGGTTCTGACCGAAGCCCGAAAGGGAATAGGCTATACCCTCTTTGGGCTGAACTTCGCCGTCACCGGGGGTGGACGCGAAAATTTTGTGAAGGAAATTAGACATAAGCCACCTGTAAAAAAAAGTATGTAAAAATATTATAACATATAAAAATATACAGTTCAATATCGAAAATCGTAAAAAAGCAAGGCAATTTTTCTTAATGCGTGAAAACTATTGACAATCGATAAAAAAATAACTATAATGAGAAAGCAAAACGAGGTGCTGCTATGGCTCAGCAGGTAGAGCACATCCTTGGTAAGGATGAGGTCACCGGTTCAAATCCGGTTAGCAGCTCCAAACCGAGAATAAGGGCGCATATAGCGTCCTTTTTTCGTGATTCGGACTTCAGTCATTTACGACATAGTAAACTCCTTTGTCCTCACACTTAAAAGTACACTCTCTGCACCCTTCTTCTCGGTTTGGCAAGTATTCGTCTTATCGGTGACCGAAATCCTTGGCTTGTTTTGCGTAATGACGCAAAAATGAGGCGCGACGCGTTAAGAAAACAGCACTAAATGTGCTGTTTTTAGCCGAAGCGGGGAGCAATCTGTGATTGCGAGCGGGACACCGGTTCAAATCCGTCATAGCCTTATGCATATATCAATCTTTTATTTTTTCCCGATAGCTGATATAATAAAGTATCGTATCATTGCATTTTTCGGAGTTAATATGTGTCAGTTAAACGTTTTTTTGGTTTCGGATAACGTCGGGAAAGAGAAAGTCATCGGTTTGATGAAAAAATATTTAGGGTTTAATGCGGCGGAGTGTGTCGAAGGGGAAAACCTGTTAATCGGAGCGGCGGAAGGCTTTAGTCTTTACGTTTCGGGAGGTATGCGCTGTAATTGCGGTTCTGTAATAAGCAGTCTAAAAGACGAGGAGCTCGATTTTGAAAAGTATTACGAAAAAAATCTTCGGAAAAACGTGGAACGCTTGGAGAAAATCAAGGCAATGATACTAAGTAACAATTATAAAAAAAGAAAAAAAGCGTTGGAAAAGCAAATGAATAAGTTTTCCGAAGAAATGCAGGAATTGAACAGGGAGACGGCAAAACTCGAAAGAGACCTTACCGAGCTAATTTTCAACGATAAGACCTTGTCCGACGAGGAAAAATCGCGGAAAATGCACGAGGAAGTCTATCCGCTTATAAATAAGAAATTACGTGAAACGGACGAAAGCGAAGCTATGAAGAATTTACAGAAGAGGCAAGAGGAATTTTTACGTTGCGGCGATAACGAACTTTTACTGAACAGTTGCTCCTATACCTTAAAGAAACGTAAACCTAAAAAAATCACTTTGGTACCGCTGTTTTCCGAGGACGGGGAAGAAGAAACCGTTACGATGCCTTCCGATAATATCGACGACGCGATAGCGGAAGCGAAAGATAACAAGGAAAAAACGGCGGCGATAAGGGAATATAAAGAAATAGTCGATTTTATCGAAGCGGTAAGAAAAGAAGGCGGTAAAGTCAAAATCTTTTCTTTCCGGCAAGACGGCGAAGCGGCGGAAATCAACGGAGAAAGGGAGATGGATTTTACGGAGATGAGCGTCGATAGTCTGGCGTCGCTTCCGTATAACGTGTTGCTGTCGATTGTCTGAATTACAAGAATATCAGACAAGGGAGCCGCAAAAGAGAGTTTCAGGGAACTAAAAGAAAGATAAGAGAGGTAAAATGAGTAAAGCTTATTCGGAGAAAGAAAAGATTTTCGTTTTGCAGAACAGGTGGGAAATAAAAAACCGTCATATAGTTTATTACGGGATAAGGAAGGCGCCTTATACTTTCGAAAATTCTCTCCGCCTTCCCCAAAGGACCTTGAAAAAACTGCGTTTGGCGGACGGGAGCAGGACGCTTGCGCAATTAAAACCCGATTTATATATTAAAAAACTTATCAAAGAAGGGATATTGGTTCCGAAAGAAAATTACCGTCCCGACAAAACGACTTACGAAGAAGCGGTTTTTTGTAAAAATTGCACCGCAAACGATTCAGTAGATCAGAATATTCTTTGTTAGAAGAAAAAAGAGGGATGTTATCGACGGGCAACAACGCATTGTTATCGCAATAAACTTTATTGTTATCGACGAATAAATCGACATCAACGAACCCATTAACTTGCAACTGGGTAATTATGCCGAGTTTCAAAGAATCAATATGATCGTATTCTCTGTGATAATGCTTCAATTCAACGTCGATTATATGCATTATGTTTTCTATGTCTTTAGGAATGCTTTCGTTTTCAGGGATTTTCTTAAAATATACTACAACCTTCGGTTGCTTGTTTTTTGCATATGACTCTAAAGCCAGTTCCAATTCGTGTTTGGTATAGTCTCCGACCTTTTTCCAGAAAATTACAAAACAGAGATCAGAAGTTCTGATGATATCATCTAAATATTTTTGACTACCGCCCTCCATAACAGAATGATCCATATAGTCATTTTCACATTTATATAACTTGATAAATATATTTTTTGAATAATAGAGATTGTTTAGTTGGCTTATAAAGTCTCCGATAGACAGCCTGTCGAGCTGTATTTCGTTGATGGAAGAAGCTAAAAAGAAACTTATGGTTTTTGTCATTTTTTACCTTATTATAGAAATATAAATAATTATAATATGTAATTTTTTTATTTTCAATATTTTAATTGAAATTCCGACCGGTTTCGAGTGAATTTTATGCAGGAGAGGTTTTCAGCCGAGTTTTCTATATTGACAAAGTTTATGTCAAAATATATAATATTACTATATTTTTTGGCATATTTGCTAAAAAGGGGGCTTTAATGTGATGGGAAAGACCGATGTTTTTTTAAGCTATGCTCACGATCTGAAATCCGTTGTCGACAGAATTTGTGCGGAATTAGAAAATGAAGGGATCCGTTGTTGGTATGCACCGAGAGACGTGGTGGGCGATTATGCCACCAGTATCGTGGAGGCGATAGACGAAACAAAAGTTTTCGTGGTCCTTTTGAATAACGAGTCCTCTAAGTCCCCGCATGTTTTGAACGAAGTCGAAATGGCTTATAAACGGATCATAGAAAAAGAAGGCGAACTTACGATTTTGCCGTTAAAATTAGATGACAGAGATTTATCCAAAGCTATGGAATATTATGTAAAACGCATGCATTGGATAGATGCAAGTACGCAAGGTGTGGAGAATGCGGTTAAGGAATTAAAAAGCAAAATTAAAGCTATTTTGAAACCTTGCCGAGGAGAAATGCATCTGAAACCGAAACGGGAATCCAACAAATATTACGACGAGTCCGACGTCATAGAAAAAAGGAGACTGAAAAAACAGTTGAAAATTTCAGAAAATTTCGATAAATCCGTTTTTGACGATATTATAAGCGAAAGCGATTCCTTAAGAGTACTGGATCTTGGCTGCAATTGCGGAGATTTCATAATAAGCAGGTTCGGCGAAAGAAATAATTTAGAATTCATTTTGGGATTGGATTGCAATTCCGAGGTAATTTCGAGAGCAGACAAACAGTATGCGAATGAAAAAATCAAGTTCGAACAATGCGATTTGGAAGGGGAAGATTTTGAAGAAAAACTTGGGGAGCTCGTTCTGAAATACGGTATATCCGATTTTAATGTCGTAAATATATCAATGTTGATCTTGCATTTACAAGATCCGTTAAAAATGCTGAGGATTGTTAGGAAATCCATGAAAAAAGGTGCAAAAATAATTATAAAAGATATTGATGACGGATTCAATGTGGCTTATCCCGACGAAGGTGAATTGTTTTCGCACGCCGTCAAAATCTGTCAAGAGAACAAACTCGGAGGTTACAGATACAGTGGAAGGCAGATTTACGAACTTTTGCATAAGTCAGGATTCAAAAATATAAAACTTTTGAAATGCGGAATAAACACGGTAGGAATGGATTACGACGAGCGACTTGCGCTTTTTGATATATATTTTTCCTTTATAAGAAACGATTTTTTACAACTTTCGGAGTTATATCCGGAAAATACGGTTTATAACGAAAATGCGAAATGGGTAACGGAAAATTATGAAAAACTCGAAGATGCATTTTTGGGAGACAACTTTTTCTTTTCACTCGGATTTATGCTATTTTCAGCGGAAAAATAATTTTATGAAAGATCGGGTGGAATGTAATTTCGGGAGGGGATTGACGGGAGCTTATTTAATCTCGGACAAAGGATTTATTTTACCAAAGAGCAAACGTGGGCGATGAATTTTTACGGGTCGCCTTTATTGCGATATGGGGAGATGAGGAATATCGACATAAGGAAGCCGCAGCGGAACGGCAAGGGAAGAGAAGGAAAAGGCGAGAGCACAATGAGTAAAGCTTATTCGGAGAAAGAAAAGATTTTCGTATTGCAGAACAGGTGGGAAATAAAAAACCGTCATATAGTTTATTACGGGATAAGGAAGGCGCCTTATACTTTCGAAAATTCTCTCCGCCTTCCCGAAAGGACCTTGAAAAAACTGCGTTTGGCAGACGGGAGCAGGACTCTTGCGGAATTAAAACCCGACTTATATATTAAAAAACTTATCAAAGAAGGGATATTGGTTCCGAAAGAAAATTACCGTCCCGACAAAACGACTTACGAAGAAGCCTCGTTTTGTAAGAATTGTACCGCAAACGATTATATGATTCCCGGGTTGGAAACGGACGAAAACGGTTTGTGTCCGATGTGCGTTCAGAAAGAAAAACTGAAAAAACTGAAAGCCGTTCTGCCCGAAATAACCACCGTTCCCGACAACCGTAAGGGAGAATACGACCTGGCGTTATTTTATACGGGAGGGAAAGACTCCTCTTTTCTGTTATACTACTTTGCCGTAGTTCTGAAAAAGCGGGTGCTTTGTCTTACCTGGGAAATCGAATATATGTCCGAAAACGCCCGACAAAGTATAGAAAATGCTAAAAAGATCGTAAAAAACGCTGTTTTTTTGATGGAAAAGGTCGATAAAGAGGTGATGAAGAGGATCTATACCGAGCATTACCGACTGGCAGGCAACACCTGTATGTGTCCGTCGATAGCATACGTTTTGTTTTATCCGATACTGACGGAAAAGAACATTCCGTATCTGGTATTGGGGAACGAGCCGTCGCAGATGCAGAATCTTCTTTTCAACAATATTTCTCCGAAAATCGCCTTTCGTCCGACAATCAGGGCGATAGGGCGGTTTTTATGGAATTCAGGCAGGATACTTACTTTCAAAAAGCCCTTAGCCGCAGGGCAGGAACAAGCTTATCTTACTGTAAGGACGCTTGCCAAAGGCACCTTTTTCGGGAAAAGCGGAGAGGGAAAATACCATAACGAACAGGTCCGCAATATTTGTAAAGCCTTGGCTTCGGAAAAGGAGTTCACGGAAAATTTCCGAAAAGCGGTGAAAAAAAGCTATAGAAACGGACATATCCCGAGGCTTGCGCACGTGGATCTCTCGGCAATTTCCGACGGATACAAATGGGGCGACGTGAAAACTCTTCTGAAAGAAAAAATCGGTTGGATCGATTGCGTCGAAGCGGAGAAAGGCTTACATACCTCCTGCAATATCGAAAAATGCAAGGAATATACGCAATTCCAAAGTTTAGAGCAAAGGAAAGCCGACTTGTTCCCTTTTCCGCCATAGAAATGGCTATAGCGGTCAGGGATGGACAAGTGTCGAGGGAGGAGGGTTTGCGGGAACTGGAAACTCATTCGGGGTTCTTTGCAAGACCCGATTGTTACGAAGAAATGCTGCGTCCGTTGAAATAAAAAGGTATCATTCGAAGGAAAAGAATTCGGTTTTCCCGTCTTTGGACAAAGCGTTCAGCACGTTTTTCAAAAAAGGTAAATTAAAGCGGAGCTTTCTCGCTTTTGCAGGACAAGCGTGCACGCAGGCGGAGCAAAGAATACAGTCGGAGTCGGCGGTAAGATCGTTTCGGATCGCACCCGTCGGACAAACGGCGAGGCATTTTCCGCAGGAAGAACATTTTTCAGCGGAAAAAGTGCATTTCCCCGTAAAAATTTTCAGATATTTTTGCAGAGTGGAAAAATTTTTTAATTTTTTCAAACGAAATTTTTTCCCGTCGCCGTTTTCTCCGTTAAGGAAAGAGACGATTTTCGGAAGTTTTTCTTGAACGGGGGGGATTTTGTTTTTGTCGCAGTAGCAATGTTCGGCGGCGACGTAAATTCCTTTTTCGGGTCGAAAACCGGATTTTTTTGCCAAAGCGGCGACACGGAACAGACTTTTTCCTTTAGTAACTCCGCCGTAAACGCAGATGAAAGTAGCTTTTGCCCCGTGTCCGTCGGCTTTTTTAAGGTATTCGGCGCAGACGTCGGGGACGGAGCGGTTATATACGGGAAAGACGAAAACGCAGTCGTCGTTTTCGGAAAAAACCGTCGGAGAACGCCCCGACGGTAAAGTCAGGTCGGTTATTTCTTCGTCGGCTATGCCGTAGGCTATATCCCGACAATTTCCCGTCGGAGAAAAATAAAATATACGTTTATTTCCGTCCATATTTTGATTTTATCAGACGAAAGAGAAAATTTCAACTTCCTTTTCAGAGGGCGAAAAGGGTAATTTCGGTGGGATACAGGCAGGAGCTTTTATACCTCAGGTAAAAGGCGTAATCTTTACGGAAAGAGTCGATGAGGGCGGGGATCTCCCAAAGGTCGTCGTTATTGTGATAGACGGATATGAGAAGTTTCGGGCGGGAAGTAAGGATATGATTTTTTGCGCCGAGAAGAGCTTTTTTCTCGAAACCCTCTATATCGGCTTTTATCAAAGTCAGGTTATCTTTTACGTCGGCGTCGAGAGTGGTCACCGTTACGTCCCCGTTTTCTTCGGAAAGCACGTTTGCCGAAGCGGAAACGGGGTTGACGGCTATATTCATTTTGCCTTCTTTGTCGGCGACGCCCTTGTTGCGGCAGTCGATATCGCGGTATTTCGATAAGTTTTCTTTGAGGCGGGCAAAAACCGACGGAGTAATTTCGTAACAATATATTTTTTTGTAGCAGTCTTCCCCGTAATTTTTTATATAGCTAAGGACTGTGTCGCCGGTGTAGGCGCCGAGGTCGGCTATCACTTCGTTTTCGTCGCAACGCACCAAGTCCAGGTCGAAATAATCGTCGAAAAGGTATTCCTTGGTTTCGGCAGTGGTCTTGAAATCGTACCTGTACCAGTTGGAAAGAATGGAAAAGAGGGTCCTTTTGGAGCGGTAGTCTCCCAGCCGTTCGTAAAGACAGGCAAAGTCGTCGGCGTGAGCGGACAGCACCTTTGCTTTCAGTTCTATCTGCTCGTAAATGCCTTTGCTTTCGTCCAGCTTTCCCCAATAACCGAAGCGGTTGAAAAAGTCGGCGCAGCTTTTGCGGGTCACGGCGGGAACGCTCTCGAAAGATTTCCGTATGCGGTGGTAAATTTCGGTAAAGGAAAGGTTTTTCAATTCCCCGATAAGGTCGTAAAAGTCTTTGTCTATAGCTTTCATAGTCTTAAATCCCCGTTTATATCCAATATATGAAAGAAAAACCGAAAGCGGTAACGTTGAAATTTTTCTTACAAGACAAGAAAGTTTTGACTTCGGGGATAAACGGTTTTAAAATAAAAAAAGAGGAATGAAGTTCTCCTTTTGGATTTGTCCATAAACCGCTTTTTACAAAGCTGATAACTTCTGCAAACTTGTTTTTGCGGAGCGTCGGCTTTTTTCGTTCCGCAGGGAGGGACGAAATGGATTTTCTTACGTCGATAGCTTTGATATGTCTGGGCGGCTTATTGCCGGGCGGACTATGTTCGAAAATAAAACTGCCGCCGTTAGTCGGAATCCTCGCGGCGGGACTTGCCTGCGGACAGACGATATTGACCTTCGCCGTCCTCGCCATTCTCATCACCGCTCCGTTGGGGGCGTTACTGACCGATATTTCGTATAAAAAATTGCTCAATCACGCATATACGGCGCAAACTCCGACGGCGGAATGAGTTCTGTCCCTGCGAAGGGAAAGTGCGGTAAAATATTAAGAAATCTTCGAGCTCAGATTATCTAAATCCTTTTTGTTGCCGCCGACGATGAGTTTGCCGTAGGGCGGAAGCACGGTATCGCCTAAGGGGTTGGCGTCGACTTTTCCGTCGGGATGGATTAAAATCAAGACGTTTACCGAATATTTATTACGGATATTCAATTCCTTAAGAGGTTTCGACGCCCAGTGCGCGGGAACGTCTATCTGCGCTATGGAGTAACCTCCCGCTATTTCGATAAGGTCGTTTATTTTCGGGTGAGTAAGGATGCGGGCTGTTTTTCTGGCGGTGTCCGCTTCGGGAATAACTACGTAATCCACTCCGATTTTTTCCAGAACTTTAGCGTGTTTTTCGTTTTGTGCTTTGGCTACGATATAGTTTACTCCCATTTCCTTACAGTTGAGAGCGGCGATTATGGAAGCCTGAATGTTGTCTCCTATGGCGATGATTACCGCGTCGAAGTCGGAGATACCGAGGGTACGGAGATTGTTTTCTTCGGAAATGTTTGTGGATGCGGTATGGGTGGCGTATTCGGCTACAGCCATGGTTTTTTCTTCGCTTTCGTCCACGGCAAGCACTTCGCAGCCGTAGGACGCGAGAGATTTGGTAAGTTCGGTCCCGAAACGGCCGAGGCCCAGGACGGCGACTTGTTTCATTATGTTTACGGGAAGTTTGTTTATCATATATCCTCCTATAATACTATCCCCGATTCGGGATATTTTACTTTAGGTTGTATTTTTTCTGCGGCGACGAACGCCATAAAGAAACCGAAAGACCCTATACGCCCGATATACATATTGAGCGTAAGAATGAGTTTTGCCGCATTGTTCAGGGACATCGTTATCCCCCTGGAAAGTCCTACCGTGGCATAGGCGGAAACCTGTTCGAAAAGCAGTACGTCGCCCGAAAAAGCGTTTCCGCAGGCTATTTCCAGCCCCATTAGCGATAACACTGCCACCGACAGCGCAAGCACTAAAGTCGTAGCGGCTTTGGAAAGAGTTTCACGTCCGATGCTGTGCATATCGATGACGATTTCGTTCTTCTTGCGGAGAGTGGCGTAAACGGTGGCGAGCAGAACGAACAACGTGGTGGTTTTTATACCGCCTCCGGTACTTCCCGGACAAGCGCCGATGAACATCAGAACAATGGTGAGGGAATGGGAAAAACCCGTCATGGAGTTCTGGTCGAGGGAAGCAAAACCTGCCGTACGAGCGGTAACCGACTGGAAAAACGAGTTAAGAAGTTTATCTCCGAAATTCATATTTCCTATGGTTAACGGGTTATTGTACTCTGCGATAAGGAAACCCAAAGTTCCCAAAAACAGTAATACGGCGGTGACCGACAAAACTACTTTGGAGTGAAGGCGGAGACGCTTTTTTTTGCGTAGGGACAGAACGTCGGCTATCACCATAAAACCTATTCCGCCTAAGATAATCAGAAAGGCGAGAACCAACAGAATAAACGGGTCGGAGTTATAGGCGACGAAGGAAGTGTTTTCGGGAGAAATAATATCGAAGCCTGAGTTACAGAAAGCCATAACGCTGTGAAAAACGCCGTACCACACGGCTTTGCCTGCCGAAAAGTAGCGAGAAAAAGCGACGCTTAAAAGGACGGCGCCGGCAAGTTCTATGACGAAAGTAAACTTAACGATATTCAAGGTGAGGATCTTTAGTCCGGCGAACCCTTCCTGCGAGAGATCTTCCCTCATAGCCAGGCGCTTACGCAAGGAAATTCTGTGTCGTATCAGGATATAGACCGAGCTTGTCACGGTCATAAATCCGATACCGCCTATCTGCGAAAGCAAAAGCACCACTATCTGTCCGTATACGGTGAATTCGGTAGTGAGATTGGCGACGCTCAAGCCTGTTACGCAAGTGGCGCTTGTGGCGGTAAAAAGGGCGTCGGTAAAGGACAAAGACCCCGGGTAATTGGTGGCGAAAGGCATCAAAAGAAGTACCGTTCCTGTCAGAATAATCGCCAGGAATCCGAACATCACCAGTCTTATGGGAGTGGCGAAGGAAATGAAAGCCTTTTTAAGTTTGGGAAGGGAAAGTTTCATTTTTTATCAGACGTTCTGCGGGGCGGGAATTTTTTCGGGGTCGTAGCGGTCGTCTATGTCGCCGAGCAATTCCTCCAGAATATCCTCCATTGTGATAAGTCCTGCAGTGGAACCGTTTTCTTCCACTATGGCCATATGGATTTTCATAGTCTGCAGCTGTTTGAACAGTTTGGAAATTTTGACTTGTTTTTGCGTAATGCAAGGTTTTTTGAGGATACTTTCGAGGTCGCTCTTGCCTGCGAGAAGCATTTCGTAAAAGTCTGCCCTGTAGAGTATCCCTACGATATGGTCAATATCGTTTTTGTAATACGGTACCCTCGAATAATTGGTTTTTTCAAACATTTCCTTGATTTGGTCGAGGGAATCTCCCGATTTGACGAAAGTTACGTTTTCGGCGGGAATCATCACCGATTCCACTAAAATTTCGTCGTAGCGAATGGTTTTTTGTATAATTTCGTGTTCGATTTCGTTGAGAACGCCCTCGTCTTTGATTTCAGTCACCATAAGCTGGAATTCCTCTTCGGTGAGGGTGGGTTTTTTCTTGTTGAGCTTGAAGATCTTCACCAACAGTTTTTTCCAGGCGTTGAATAAGAAATTGAGCGGCAGGAAAAGGTAAGTGAAGAAAAATAACGGCCTTGCGGCAAACATCGCAAAGGTTTCGGGGGACTCTTTCGCCAGACTTTTGGGAGAAATTTCCCCGAATATCAGGACGAGAAAAGTCATAACGACGGTGGAAACGGTAACGCCTACGTCGCCGAGATAGAAAGTGAATATCAAAGTGGCAAGGCTTGCCGCCACGATATTTACGATATTGTTACCTATGAGAAGGGTGGAAAGAATGTTGTTGTAATTCTCGCTCATTTTAAGGACGAGACGGGCGGATTTTTTGGTCTCTGCGAGTTTTTTCATTCTGACTTGGTTGAAACTGGTGAAAGCGGTCTCCGTGGCTGAAAAGAAAGCCGAAAAAACGAGCAGCACCGCTAAAGCGATAATCAGCCCTATGGCTGAACCTTCGGTCATGAATCCTCCTTTTAATAAAATATATAATATAAATATCCTATCAAAAACTTTATTATTCGTCAAGTAAAAGTTTTTTTGCAAAAAAAGCGTCTCCGAAAAAATCGGTAACGCCCTGAAAACATTGCTTTTTTTATAAAACTATTTCTTTTTCTTTTCCGAACGGCGTTTGTCGTTGATAAGGGCGACGGCGGCTTCGTCTATAAGGGTTATTCCTTCGCTTTTTGCTATTTCCACCATTTGCGTCAAGGCGGCTTTAAGGAAAACCCTGGGGATTTTAGTGAGTTTGGCGCAGGCTTCGTCTGTAAATTTCACGTCGGGGTCGATACGGGAAGCGGCGTAAATCACGCTGTTGACGTCGCCGTCGGCGGCTTGAATTTTTTCGGCGATCGGACGGCGGAATTTGGTGTACCAGAAATTGGTGCTGTCCCTGTAACCGTAATCCACCGGAACGCTCGGGAAACCCTTAGCCGAGACGCCGTTGACTATAGTGTCGTAATATTTTGGTTTAATGAGTATTCTTTCGATTTTAAGGATAAAATGCGCTCCGTACTGACTGGTGATACCGTTGAAATTACGGTAAGGGGGGAGGTATCCGTCCATCTGACCTGGTTTATCTTCGAAAGCGTTTTCCAACGAGTCGTCCCAGGTACATTCGAACACCTGAAAAGCCTCGGAAACTATTTTGGGGCGGTCGGAGTCGAGATCGCTGTCTTTCAGGGTAAAAAGACAGTCTTTCATCTTCTCTTCGGTGGTCATCCCCGGAAAACCGAGGCGGACGGCTTCTCTGAAAAATTTACGTTTGTCGGGAATAAAGTTTAGGGAAACCTTTTTGCTTCTCAGGATATTTTGTGCGGTATTGGAATTGTTGCGACATTCCAAAAGCATTGCGTAACGCTCTTTACCCGCTATATAGTAGGGGAAGCAAAGGGAGTAGGAGCCGAGGTTGGTCATTCCGTTTTCGGAAACCGTCCCCACCAAAACCGTGGGCATCGGGAAAAACGACGAGGTCTGATAAAAATTGTCCACTATACGTAAATCCTTGAATTCGTCCATATTGAGCCTTCTTATATTTATGTAAGTTAATTGAATTAAAGGCGGGAGTACCCCGCCCTTTTTATAAATTTTATTCTCCGATGATTTTTATGAGAACCCTTTTTTCTCTCATTCCGTCGAATTCGCCGTAAAAAATCTGTTCCCAGGTCCCGAAATCCAGTTTGCCGTTGGTGACGGCGACCACGACCTCTCTGCCCATAACCGTGCGTTTGAGGTGAGCGTCGGCGTTGTCTTCGAAGCCGTTGTGGGCGTATTGGGAGTAGGGCTTCTCGGGGGCGAGTTTTTCCAGCCAGCGTTCGAAATCGGCGTGCAGTCCGCTCTCGTTGTCGTTTATGAAAACGCTCGCCGTGATGTTCATTGCATTGACGAGGATAAGTCCTTCTTTTATTCCCGACTCTTTCAAGGCGTCGGCGACGTCGAAGGTTATGTTGACGAAACCTCTTCTTTTTGGATAATTTATATAAAGAACTTTTCGGTAACTTTTCATATCGGCTCCTTTTGCGTTTGAGTTTTTCGGTCAGTTCAGATAATATTTCGCTCCGTTTACCGTAACCTCGCTCACCGTGTAATCCTTGTCGTAGCTTATGCGTATTTCTTCCACGGTGGAAGTAAGCCCCACTATCATTATTTTTTCGGAATAGACGATATGGAGCATAGTGACGTCTTCCACTACCGAACAGAATATTTTGGAAAGTTTGTCGTTGTCCAGAGGTATCGAGCCTATGAAAACTCCGGTGTCGTGCCCGGAGGACGCGACTTTCAAAGTAGCGGACGGGTATTTTTCGTCGAGGGTATTCAGGACGTAGGTTGCGTAACTTACGGTATCGGTGGGGGTGACGTAGGGGAGGGAGTCAAACGCTCGGCTTCCCTCGGAATAATCGTAGCGGTAGCTGATTTTACTCGTCTTGTTGCCTTCGGTTAAAGTGGTGGTAAGCACGGTGGAAAGCACTTTGCTTCCGTCGGTATAAATGCTGAACACCCCACCCGAAACGGAAAGGGAAGAGGAAAAAGTCCTCACTACGCCTTTATCGAGGAAGGTTATGACCACCGTGTTTCCCGTGCGGTAAATGTCCCCTCTGTTTTTGGCATTGTAGACGAAATCGTACATGGAAAAGGGGAGCATTTTCAATGCGGAAGCGAAAGAAGAATTTGCGCTTTCCACGACGAAGTTGCCTTTATCGTCGGTCTTAAGGAGATTTTTGGCGAAATATCGGTATTCGGTGTCGTTGTCGGAAAGGGCTATTTTTTTGTTTTCGTCGTCGATTATGCCTTTAATTTCCGAGGAAAGTATGCCGTCCACCGAGTATCTTCCGTCGATATTCACGCTCTTGCGTGCAGAAAATTCCTCGCTCAAAAGCGCAACGAACTCTTCGGCGTCGAGGGGCTCGTCGCCTTTGTCGGCGCAGGAAGCCAGCGTGAAAGCGAGCGACAGGATTATCAGTACCGTCAAAGCGATTTTTTTCATTTCAATAGCACATTTCGTAAATTTTAACCATATCCTCTTCCTTCAAGGGGAAGTAGGCGTTTTCGGTGTCGCTGAAACGGTGGGCTTTTTCCGCCATTTCGGCAAAATATTTTTCCTTTATCCCGGCTTCTCTCTGGGTGGAGGGGAGCCCTAACGACGTAAGGAAATATTTGGTACGGGCAATAGCCTGCCTTGCGGCAGAGTACTTGTCGTCGTCTTTTATCCCCCATACCGCTTCGGCGTAACGGGCGAACTTGTCCACGGTTTCGTCGCAGAGGACGTATTCCATCCAGGCGGGAGTGAGGATGGCAAGTCCGGCTCCGTGCGTAATGTCGTGATAAGCGCTGAGCTGATGTTCCATTCCGTGCACCGCCCAGCTGACGCCCTGCTTTCCGCAGTCGAGCAGTTTGTTGATGGCAAGGGTCCCCGCCCACATAAGATTGCTGCGGGCTTCGTAATCGGTCGGCTCCTTGACGGCTGCGGGTCCGTATTTGATGCACGTCAAAAGCAACGCTTCGCACAATTTGTCGGAAACGAACGCTCCGTCGTTGGGATCGAAATAGACTTCGAAGATGTGGCTCATAATGTCCGCCGTGCCGCAGGCGGTCTGATACTTGCTGACGGTAAACGTGAATTCGGGGTCCATAAAAGAGATTTTCGGGATAATAAATGGGCTGAAGCAAGCAAGCTTATCGTTGGTCTCCCAGTTGGTTATCACGAAGTTTCCGTTCATTTCGCTGCCGGTTGCGGCGAGGGTCAACACGGTTAAAAGCGGCAGGGCTTTTTTCGGGAAAAGGGAATTGTCGAGCATAAAAAGCCACGGGTCGTCGTGGAAATAAACGCCGCCTGCCACGGCTTTGGCGCAGTCGATGGTGCTGCCGCCGCCTACGGCGACTATAAAATCTATTTTCTTTTCTTTGGCTACGGCGATACCTTTTCTGACGGTGGTTATACGGGGGTTGGGTTCCACTCCGCCGAGTTCGGTTATGTCGTATCCGTCGAGGGACGCCAGCACTTTATCGAGGACGCCGTTACGCTTGACCGAACCTCCGCCGTACATAACGAGCACGTTTTTTCCGTAAGGAGCCGCCTTTTTGCCGAGGGAAGACACGCAGTCTTTTCCGAATACTATTTCGGTAGGCAGATTGAAATTGAAGTTTTGCATATATATAGCCTCCTTAAAAAAATGGATTCCGGGGGATTATTCTTCTTCGGGACCTTCGTCGGGAAGGTCGTTTTCGTCCTGTCGCACACGGGCGTTCACCGAGTCGAGGGGGAAGGATTTTATTTCCTGACTGCCGTCCTCGGCATTGAGCCTTACCTTGACTTCGCACCGCAGCATATCGTGACCCACCACCGTGCCTTTTCCTTCGCTCGTTACGGCGACGGAATTTATCTTGGGCATTTTTTTGAAAACTTCCTGATAATAGGGATTTTCGTATTTGAGACAGCACATCAGCTTTCCGCAGCAACCGCTGATTTTTTGCGGATTGAGGCTGAGACCCTGAACTTTAGCCATTTTTATGGACACTTTCTCGAAGTCCTTGAGGTGGGTGGTGCAACAGCACGGACGGCCGCACACGGCGAGAGCTCCTCTCATTTTTATATCGTCTCTTTCGTAAATTTGTCTTAACTCTATCCTGACGTGGAAAATCCCTGCCAGTTCCTTGACCAGTTCGCGGAAATCCACCCGTCCTTCGGCGGTAAAGTAAATGATGACTTTCTGACGGTCGAAGGTGTATTCGGCGTCCACGATTTTCATTTCGAGACGGTATTTTGCCGCCTTCTCCGCCGTGGTGTGCATAAGGTATTCCCTTTTGGAGAGGTTTTCGGCGTGTTTTTTGTCGTCGTCGGCGGTAGCCTTGCGCAAAATCGGTTTGAGGGGAGCCACCACGTCCTTGTCGGGGACTTCCCTGTTGGGCATTGCCACCG
The DNA here is from genome assembly GCA_949285605.1 of uncultured Christensenella sp. Classification (GTDB taxonomy): domain Bacteria; phylum Bacillota; class Clostridia; order Christensenellales; family DTU072; genus CAG-1782. Next base: position 102,367 of record CASDZI010000001.1, read on the forward strand.
TGCCGTATTCGGTGCCTCTTGCGGTTTCGCAAAGGACCCCGTCGTTTTCGGCAAATTCCGTCCCCGCAGGGTCGAAATAATAGGTTTTGCCGGTATTCCTGAATTTAATTCCCACAACTATTGCCATTTATATTTAGCCTCCAGTATATCGAATAAAACGCCTTCCGCGCTTCGGACGGAACTGACGTTGAAATTTAATTTTTTTCTGCCTTCGTTCAGAGCGAACAAGGCTTCCTGAGCGCTTTGCGGATTGTATCCGGCGGCGATCTGTTTTATGTCGTATTCCCTGCCTATGTTGGACAGGGGAAGGGAGGGGTCGCAGACGGTTTTCAGCACGTCGGCGAACACGCTTTCCATAATATCGAAGGTAACCGCCGCATTTTCCTTGGTGAAGAGGTCGCCGTAAACGTAATAAACGATTCGGGCGCTGCCGCTCAACGAGAGAAGCATTTCGAAACAGGCGTCGTAAAGTCCGGAATATTTTTCGTCGGACAGAAAAGTCGACGCCCTTTCCATATTGCCGTCGCCGAGCGAAGCCGCCATTACCGCTTGCGTGCGGGAATAACCTTCCTCTTGCAGAAAACCTACCGTTTCTTCGGGGGAAAAGCCCTCGGTGTAAATTTTCTTGGCACGGCTTTTTACGGTTTGCAGGATCCCGTTTTCGTTGGAGGACGCCATGATGACGGTAAGGTAAGAAGGCGGTTCCTCGTAAGTTTTCAAGAGCTTGTTCTGCGACTGAGCGTTGAGCTTGTCGGCGTTGTCGATGCAGAATACCTTTCTGTCGCCGTAAAGCGGTTGCATTCCCGCTTTTTCTATGAGGGCGGAAATTTCCTTTACCTTCATTTCCGCTCCGTCCAGGAAGGAGACGTCCGGGTAACTGCCCTCCTCGATGCTTTGCAACAGCGGCTCCTCGGCACGGACGTCTTTTCGGAAAATCCTTTTTGCGGCGGCTTTGAGAAAGATTTTTCGGAAGAAAGCGTCCTCGCACACCAACAGGTAGGCGTGCGCAAGGTTCCCGTCTGCGTCGGAGGCGAAGGTAAGGAAACTATCTTTATTCAGGACAGCGCTTTCGGCGTCGATCATTCTATAAGTCCCTTTGCTTTCAAGGCGTCTAAGATATGCGAAGCGGTAACGAGTTTGTCTTCGTCGGGAACGACGGAAATAAACCTGTCGGTAGAGGAAGCCGACTCCTTAAAGCCGAGATAAACGGCGAGGTGGAACCCGTCGGATTCCTTTTCCATACGGTCGTTTTCCACGATTTTCCCTTTTTGTCTGCGCCAGCTGTTGATAGGATTCATGTCGATGAAAACCACGGCGTCGGGCATACAGGAAGAAAAAGCGTAAGCGTTGATGTCCTCCACTCTTTTCCGTCCCAGCTTCCGCCCGAAAGCCTGATAGGCTATCGAACTGTCCACATATCTGTCGCAGACTACGAGCTCTCCTCTTTCCAGAGCCGGCAGAATGACTTTGTCGATATGCTCGCACCTTGCGGCGGCAAAGAGCAGAGCTTCGCATTCGGCGCTCATTTCTTCCCCGAGGAGAAGGGAGCGGATCTTTTCTCCGACGGGAGTACCGCCGGGTTCTCTGGTAAACACGGCTTTCTGTCCCGTCTTTTCCAGATACTCTTTCAAAAGGCGTAGCTGCGTGGATTTTCCCACGCCTTCGCACCCTTCGAACACTATAAATTTACCTTTCATTATATACCTTTATACGAATATAAATAATTTTTAATATCAATAACTATTTTAACACACGGATAAGTCCGTTTTCAAGTCCGAAAGCCTTGCTAATGCGGGCGGACAGGTAGGAAATTTTTTCTTCGGTGACGGTTTCGCCGGGGTAAAGCAAAGCGCTGCCGGGGGGGTAAAGCCCTACCGGAGAATGGTTTATCCTGCCGGCCGCAAGGGCGAGAGGCATATATTCCGAGTCCTCTCCGAACAACAAGGGCAGCATTTTTTCGGAAAAGGGATAGACGGTTTTTTTCGCAAGAGGTAAAGCCTCGAGGGCGTTGAAGGCTTTGCACAGTCCGTCGAGATGAATATAGTTGTCTTTAGTGACGATAAAGACCGTTTCGTCGTCGAAGAAGGTTTCGGCAACGTATCCGGCGTCGAACAGAGCGTTGCAGACCGCTTCGCCGTCGTAGGGAGAGACCACGCACAGACGGGAAAAGTCATCGTTACTACGGACGGAGAAAGGCGCCTTAAGGTCGGAAGCGAATTTTTCCACGGCGGAAAATATATCTTCGTAATACCTTTCGCCGTTTTCCGAAAAGTCCTTGACGGCGAGTTCGGCGGAACACATGGTCATATAGGACGGGCTGGTGGTATGCAGAGTTTTACGGGCGTCGAAGGCACGCTCAGCAAGCGTCTCCTTACAACACAATACGCTTCCTCCCGTTATCACGGGTAAGGTCTTATGTAAACTTAAGACTGCCAAATCCGAACAAACGGAAGCCGAAACAGGGAGTTTCGAGGAAAAAGCAAAATGCGCTCCGTGCGCCGAGTCCACCAGCAGGAAGAGACCTTTCCGACGGCAGGAAGAGTAAAGCCTTTCCAGCGGAAGGACGTTTCCCCGATAGTCCGGAGAGGTGACGACGACGGTTTTCACGTCGGAAGGAATTTCCTCGCCGAAAGAAGGCGTACGATAGGCTTTCGCCGAAAAGACGCGGAGAGCGTTGTAGACGGAAAGGTGGGCGTCGCCGACCACGAGAAAGGCGCCGTAGGGGATACAGGCGTAAATAGCCTGGAAGATATTGTGGGTTGCGCCCTGACAAGAAAGAAACGCCCTTTCGGCTCGGTAGGCGGAAGCGAGGAAAGTTTCCAGCTCCTTTATCGGACCGTCGGGGCGGTAGAGGTTGTCGGAATAGGAAAGTTCGGTCACGTCGCAGTCAAGGAGCCGTTCGTCGGGACGGGAATGTCCCGGGGTATGGAAGCGGATTTTTTCCCGATTGGCGACGATTGACGAAAACAACATTATTTTTTGGGTTTCATGGTGGGGAACAGCAATACGTCCCTTATGGAGTAGTTGTCGGTAAAGAGCATGACCATACGGTCGATACCGATGCCGAGTCCGCCGGTGGGGGGCATGCCGTATTCCAGAGCGGTGACGAAATCGTCGTCGGTCATCTGAGCTTCGTCGTCGCCTTTTGCTCTTTCCTTGGCTTGCTGCATAAAACGCCCTTTCTGATCCACGGGATCGTTGAGTTCGCTGAAAGCGTTGCCCATTTCCCTGCCGTAGATAAAGAACTCGAACCTTTCGGTGAGGCGTTTGTCGGAGGGTTTACGTTTGGCGAGGGGGCTGACCTCCACGGGATAATCGATTATAAAGATAGGCTGAATAAGATTTTCTTCCACTTTCTGGTCGAAAGCCTCGTAAAGAGCCTTGCCCCAGGAAACGTCGGCGGGGAGCTCCACGCCGATTTTTTCGGCTTCGGCAATCAACGACGGAAGATCGGAGTTTTCAAAATCCAGTCCCGTGTAATTTTTTACCGCCTCCGCCATGGTTATCCTCGGCCACTTGCCGCCCAGATCGATCTCGGTACCCTGGTAATTCAATTTGGTGGTACCCAGCACTTTTTCGGCGCAGGTAGTGAAGAGTTCTTCGGTAATGTCCATCATATCGTTGTAATCGGCGTAAGCCTGATACAGTTCGATGGTGGTGAATTCGGGATTGTGTTTGATGTCCATACCCTCGTTGCGGAACAGCCTGCCCACTTCGTAAACTTTGTCGAAGCCGCCCACGATAAGGCGTTTGAGGTAAAGCTCGGGGGCGATACGCAGATACATATCGATGTCGAGGGTGTTGTGGTGGGTTATGAAAGGACGGGCGGAAGCTCCGCCGGGTACGCTGTTGAGTACGGGCGTTTCCACTTCGATGAAGCCTTTCGAGTCCAGGAAAGAACGGATGTGAGCGATGATCTTGCTCCGCTTCTTGAAGGTGTCCATGACTTCGGGATTGCTGATAAGATCGACGTAACGCTGACGGTAACGCAGATCGGTGTCCTTCAGTCCGTGGAACTTTTCGGGCAGGGGAAGCAGGGATTTGGAAAGCAGCACGGCGGTCTTGACCTTGACGCTGATTTCTCCTTTGTGGGTGGTGAAGACCTCCCCGGTAATGCCGAGAATGTCGCCTATGTCCCATTTTTTGAATTCGGCGTAGGCTTCATCGCCCATTTCGTCTTTTTTGAAATAAGCCTGCAACGGGGTGCCGCAATCGAGAATATGTCCGAAAGAGGCTTTACCCATAATCCTGCGACTGATCATCCTGCCGGCAAAACTTATCGTTTTGCCCTCGAAGGACGGATAATCCGCCAAAACGTCGGCGGCTTTTGCGGTGACGTCGAAAGAGGTAATTTCGAACGGATCCTTTCCCGCTTCCTTGAGTTCTTCCAGTTTTTTGCGGCGGACTGCCACCACTTCGTTATATTCTTCCTCGGTAATAGCCGGAGTAAGATTTTCTTCCATATAAGTCTCCTTTTTCCGCCGAGAAGGTCTTTCGGCGGAAACTCGTCAAAAACAGATAAATTATTTGGATATTTCCAGAATTTTCAACACGAAACTGCCGCCCGGGGTCTGAACGGTGACGGTATCGTTTTTGCCGTGTCCGACCAGAGCCTTGCCGACGGGGCTGTTGTTGCTGATCTTGTTTTCCCTGGAATTGACTTCGAGGGTGGAAACGATGGTATAAACGATCTCCTCGTTCTCTTCCACGTCCAGCACCTTGACGGTGTTGCCGATGTTGACGGTGTCGGTGTTGATGTCTTTTTCGTCGATAATGACTGCCTGGGCGATGGTGTCGTGCAGACGGGCGATCTCGGTCTCGTTGGCGACCTGTTCGTCTTTAGCGGCGGAATACTCGGCGTTTTCGCTCAGATCGCCGAATTCTCTCGCCAGTTTGATAGCGTCGGAAATTTCTTTCCTGCGGGTGTTTTCCAGATACTCCAACTTATTTACGAGTTCGTCGTATTTTGCCTGGGTTACCGTGATTCCTGCCATTTTTTTCTTCCTCCGATAAGTAACGGCGACGCTTTGCGCCACCGTCGTTTTTTTATTTTACGGCACAAACCCGCACTCGGCGGGTTCGTCAATGTTCTCAATTATATAATATATATAAAAATCTGTCAATTATAAAATTGCCGAAAAAATCCTTTTTTTACCTTTCGCAAGAAAAATCAGACGTTCAGGGAGGCAAAGAATGCCGCAATGTCCTCCCGGAAGGAATTCACATGCTTGCCCGCCTTGGCCCGAACCTCTACCGCCCGGGCGGCGCGGATGTTGCGCAGCCACAGCACCACCGCCGTGAGCAGCAGCACGCAGCCGATGACCCCAAAGAGCA
>CASDZI010000002.1 GCA_949285605.1 uncultured Christensenella sp.
TCGCAATAAAGAACAATTCCCTTGCCGATCTGCCCAAGATTATTAATGCAGTCGACCTTTTTGGCGGCCTCCCGAGCTTGATTCAAAGCAGGCAGCAGCATCGCCGCCAGAATCGCGATGATCGCAATCACTACAAGGAGTTCGATAAGAGTAAAATCTAATTTCCGTGTGTCATTGTGTTGCATAATACCATCTCCTCCAATGATGTTAATTGCCGTAAATAACTTTGACATTCCGAATATAATAGGTAAAATCATCACACTTCGGATTCATTCCGATGCGAAGCATTTTTACTTCTGCGGGATCAAAGCCGCCAAAAATGACTGTTCGACTCTCCCACTGATCCGAAACCGTCGGGAAACGAAGCCAGAAAGCATTCCCTCGTTCCTTTTCAGTACCAAGAACCGCCATCAGCGCTGTATAACTGACGCCTTTTTTTATTTCAGGACCAGCTTTAATCTCAAAAACAACTCCGATTGCTCCGGCAAGCGATTCACTTGAGTCGAGTATATATTCCGGATAGCACCAGCCGGCTTTCCCTTTGGGAAATACAACTCTAAGCTGCAATGCCTTTTCCTGTTCATTGAAACTAATAGTCGTTTTATCTCCATCGGAACTGTTGGCACGCCAGCGTGAAGGATCCTGCCAGTTGAGCATTTCCCCCACCCCGTCTCGTTGCATTGCGCTGCTTTGCACAAGAGGGACAACGGCGGGTGTTATTTTTTTGCCCTCAAAACTGCCGGAAAATTCCAAATTCGCCTGACAGTCGTCTGCCGGAACTTCCGGCGAAACTTCAAGAGAAAACACAACCTTATCAAATGCGCCAATCGCAACTTTCTCCGGTAGGCCTTTTACACTTCCTCCTGTCATTGTGATCGTTCCACTTTTAGGAGTGTCACTGAAATTGTATATCGCCAGGGTCATTTTTCCGGGAATCTTTTTCTGATCGGCATACGCCTGTGAAGGACCAACGACGAAATCGTCTCCAAGCATCGGATACAGAACAATGGAACGATCGAACTTATCGCTTTTAATCGGCGGTACAGAGGCCGGAACCATCGGTGTCGTTGCCTCCAGTCCGGAAAGCCCGCTCAGGTATTTCGGATAACGAGTCGCGGTCAGTTCCAGTACGCCCTTGGTCGACTGTACCTGGGCTGGAGTTCCGAAAAGATCGAATGATTGATACGTCCCCCTGGGTTGCTTCAACCGGAATGTGATATTTTCTCCTTTGTACTTCGGGTTATCGACCTCGCTCCTGCTCCAATAGACAAGCGTCTGACTGCCATCCGGCTGCCGATAAAGATAACCGGCGATGCTCTCGTTTCCGAGATCCAGTGTTCCAAGTAATTTGGCGCGCTCCAACTCTGCATTCAATACTGCCAACGCCACATAACCTGGTTTGACAGTATAATCCAAGCGAAACAATCCCCAGTCTTTCTTTCCGTCCATTTCCCAAAACGGTGTCATGATGAAGAAGAAGTTTCGGGTCACCCCCAGTTCCTGCATGTGGATCATGGTTTTCGGAATAAATTCAGCGACCTGTAATTCTTGCGCTGCAGAATGACCATATCTGTTGTGCAATAAATATTTTCGCTCAGCATCCCCGTCAACAGTTGAACCATTTTCAGTCAGATAAACCGGCATCGTTCCCACGCCATATTTCGCCATTTCGGAGCGCAGCCGGCCAATGATCCACGGATATTGCGTGAGATGAGAATAAACATGATAATTGAACACATCGATATATTCAGCAAGACCGCTTTTGAGTGCAGTATGGGCAAAATGTTGTAATGGAGAAATGCTGAACGCACTGCTTACGACCTCGGTCTGCGGATCGGCGGATTTTACGGCGAGATAAAAAACTTTAGAGCAAGCGGCAAAATGCCATGCCGGTGCTTTCGCCGCAAGATCCGGCTCGTTGGAAAATTCCCAGGCAAATGTCTTTCCGTTATGTTTTTCTGCGATCTTCTTTGCGGTCTTATAAAGCGCAAACAAATCATTGGGAAAATCAAACACCGGGTCGCTCCATTCCGGCGGAGTTCCAAACGTGGAACAGGAAATAATTCCGCGTTTGGCCAGCATTTCCGCACTTTGTTCAGATTCTCCAAATTTAAACTCCCCACGCCTCGCCTCTACACGTCGCCAGTCAAATCGATCTCGAATTACGCTGAAGCCCGCACGACGAACAAGTTCGCTATAAACGTCAAACGGCTCTCCAGGATACCGTTCATCCCATTTTTTCGCAATTCCGAAGACGGCTTGAGCAGTATCCACGGCGAAAAAACTTTCCGGATTCGGTTTCCGCTTCGACGCGTCAGGAACGACGGCAAAACTCATCGGCTCAGCAAAATTCCATAAGGCAGATTTCAACTTCAGCGTATAATAACCACACGGCAGTTTATCCAAAGTCAATGCGACAGAACCGTTGCCGGGGAACTCTCCCGATTGAATCTCCTGTCCCCGCCAGTTCATCACCTGATATCGGCATGGTTTGCGAAATCGCTCCTCCAGCTCAAAACGAAGCGGTTCGCCATCGTAAAAAACAGCAGACGGCACCGCGGCTTTCAAAGCCAGCGATTCCGGGATTGCCGGAAGGTCAGCAACCGGAACATTCGGCACAAAAGTCGCACTGAAATTACGTACCCAGAGTTTACATGGCTCAGCGTCCTTTACATTCATGCCGATTTTGATATCGCGAATGTTTTTTCTGTCCGCCGCCGGGATTTTGACTGTCACACGCCGCCACTCACTGCGGGGGAACGGGTATTTATGATATTTACCTCCGGCCATTACAAAAGAATACTTGACATTTTCCGGCCGATCCGTTTTTGCATCAAATGAGAATTCCACCAAACCCGCCGCATGTTCTTCCGGCCTTAACGTGAAAACAGGGTAGAACCAGAAATCATCTCCTTTCGGATTCCTGGCGGCAAAACAAATGGCATCCCCTTCCTGGCGAATTTCCATGCTACCCGAAGTATTGACCGTCCAATTCTCCGCTTTTCCCAATCGTTCCACCCAGCCGGGTGCTGCTGCCGTCACAAAATTACCGCACAGCAACAGGATGATTGCATAACTCCAGACTTTCATTGCTTCTCCCTTGATAAGTTATAATTTACCGGGTTATATTGCATGTTATCGTTTTATATTCTATATATATTATGATATATCTAGTATAAAAAGTCAAGACAATATGCGTTTTTTTTCTGTAAAAAATCGAAAATCCGGAGAAAGCGTGCTATTCGCGGACAACACCGACCATGGCATCATGGGCGATATTTCCTGTTTTCCGGAAACGGCGCAGCTCGATAAGACAACCGTTAATCAGTGCATCGATATCAAATCCAAAACGGGCGACGCCAAGCTGGGAATGAACCGTTGACGGAAGATTTGCATGAAGTGCCAACCGGATATCGCGCCCGATCCGGATATTCATACGTTGCAGTGTATCGGTCACAAGCCCCCAGAGATTTTCATTCACGATGATGAGCCCATCCGGGCGTTTATCAGGTGTTCCTGTCATCAACAACCTGATCAAATTCTCTCCCCACTGCGAATGGGCTTCATCAAGCGGAAGTCCAAGTTGCCATTCCCTCGGAATATTCAAATCGAACCGGGCGGCATATCGGGCAACTCCAATCATATAGTCAAACGGCAGATCAAGATTCGCGATTGCCGCAATCCGAGAGCACTTTTCTCCGAGCAGCCAGTCAAATGCCAGACGCAACAATCCTCCGTAATCAGCCCAGATTGTATTGATTTCCGACAGATTCTCCCGGGTAAACGCCACACAGGGAAGCTGAGCCGCCAATAACGGAGCCGTCATATAAGATTTGGGACACTGCAAAAAAATCACGCCGGCAAGGCGTTGAAAACGGGCATCCGCAGTTAATCGCAGAAAATCCTCACTCGCCATATTGTTTTCTTCAAGATGGTAGAGGCTGAATTTCAAGTCAAATTGTTTTTCGAGCCGTCGCTTTTGACTGACAAAGATCGTCCATAACGTATCTTCCCATGCGGTGGAAGCCGCTTCCTGAAACACGACGGCAAATGTACTCAGATTCGGTGGCTCATTCGCAACGAACGTCCCCCGTTTTCCTGCCGATATGATAAAACCGTCGGCGGCCAATTCATCCATCGCTTTCTGTAATGTGGCAACCGTAGTATTATATTGCTTGACCAGTTCACTGCGAATCGGCAATCGTTGTCCGGGTCCCCATACTCCCGAACGGATCTTTTCCCGCAAAGGCAGGACGTAGGCGGGCGAAACGCTCAGTTCGTCCACTCCTATCCTCAGGAAAAATTCCGTAAGGGAGAGATCTCTTCCCAGTTCTCCGCAGATACCTGCCCATTTACCTTCCTTATGGGCGTTTTTTACCGTGGTCTCGATAAGACGGAGCAAAGCCGGATGATGCTTATCGCAGATCTTTTCCAGTTTGGCGTTCTGTCTGTCCACCGCAAGGGTGTATTGCGTAAGATCGTTGGTCCCGATACTGAAAAACGCCGCCTTCTTCGCCAACACGTCGCTCATTATCGCCGCCGCAGGGGTCTCTATCATTATTCCGATAGGCATTTTTTCATTGAAAGCCACCCCTCTTTCGGTGAGATCTTTACGGACTTTAGCCGCTACGTCCAACACCCAGTCCAGCTCGCTTTCGCTGATTATCATCGGTATCATTACCGAAAGATTGCCGTATGCGCTCGCTCTGTAAAGGGCGGCAAGCTGGGTTTCCATAATTTCCGGTCGATCGAAACAGATCCTCAGCGAACGGTATCCCAGGGCGGGATTGTCTTCCTTGTCCAGTCCGAAATAGTCCGCCTGCTTGTCGGCGCCTATATCCATAGTCCTTATTATGACGGGTTTTGGGTTCATTTTCTCCACGGTGCTGCGGTACTGCTCGAACTGCTCGTCTTCGGTAGGATAATCGCTCGCTTCCAGATACAGGAATTCGCTTCGGAAAAGTCCTATCCCTCCTGCGTCGTTTTTTACGGCAAGGTCGGCGTCGGAACTGTTGCCTATGTTGCAATAGACCTCTATCCTCTTCCCGTCCAAAGTCTCGTTGGGCTTACCTATAAGGGCGTTCCTCGCTTCCTTTTCGGCGGCAAGAGCTTTGGCTCTGTCGGTATATTTTTTTAGTTCCTCTGCGGGAAGATCGACGAAAACCTTCCCCTCGTCGCAGTCTATGACCGCCGTATGTCCGTCGCATTCGGAAGAAATGCCTTCTCCCGTCGCAACTATTGCGGGGATACCTAAGGTGCGTGCGAGGATAGCCGTATGGGAATTGGGAGATCCGCCGCTCGTGACGAAGCCTAACAGTTTTGCCGAGTCTATCTTGACTATTTCGCTGGGCGAAAAATCTTCGCCGAACAATATGCAAGGTTCCTCTACCGTCACGGTTTCGCTGGAAAGTCCCATTATGTTACGGTTTATCTGTCCCGCCACGTCGGCTACGTCGGCAGCCCTCGCTTTCATATAGGAGTCTTCCATCGAAGCGAACATCGCCGAGAGCTCTTCGCCCGTTTTCCTGACGGCGTATTCGGCGGTATGCCCTTCGGCTATGCACGCCGTTACCCCGTCCTCGAAGTCCAGATCCTCAGCCATCATCTTGTGCATGGAGAAAATTTCCGCTTCGGCTCCGCCCACTTTCCCGGCTAAAGCCCGTCTGTATAACGAATCGAGATACTCGCAGGTCTTCTCTCTTCCCTCGAAAAACCTCTTTTTTTCGTTTTCGGGGTCGCAATCGGTGCGATCGCTGATTTCCACCTTCTGATGTACTATTATTTTCAGTTTGCCTACGGCTACGCCTTCGAAGACGCTTTTTCCCGTTAATTCAGTCATAATAGCTCCTCTCCGCTTAGATTATGTGACGATTAAAGATTGTTTTTCAGTACTTCTTTCATTTTTGCGGCGGCTTCTTCTTCGCCTTCTCCGTCGCAGGTAACTGTAACCACGTCGCCTTTTTTCGCTACCAGGCTCATTAACCCGAATATTCTCTTGGCGTCGCCTTTCTTGTCGCCTTTTTCCACGGTTATCGCACAAGCGAATTTCTTGGCTTCGTTTACCAACAGTCCTGCGGGACGGGCGTGGATACCTTCGGGGTCGGTTATGGTATATTGAAATTGTATCATCTTATACCTCCTTATATTTTACGCTTTTTTGAATTTTGCAAAGAATTTCTTGAATTTGTTTTCGCCGTTTTTGTCAGGCCATTCCGACGGATCTACCTTCTTACGCATAACTCCGAGTAAGAGCATACCCACTATCGCGCCTGCCACGAGGGCGAGAATATAGAACCCGGGATTTCCTACCACGGGGATTACGCATACGCCGCCGTGAGGAGCAAGAAGGGTACATTTGAACGCCGCGCTCAGTCCGCCTGCAACCGCGCTTCCCGCTACACAGGCAGGGATTACTCTAAAAGGATCGCTCGCCGCATAGGGTATGGCTCCTTCGGTGATGAAGCAAAGTCCCATAACGTAGTTGACTTTACCGTCGTTACGTTCTTTCTTCGTGAATTTGTGGGGGAAGAAAGTGGTGGCGAGAGCTATGGCAAGAGGAGGTACCATACCGCCTATCATAACCGCCGCCATAATCATAGGATTGATTTCTATGGTGGCGATACCGGTAATGTAAGCCGCTTTATTGATAGGTCCGCCCATATCTATAGCCATCATACCCGCAACCAGAACCCCGGTAAGGATATTCAGGGAAGTGTTTTCCGCAAGCGCCAGAAGCCCTTTCTGTATTCCGTAGGAAATGTATCCGAAGGGTACGTTCAGAACCCACATGCTTACGCCGATACCGAGGATGCCTATCAAAGGATAGATAAGAGTGGGACGGAGTCCTTCCATACTCATAGGCATACGGGAAGTGAGTTTCTTTAGTCCGAGGGTCATATAACCGCCGAGGAAACCGGCAACCAAAGCCCCTAAGAAACCGGGAGCCGCAAAGTTGGACCCGTCGATAAGATTGAACATAACCGCAAAGTTGGCGTCGGCCATGGTTGCCATGGTTCCGCCTACGAAACCTACCGCAAGTCCGGGTCTGTCGGCTATGGAATAAGCGATGTATCCTGCCAGCACGGGTAACATCAGGTTGAAGGCGTATCCGCCGATGGTCTTGAAGAACTTGGCGGCATTGGTGTGCATACCGAAATTACCGTCCTGCGGCATACCCGCCAGTCCGTCGATAAGGAAAGCCAACGCTATCAGAATACCTCCGCCGATAACGAACGGCAACATATGCGAAACGCCGTTCATAAGGTGTTTGTAGATCACTCTCCAGACGCTTTCCTTTCCGCTCGATTCGCTTTCGGAGACCTTTTCTTTGGAGTGGAAAACGGGTACGTCCCCTTCCAACGCTCTGGTGAGAAGTTCCTTCGGCTTATGTATCCCTTCGGCTACTTTGGTGAAAATCACCTTTTTGCCGTCGAACCTCGCCGTCTCGACGTTCTTGTCGGCGGCGACTATTATACATTCGCAACCGGCTATCTCGGCGGATGTTAGCTTATTCTTTACACCGCCCGACCCGTTGGTCTCCACTTTGATAGAAATGCCGAGTTCCTTCGCTTTCTGTTCCAACGCTTCGGCAGCCATATAAGTATGGGCTATACCCGTCGGACAAGCGGTGACGGCCAGCACCTGAATTTTCCCTTTATCGGTTTCTTTTGCTTTGGCTTCGGGAGCCGAAACCGCTTCTTCGGGAAATCTCTCTTTTTCGGCTGCGTCGATTTTCGCAAGGAAGTCGACTACCGACGACGCATTCAGTAAACCGTTATAGAAGTTTTCGTCCATAAGTAAAGTCGACAGCCTTCCCAAAACTTCCAGGTGCACGTTGTCTTCGGTATTCGGCGCGGCGATAAGGAACAGAAGTTTAGCCGGCTCTCCGTCGAGAGACTGGTAATCCACCCCTTCGGGGACGACCATAGCGGCTAAAGCCGCGCTCTTTACCGCCGAAGTTTTGGCGTGAGGAATGGCTATCCCTTCCCCGATACCCGTAGTACCTTCGGCTTCTCTTTTGAGTACGGCGGCTTTGTAGGCTTCCTTGTCCGACAAATTGCCGTGAGTCGCCATCAATTCAACCAATAAATCGATGGCCGCTTGCTTGGACGTGGGAGATGCGTTCAGCATTATGCTCCGCTCAGTCAACAGATCTACGATTTTCATAATCAACCTCGCTTTGAAAATTTTATTTTTTCAGCTTTGAAAGCTGTATGTTTATCTCTTCTTCGGTCGCCAGACCTTCCTTGAACGCCGAAGCGCTCCCTGCCGCAACGCCTTGTAAAAAAGCGTCGTGTTTATCTTTCCCTTTAATAATCCCCGCCAGGAACCCTGCTACCATGGAGTCGCCGGAACCGACGGTGTCCACCACCTTTCCTTTGGGGGCTTCGCTGAAATATTTTTCCCCTTCTTCGGTCACTATCGCCGCTCCGTCTCCGCCCATGGAAACTATAACGTTCCTTGCGCCCTCTTGCTGCAAACGGGAAGCGTATTCGTAAACGTCTTCTAAACTTTCCACCTTTACCGAGAACAGTTCGGACAGCTCGTCTCTGTTGGGTTTGATAAGGAACGGACGGAAATGCAACACCTTGCGCAAAAGACTCCCGGTAGCGTCCACGACTATCCCTACTTTTCGGGGAACTCTTTCCAGTATCTTTTCGTAAATATCCGACGGTAAAGTCTTGGGAACGGTCCCGGCAAGCACCACGAAATCGCCTTCCTTTATTCCGCCTATTTTTTCGTAAAGCTCGTTTAATGCGTCTTCTCCTATATTCACGCCCTGACCGTTAATTTCGGTTTCGCAATCGGTTTTCAGTTTGACGTTGATACGATTCAGACCGTCGGCTTCGATAAAATCGGTCTTTAATCCTCTCGACACCAGCATATTTTTCAACGCTTCTCCGGTAAATCCGCCGCAGAACCCCAAAGCCACGCTTTCCACGCCCAGATTGGTGAGCACGGTGGAGACGTTGATACCCTTCCCGCCGGGGCTTATCCTCTCGTATTCGGTACGGTTGGTTTTGCCCATAACGAAATCTTTTACTTTCACCACATAGTCCAAAGACGGACTGAACGTCACGGTATGTACCATAAAACCTCCTTAAATCGTCGTTTCGTCGGTTCCGATAATTTCTGTAAGTGCGGAATACTTTTCGGGGTAGGCGTCGCAAATCACCGTCCCTTCGTTCAAAGCGGCGAAAGACACGAAAGCGGACTTGTCGAACTTGGTTACGTCGGCGAGGACGTAAGCCTTTTCGCACCGCACCAAAGCCGCTCTTTTGACCTCGGCTTCCCTTTCGTCGGGAGTACTGAAACCCGAAACGGAAGATATTCCGTTGGTTCCGAAAAATCCCTTGTCGAAATGGTACTGCTCCAGCGCCTTGCTCGCCAATGCGCCGACGTAAGCGCCTGTCTTGGCTTTATACTCTCCGCCGACGACGAAAACTTTATATCCCTTTTGCGCAAGGCGCTCGGCGTGCGGATGAGAATTGGTGACGAAAACGGCGTCCTTAACCTCGAGAGCGTCTATAACGAAAGAAACCGTCGTCCCTGCGTCCAGATAAACGGTGTCCCCTTCCCCGATAAGACCGCCCGCAAAGGCGCCGACCGCCTTCTTGGCTTCGGGATTGAGGGACATTCTGACCGATAATTCCTTATCTTCCACCGAACTGTCGGCGTCCTTTCTGACCGCTCCGCCGTGAACTTTTTTGATAAGTCCCTGCTTGTCGAGAGCTATAAGATCTCTCCTGACCGACGACTCGCTGCACCCTAACTTCTCGGCGAGCTCCTTCACCGAAAGCACTTCGTTTTCGTCGAAAAATTTCAATATATCCAGTTTGCGTGAAGCATTCATATCTGACCTCCGTTTGCTTATATTATATCACATTAAATCTCCTTGTCAATACAAAATTTCAAATTCATTCAAAAAAATTCAAATTCATTCAGATTGATTTCCTCTTTCTTCCAAAATCACGCAAAATTTTCCTTTGCGGCAAAGGCAAACAAGCATATTTTTTCAAAATTTTCTTGCGCTTTTTTCTTGTAAAAAGCAAGGGAGTTGGTTTACAATGAATCGGGCTAAACCGGGTTACGTTTTCGACGGATGGTATTTCGATAAAGACGTTTGGGAAAAACCTTTCACCGAGGATTATCTTAAACAGGATAACGTGGAAAAAGAGATAGTCGTTTATGCCAAATTCGTGAAAGCGGAGTGAGCTTACGAAACTCTTGTAAATTCGAAGAAAAAATCCGAAGGCGACTTCCCGTCGCTTTTTTTTATAAAGATATTAACGAAGATTAAATTTCAATATATAATATTCCGACGGATGGACGGGAGTCAATTCCCGTTGCGGTAAAACCTCACGTTGTTGCTGACCACGTCGGAATAACTGAAGCTTGCCAGTTCTCCGTCGGAACGGCGGAACGTGAAAATCCTCGGATAAGTGCTTTCCACCGCTCCGGTAAAAGTTTCCACCCTGTTTCTGCCTCGGTTGACTTTAAGTTTTATCTGTACTCCGGTCATCAGTTTAACCTGCATAATGGTGCGGTTCAGGTCCTGTACTATTTCTCTCATAGCCCGATTATTCCCGAAAAAATTTTTTTTAGTCATAATTTTTCGGAGGAGGTAATATCGTGTAATATGACTTTGCAACAGGGGGCTTTTGTATGACGGAAATTAAAAAGGTCAATTCCAATTCCAAACAAATGTTGGAAAAATGCGTTTTTTCGGAAAACGCCGAACTCAATACCGAGCCGGGGACGCAGGTTATCGCGGTTAATGCGGAAAGCAACGTAACGAGCTGCGAAGCGCTGGACAAGGAGCTGAGGATAGGCGTATGCACGGTGTTCCGTGCAATCTATCGGGACGCCGAAGGCAGGTTGGACGTCAAGGAAGTGCGGACCGACGCCATGAAAATCCTTCAGAATCCCGACATAACTCCCACCACCGAAGCGGTAACGCAAGCCACGGCGAAAAATTGCCGTTATCTCGCCACCGCCACGGGTAAAGCCACCGCAACCGTGGAAATAAGCGGCTGGTTCGTGAAAGAAAACGTCCTCTCCTTTATGTCGAAGGAAATAGAGAACGTATATTGCCGCACGGAGGCGTTCTCGGTGGAAAATTTAGTATTGCTGAAGGGCGGAAGTCTGACCGTGACCAACTCCGACGAAGCGAGAATGCCCATCAAAAAAATTCTCGAAAGCCGTGCCGCCGCCGTTATCAACAACGTTTACCCCTCCGACGGTTCCTACAGGATAGAGGGAGAACTTACCGTAAAGATAGCGGCGCTTGCCGACAACGACCAGTTTATAAATCAGACTTTCACCCATCCTTTCGGAACGGAAATAAGCGACGAAACCGTAAAAAGCGACAGCGTACCGGACGCCGAAGCGAAAGCCGTTTCCTGCGACGTGACCGTCACCGAAAACGACGCCAGGATATTTATTTCCGACGTGAAAATAAATTTCAGGGTCTGCGACGTGCAGAAATCGGAAATCGAAGGCGTAACGGATTGTTACTCGGTGAGCAACGTACTCGGCATAACCACCGTCAACGCCGAACTGGACAGTTCCTTCTGCTACCGCACGGTGAGGGACAAGGCGTCCTGCTCGGTCATTCCGGGCGGTATGATAAACGAACTTTGCTGCGTACTGAACCCGACGGTTACCGAAGCAACGGTCAAGGGCGACGGCTCGGGGCTTACGATACAGGGCGTTATAGCCGCCGATCTCTTATATATGGACGAAAACAACGAATGTAAAGTCTTCCGTGCCGAAATACCCTTCGCTACCGATTTTGCCAAGGACTACCCCTGCGACGGATACGACGACCCGTCGGTTACCGTCACCAACCTCTCCTGTCGTCTGCGTACCGGCAGCGAAATAGAAATAATCGCCGAATTTGCGATAACTTTAAGAGGCGTTTCCAAAAAAACCGTAACCATGATCTCGGAAGTGGAAAAAGGTGCGGAAAAGGAAGAGGACGATTATGCTATAAGTTTATACATCGTCCGTCCCGGCGAAACGCTGTGGGACGTAGCGAAAGCTCTCAACACCGACGAGGACACCCTCTTGAAGCTCAACGAAGACCTGAAAATACCGTTAACGGGCGGAGAAAAAATCTTGGTTTACAAGGAATTGACCTTTTCCGAATAACCGCCGTCGGCTCAGGACGCCCCTAAACGCAGGGGCGTCCTTAAATTGACGGAGAAGTTTCGATAACCAACGCTCCCCTCGGGCAAAACCGCACGCATTTAGCGCAATGGATACATTTGGAGTTGTCGACGGAGGGCGCTTCGTACCCTTTCTGAGTCAACGCCCCCGCAGGGCAGATCCCTACCGACGGACAGGCGTGGTTTTGGGGACATCTTTCTTTTTTTACCGTAAGTACTTTCATTTCAATTTCTCCCGTAAAGATATCGCTCTCATTATAGCTTCCCTTTTCCGGCTTTGTCGGTGACTTGATTACCTTCGCAAAAAAACGCCTTGTTTTGCTAAGGCGTTTCCTTGGAGTTTGATAAAAAAAATTATTCCGTCTCGAGAGTGTCGGATAAAAATACCGGATCGTCGAGAAATTCGATAACCGACAACCCGAACCCTTTAGCTATCATAATGACGGTGTTGAGTTCTATCCCCTTGTTTTTTGCGCTCATAATGCCGTTCATGGTGCCGTGCTGAATACCGGAATTCTTTTCCAACCGATACTGACTCATCTTCCTTTCGGTAAGAAGTCCGTTTATTCGTTTTGCAACCGCCTGACAAATCGTCATAACTCTTTCTCCTTTTGGAGTAAGTATATCTATATAAGTAGTTAAAAATACGGATTTATAACTCCGTATCGCTTGCAAAATCTTTTGTAAGAATTTATAATTTAGGGCGTTATAACGTCGTATCGGAGAAAATATAATTGATAGCTGCATTCATAGGACACAGAAAAATTAATGAAACGCCTGATTTTTACGATAGATTAAAAGCAGTAATCTCGGAATTGATTATAAGCAATAATATCGATACTTGTTTGTTCGGGAATAAAGGTGAATTTGATAACATCTGTTGGCAATGCGTAACCGAAATTCAATCAAACGCCTCTTATCCTAAAAGAATTTATGTTCGTGCTGAATATCCTTACATAGACGATAATTATAAAAAATATCTTTTATCTTTTTACGAAGATACATTTTTCCCGCAAAAAATCATTAACTCAGGCAGAGCTTGTTATATAGAAAGGAATTGTTTTATTATAGATCAAGCAGATATTTGTATTTTTTACTATGATTATGCTTATTCACGGTTTTTTAACATTAAAAAAAACTGCTCTTTATTTAATACTTACGGCGGAACTGCGAAAGCATATTCCTATGCAATAAGAAAAAACAAATATATCGTCAACCTCTTTGATGTCCTTAACTCCCGGTAAATTTTCAAGATTAGTGACTTCGTTACCGAAAATTTGCCTGCGGCGTGGTATATTATATATACGGAGGTAAACTTATGACGTACGACGTTGTCATTATCGGATACGGCCCTGCGGGCGTGAGCGCTTCTCTCTACACCTTGCGGGCGTCCCTTAAAACCTTACTGGTGGGGAAAGATTACGGCGCTTTGGCAAAAGCCGACAAAATAGAAAATTATTACGGATTCGAAAATCCCGTAGGCGGAAAGGAGCTCGTGGAAAAAGGACTTGCGCAGGCAAAACGCCTGGGGGCGGAAATTGCCGAGGACGAAATTTGCGGTATCGTTATGAACGCAGACCTTACCTTTACGGTAAAGGGCGTAAAATCCTCCTATACGGCAAAAACCGTAGTTTTAGCGACGGGCGCCTCCCGTAAAAAGCCGAAAATCGACGGTCTGGAGAGGTTCGAAGGGGCGGGAGTAAGTTATTGCGCGGTCTGCGACGCCTTCTTCTACCGCAAAAAAAACGTCGCCGTCTTAGGGTCGGCGGAATACGCCTTAAGCGAGGTCAACGAACTTCTGCCCGTAGTCAACTCGGTGTCCGTTCTTACAGACGGTATCGCCCCCGAAGTCGCTTTCCCCGAAAACGTGAAAGTATATACACAAAAGATAGCTTCCCTCGACGGAGACGACTTCCTTACTTCGGTTAAATTCGCCGACGGCGAAACTTTAGCTCTCGACGGACTGTTCGTTGCCCAAGGCGTGGCAGGAAGCGCCGAGCTCGCAAGAAAAGCCGGCGTAGCCGTGGAAAACGATACGGTAGTAGGCAAAGACGCCGTGACCAACGTGCCGGGGGTCTTCGTTTGCGGCGACTGTACGGGAGGCTTTTTGCAGGTAGCCAAAGCGGTAAGCGAAGGAGCCGTTGCGGGGACTAAAGTCATTTCCTTCCTGCGGAATAAAAAATCTTGATTTTTTCCCCAGAAAGTGACAAAATCACGGAAAAATATTTTCTTACGCAGTATAATATAATCAATATCAACCGATAATCGGAAAGGAGAATCAAAATATGTCAGTATTACATTTAACCGAAAACACTTTCGAAAACGAAGTCATAAATTCCGATAAACCCGTACTTATCGATTTTTGGGCGAGCTGGTGCATGCCCTGCCGTATGCTCTCCCCCACCATCGAGGAACTCGGTCAGGAGGTTTCCGACGTCAAAATCGCCAAAATCAACGTGGACGAGGAAGAACAGCTCGCCAGAATGTTCAGAGTCAACAGCATCCCCACCCTCGTTATGGTAAAGGACGGCAAAGTCGTCTCCCGCTCCGTGGGCGTGCAGACCAAAGACCGTATCCTCGCTATGATAGAGGAAAACAAATAAAAAATTAATCTGTCTTTTCGAATACGGAAATTTTTCCTTGACGCTTACCCGAATATGAAGCTGTAACTTCCTACCGCTTTCGGGTAAGCGAACCATTTATCTTCGATATGGTCGGCGTCGTCGGGGACCATAAGATAATTGTGATTCAGATACTCCCGGTTGTCTTTGGCTAAAGCGTTGCCCCAGGTGATGTCCACCATATACCAGCGGTTATTGACCTTTACCTTATTCCAGGCGTGCGCTCCGCCGTCCGTCGTTCCCGACACTTTCACCGAATCTATCCCCTCTATCCTCGTAAGACACAGAAAGGCCTTGCTCAGTCCGTCGCAAATGGCTACTCGCTCTTTTTCCGAGAACTTCCCGTTCGAAGTATATCCGAAAACCCCTTCCATATATAAGCATTTATAGAGGAATATCTTATCGCCGTAGCTCTCGTTGTCGGCGATTTTGTCCACGAACTCGTAGTCGTAGATCACCGTATCCACCAGATAGTCGTAGATATTGTGCACCTTGCTCGCCGCAGAATAGTTGTCGGCGTTGATTTGCGCAAGCACCCTCTTCATTTCGGTATAAAGATAATCGGCGTTACTGCCTTTGACGGGGACGGGACGGTAACCTTTTTTCATAGCGAAATAAAGTTGATCGCTGCTCGACACGGTGACCGTCTTTTCTATCTCGTCCACCGGGAAGGTCCTGTCGTGACTTCCTATCTCGTAATGCGCTCCGTTCAACGCCGTGGTGGCGTTGACGTAAATATCCTTGGAATCGGTAATGTATTGCGGATAAATCTGATAACCGAATTTGAAAATCAAATCGGCTACATCGGTATTCGGATCGTAACTGTAGCCGTAATTATAAGCGGCGGAATCCTCGAAGGACGCCACGGCGCACATTATTTCCGCTTCGAAAGCCTTGCCTTCGGACACGTCGGACGGATACAGCGAAAGGAAGTCGTACCCCATTTTGATATCGGCGGTGACTTCGTAATAAGACTCGGCGGAAGTAGCCACTTCTTTGGCGTTCGGACGGAAAATAAGGGCGTAGGCATAGAACTCGAACAGTTCGTAACGGTCGGCTATATAATAGTCTATATCGCTAAATCCTCCGGGTACGTTGGCGGTATAAGCGGTATATTCCTCGGCGTTCAACGCCTTGTATTCGGCGGAATATTCCGAATATTTTACGTCGGAGACGATCTTTTTGACGGAAACTGTCACGTCGTCGGCATACGTTACGTCGGCTTTCTCCAAAAGAAAATAATTCCCGTCGAACATATCGGCGTTTTTATCGGAAGTATAAGTGACGGTAAGATCGTCTGCAGTCACCTTGACTTCGTAGCTTTTAGCGTCGTCCTCGTCCCAGAAAGCCACCATTTCGCCGTTACGGAAACCTACGGCGAGGTCGTTTGCCGAGCCGTAAACGGTATTCTCGGGCAGCTCGTCCGCCCCGAAACCTTTGACGAAATTGAACATGGCGTCGATGTTGTCGAGAATACTCCCCACAACGGTCAGACACCCGCCGGTAAATACGCAGAGTATCAGCACTACGGCTAAAATTACGGTTAATTTACCTCTCGGTCGGGACACGTTTTCTCCTTTGCCATACATTAATATAATACTTATATTATATCAATATATGTTACTTTCGTCAAACGAGCCTTAAATAATCTGAGTTATTTTTCCTTGATTTTGACCACTTCGTAACCTGCTTCGGTCACGGCTTTGCTCACGGCTTCGTCCGAGAGAGCCTCCCCCCGAACGAATGCGCATTTCTTTTTCAGGTCGACTTCCGCATCCGTCACGCCTTCCACCGCACTCAACGCCTGCTTCACTCTCGCCGCACAATGAGCACAACTCATACCTTTGATCTTGATCGTCTTTTCCATGGCTCCTCCTTTCTTTTCTTTCTTTCTTCCGTAAGCCGACAACCTTAAAGCGTTCAAGACTACCGTCACCGAGCTTAAGCTCATACAAGCCGCCGCTATCATCGGATCCAATAATTTCCCGAATACGGGATATAACGCTCCTGCCGCAATCGGGATACCTAACACGTTATATCCGAATGCCCAAAACAGGTTTTCACGAATTGTCTTCATAGTCCGTCCGCTCAGCTTGACGGCGTTTGCCACGTCGGAAAGACTGTTCTTTATCAGCACCACGTCGGCGCTGTCTATGGCTATATCCGTACCTGCTCCTATAGCTATCCCCACGTCGGAGGCGGTGAGCGCAGGGGCGTCGTTTATGCCGTCGCCGACCATCGCAGTAACGTATCCTGCCGCCTTGTATTCCGAAACGTACCTTTCCTTGTCCTGCGGCAAAACTCCCGCTTTATACTCGTCGGTACCTGCTTCGAGGTGAACTTTTTTTGCGGCGGAATCGTTGTCGCCGGTTATCATTACCGTCTTTATCCCCTTTCCTTTCAGCCGCTTTATCGCTTCTGCCGAGTCTTCTTTTATGCGGTCGGTGATATAGAATACCCCTATGGTCTTCCCCTTCCTCGCCACGTACACGGCGGTGAAGCCTTCCTGCTCCTCGTAGGAATTGTCTATCCCGTTTTCCGCCATAAAACGTAAATTCCCGACTAAGCAAAGTTCGCCGTCTATGGTCCCTCTTACTCCTCTTCCCGCTTCTTCGGAGAAGTTCTCTACTTTCTTAATCTCGGCGCCGTACTCTTCGGCAGCCCTCACCACCGCTTCGCTCAGAGGATGTACGCTCAGTCTTTCTAGGGCGAGAGCGGTTTCGTAAAACCCGTCCTCGTCTGCGGCGCTTATCATTTCCACAGCGGGCTTCCCTTCGGTTATTGTCCCGGTTTTGTCCAAAAGCACGCAGTTCACCTTATGCAGAAGCTCCAGACTTTCGGCGCTTTTTATGAGAATACCGCGTTCCGCCCCCTTCCCCGTGCCTACCATTATCGCAACGGGAGTGGCCAGTCCCAACGCACAGGGGCAGGAAATGACCAGTACGCTCACCGCTATCTTCAACGCAAAGGTAAACTGATACCCCGCTATCAACCAGGCGACGAAGCAAACGAGACTTATCGCCATGACCGTCGGTACGAATATTCCGCTTATCTTGTCGGCAAGACGGCTTACGGGAGCCTTCGACGAGGATGCTTCCTCCACCAGCCTTACTATTTTATTGAGTACGGTGTCTTCCCCCACCGCTTCCACTTTGAATTTTATATATCCGCTCGTCACGAGCGTTCCGCTGACGACTTTTCCGCCTTCGCAAACCTCTACGGGTATACTTTCGCCCGTGATGCTCGATTCGTCCACAGCCGCACGTCCTTCCGCAACCTCTCCGTCCAACGGTATCCTTTCTCCGCTACGCACAGACACCACGTCCCCTACCGCTATCTCCTTCAAGGGACGTACCGTTTCCCCTTCTTCCGTCACCACGGTCGCCGTGTCCGGCGCAAGACGCAGGAGTTTTTCTATCGCCGAAGCGGTTTTTCCTTTAGAGCGGTTTTCCAGATATTTACCGAGAGTAATCAGGGTAAGTATCATCGCAGACCCGTCGAAATAAAGATTGCCGACGTATTCGGAAACTAACGAGTCGTTTCCCTTTACCGTCCCGTAAATCATCATGGCGTAAGCGAACAGCCCGTACAGAAACGACGCTCCGCTGCCCGTGGCGATAAGCGTGCTCATATTCGGCGCACCCTTGAAAAGCGCCTTGAAGCCCGATAGGAAATAATCCTTATTTACGATAAGCACGGGCAGAGCAAGGCAAATCTGTATCCCTGCGTAAAGCAAAGGAATATCGGTAAGAAAATCGAGCGGCAACCCGACCATGGGACCCATCGCTATGATGAAAAGCGGAACCAGAAAACCTATGCTCCACTTTAATCTCGTAAGAAATCCGTCCTTTTCCTGTTTTACCGCAAAATCATCCCCGTCGGCGACTTTCGCCCCGTACCCTGCCTTCTGTACCGCACAAATCACCGTCTCGTCGGATATATCCCCGTCCAGAACCAAAGAACGGGTAAGAAGATTGACTTCCGCCTTTTTGACGCCTTTTAACTTCCTGACTTCCTTCTCCACTCTCGCCGAACAGGCGGAGCAGGTCATTCCGGTAATTTCATACTTTTTCATACCGCTATTATACCATTATCGGAAGGGAAAAACAAGTATTTTGAATTAAATACTTAATTAAATATTTTTAGTTATACATTAAAAAAGGACGGAAAAATCCGTCCTTTTTTCTGTCGTTTTCTTAATAAAACGGTATTATTCGCCGTAGCCGTCGGGGTTGGCGGACTGCCATCTCCAGCTGTCTCGGCACATATCGAGCAAGTCTTTCTGCGCGACGAAACCTAATTTCTCTTTAGCCTTACTTCCGTCGGCGTAGCAGGCGGCGACGTCTCCGGGACGTCTGGGGACTATTTCGTAAGGAATTTTCCTTCCGCTGGCTTCTTCGAAGGCTTTGACCATATCGAGGACGGAATATCCTTTGCCCGTGCCGATATTGAAAATTTCCACGCCGTATTCTTCGATGTGTTCCAGCGCTTTGATATGGGCGTCGGCGAGATCCACCACATGGATATAATCCCTCACCCCCGTGCCGTCGGGAGTGGGATAGTCGTTTCCGAACACTCTCAAGGACTTGAGCTTGCCTACCGCCACCTGGGTGATAAAGGGCATAAGGTTATTGGGGATACCTCTGGGGTTTTCCCCTATCGTACCGCTTTCGTGGGCACCTACGGGGTTGAAATAGCGTAAAAGTATGATATGCCAGTCCTTATCGGCGGCATAGACGTCGGAAAAGATCCTTTCCCCCATAAGTTTGGTGGCGCCGTAAGGGTTGGTCACTTCGCCTGTCGGCATATCCTCCACCAGGGGCAACGCTTTCGGCGTGCCGTAAACCGTAGCCGAAGAGGAAAACACCAGTCTCTTGCAGTTGTGTTTTGCCATGACTTCCGCTAAGGCGAGGTTCGCCATAAGATTGTTTTCGTAATAAAGTACAGGGAGAGCGCAGCTTTCCCCCACCGCTTTCAGCCCTGCGAAATGTATAACGGCATAAATATCGTTTTCGGTAAAAATCCTGTCCAACATCTCCTTATCCCGACAGTCTCCTTCATAGAAGGTTATTTTTTTACCGGTGAGTTTTTCCACTCTTTTTATACTTTCGGCGGAACTGTTCACCAAATTGTCCAACGCCACCACCTCATACCCCCTTTCCAGCAGCAAGACGTTGGTGTGGCTCGCTATATAACCGGCTCCCCCGGTGACGAGTATTTTCATAGAGAACTCCTCCTTAATTGAATTTCATTTGCAAAAAAGCGTCCGTTACGTGAAAGGTGTCGCTTAAAGGCGGATTGAGAGAATACAGATTGAGGTACCCTTTTTCGTCGAAATCCTGCCTGTGGGCGTTGAAGAAAGCGTTATCCGCGTCCCACCCTCGTTCCGTCAGCTTTTCTATAGGTATAATTATATCACACGTCCAACCCGTTTGGTTAACGCTTATTGCGCTTTTTATAAAATTTTCTCCGAAAAGTTTTATCGAAATATCTCCTTTCCCGTCGGAATTTGTAATCAGGGCAAGGTATAAAGCGTTATTTTGATTGACTTCCACTTCGAGATATTTGTTTTTTTCCCCTAACGTAAGCATAAGTTCGACTATATCCCCTTCGTATAAGGGGGCGTTAAATTCATTATGCTCGGGACGGAAAAAGTCCTCCCTGCAATCGAAGCGGAAATAGAGATTCTCTTCGTCGTAGGAGACGTAAAATCTGGTTCGGGTCGACTTTTCTCCGCTGCGGCTGTCCGAAAGAAAGTTCTTGACGAAGGTTTTGCCTACGGGAAAGGTTTTATCCTGCAAAAAATCCATTTATTATCTTCTCCGTTTGTTTTTTCTTGCGTTCCATATCCTTAAGTAACGCCATCTGCGCCGCCGCTCTCACCAGATTGTGTTCCGGATATGACACCGGGAAATACACGTCCCCTTCCAGATAATCTGTCAAAAACCGCAATCCGCATTCGAAAGTCATCACCGTCGGACTCAAAGAAAGCAATTCTCTTTCCGACGGAGTTACCGAATCTTTCGTTTCGGACAGGAACCCTTGACAGAACGCCTCGAAATACGGTAAGGAAAATTCTATCTTTTCCAAATCTTTTTCGTCCTCCGCCGCCGTGGTGCCGCCCGAACGCACTGCGTCCCCGAAGTCGTAAAGTAAACTTCCTTTCATCACGGTGTCGAGATCGATCACGCAGACGGGTTCGTCGGTTTTTTCGTCGA
This sequence comes from uncultured Christensenella sp., assembly GCA_949285605.1. Lineage (GTDB taxonomy): Bacteria > Bacillota > Clostridia > Christensenellales > DTU072 > CAG-1782. Next base: position 21,010 of record CASDZI010000002.1, read on the forward strand.
GGACGAGGTTGTTTATCTTGGTGTCGTTATGGGTCACTCTTTCGGGGATACGCCCTTCGGAAAGAGGTCTGCATATCGAGGGAGCGAGGAAGAAAAATTCCGAATACTCTTTACAAAGGTCGGCGGCTTTCTCCTTTCTGTCTGAACAGTTTCCGTAAACCGACAAAAATCTTTTCAGCCTTGCCGAAGTGTCGTGGAAATTCTCTATCACCGTAAAAAGCTCTTCGGAAAAATCGTTAAGATCGGCCTGAAACCGTCCGAAACCTTTTCCCACGAGGTACATATCGTGCGCACAGGTCGCTTTTTCGCACACCTTCCCGTCGCAGAATGTCATCAGTCGGTAAAAGCCTCCATTATTATCCTTATAAAAATATTTCCCGTCCCGGGTCGGGACGGGGGATACGGTAAACCGTTTTTCGGCAATGTGACGGGTGACTTTGACGACGTTGGACATCATTTTTTCCACGTCGGGAAAAACCTTATCGTTTATTTTCTGTAAGGTATAACGGGCTTTGTCGGTGGTAAGAAGAAAAGTCTTGTTGATATGACCGTTGCCCATCGGAACGCAGGAAAGGACGCTCCCTTCGGTGCGGAACGCTGCCGCTATCTCCGCCGAAAGACGCTCGGACATTATTTCCTCTCCCAGTTTTCCTTGAATACCTGACGGGAACGGGCTATACAGAAGTTTCCTTCGGGTATGTCCTTGGTTATGGTGCTGCCTGCGGCGATAAACGCCCCGTTATGCACGGTTACGGGCGCTACAAGGTTGGTGTTGGCGCCGATAAAGACGTTGCTGCCCACCACGCAGCGCTGTTTGGAAACTCCGTTGTAGTTGGCGAACACCGATCCGCACCCGATATTGGTGTTTTCGCCCACGTCGCTGTCGCCCACGTAAGCAAGATGCGCCATTTTCACGCCGTCGGAAATATTACTGTTCTTGACTTCCACGAAGTCCCCCACCCGGCAGTAGGCGCCGATGTTGGCTCCTTTACGCAGACAGGCGAAGGGCCCCACCGTGGTATTGTTGCCTATTTTGGCTTCTATGGCGTAACTGGAACGGATATCCACGTTCTCCCCGACTTCGGTGTCGATAAGTTCCGTCCCCGAGAAAACAACGGCGTTTTTTCCGATACGGGTCTTTCCGCTCAACGTCACCATAGGATGAATAATCGCCCCCTCTCCTATCTCCACGTCCAAATCGATATAGGTGGTGGCAGGGTCGTATATCACCACGTTTCTGTCCGCAAATTTCTCTAAAACGTACTCTTTCAAACGACCGCTGACAAAACTTACGTCGGCAAGACTCTTAAGCTGAAATGCGTATCGGTGGTCGCATTTTTTGAAACTTCCCTCAAAACCCGCCTTGGTAATGAATCCGTCTCCCAGATTGTACGATACCTTCAACGCTTCGCACTCTGCGGCAAGCTGGGCGAGAAATTTTTCGTTCAATAACGGGGTGTCGTTGTATATAACGCAATAGTACCCCTCAGCAGGCGCCACGGCGTCTTCGATTTTCTCGATTTCGGTAACGTCTTTCAGAAAATAGTCCTGTACGCCCTTAAGCGTTCTGCCCGCTACGGTCAGATGCGGAAAACGCTCTTCTTTTATTCTGTATATTTTCATAATACTCTCTCCTCTATATATTTTTTGATTTCCGAAGCGAACGCAACGGCTTTCTCCGTCTGTTCGGCTTCCACGAGAATTCTGATTTTCGGTTCGGTCCCGCTGGGACGCACCACTATGCGGTATTCCGAAGGAACGGAGGAAAGAAAAGCCCTTATCTCCTCGCTTGCGTTGAATTTCGCCACCGCCTCCTTGTCGCAGATTATACAGTCGCTGACCGACGGACACTCGACGATGTCGTCTGCCTCGGAGACCCGTTTCTTCATATTCAGGCAAGCCGTCAGAAGAGAGGCAAGGATCCCGTCGCCGGTCTTCAGATAATCGGAAAAAATCATATGTCCGCTCTCTTCGCCGCCCACGTTATAACCTTTCTTTATCATTTCCCTATACACGCACTTGTCGCCGACAGCGGTGCGTACGAGATTTATGCCCGCCGCCTTACAGGCTTTTTCGGTACCCAAATTACTCATTACGGTACCCACCATAGTGTTTTCGACCAATTCGCCCCTCGTCATCATATCTTTGCAATGGACGTACATAAGGTGGTCTCCGTTAAAAATTTTGCCGTCCTGTACGCACATTACTCTGTCGCCGTCGCCGTCGTAAGTAAAGGCTATGTCGTAGTCGGCATCACGGCATTTTTCCAGTAAAAATTTCGGCACGGTGGCGCCGCAACCGCAGTTGATGTGCACGCCGTCGGTCTCGGTATTGAAGGCGACCGCTTCCGCTCCCGCCCTCGAAAAAAGCTCCTTCGCTATTTCGCTAGTGGCGCCGTTAGCGGTGTCGAGGAGGATTTTTTGTCCTTTAAGATCGGGTTTTATTCTGTCGAGAAGATATTTTATGTAATGCTCTTTTCCGTCGATTTCGCTTACCGGTGCCTTAAGGTAACGCAGAAGCATTATCCCTCTTTCGATAGAGTCTTCCACCGCCTGTTCCGTTTCTTTTGACACCTTGCTTCCGTCGGAAGCGAAAAGTTTTATTCCGTTGTATTCGGGCGGATTGTGACTTGCCGAAAGCATAATGCCGTAGTCGCAACGGTAAAGAGCCGTCAGAAAAGCAAGACACGGCGTGGGGATCATGCCGGCAAGCAGCACTTCCACACCGTTTTCGCTCAATACTTTGGTAAGCGTCTTTTCTATTCTTTTTCCGCTGACTCTGGGATCCCGTCCGATGACCACCTTGCGGCAGTCGGGAAGATAGGCTATCCCCAAAGCTATTTTTCTCAGATATTCTTCGGTAAATTCCTCCGCTTTACAGCGGATCCCGTCGGTTCCGAAATGCTTCATACCCTCTCCTAAATTTTAGCTTTTTTGTTCATATGTTCCTTTCTGTACTCGCTCGGGACGAGTTCGAAAAGATAGGTCTCGGTGAGATCCTTGTCGCCTGCCGTGCTGGCTTGCCAGAGTTTTTCCAACGATTCGTTCAGGCGTACGTCGTCCACCTCGTTGAGCTTGCAAATAAAAATATCCTTATGCGAAGTCTTATCCACGTTTTCGTTGCCGTACTGCAATTCCTCGAAAAGCTTTTCCCCGGGACGGAGACCGCTGATTTTGATTTCGATATCCTTATTCGGAATAAGTCCCGACATACGGATAAGGTCGCTTGCAAGGTCGTAGATATAAACCGGCTCGCCCATATCGAGGACGAAAACTTCTCCCCCCTTCGCTAAAGCCCCCGCCTGCAAAACCAACGTAACCGCTTCGGGTATGGTCATAAAATACCGTTTCATTTCCTTGTCGGTGACGGTGACCGGTCCGCCTGCGTTGATTTGTTTTATGAAGGTCGGAATAACGCTTCCGCTGGAACCCAACACGTTCCCGAAACGCACCGCCGCCACCTGGGTCGTGAAAGTTTTGGAGGCGCTCTGCAAGCAGAGTTCCGCCACCCTCTTCGTCGCTCCCATAACGTTTGCCGGATTGATGGCTTTATCGGTGGATATGAGTATGAACTTCTTGACTCCGCTTGCGTTGCATTGCTCCAGCACGTTCTTGGTGCCGAAAACGTTGTTTTTGACGCTCTCGTCGGCGGAAATTTCCATCATCGGAACGTGTTTGTATGCGGCGGCGTGGAAAACCACGTCGGGACGGTAAAAGTCCATGACTTCCTTGAGTTTTCCTTTATCCCTCACCGAACCCATTTCCAAAGAATATCTCTTGCGGTCGTGAGTCTTTTTCAGTTCTTCGTTGAATTCGAACATTCCGTTTTCGTGATGATCGAAAATAACCAGGTGTTTACACCCGTATTTCAACGCCTGACGACACAGTTCGCTGCCTATGCTTCCCGCTCCCCCCGTCACCATAATGACCTTGTTTTTTATGAATCCGTCCACGAGTTCCCGGTCCATAGTATGCTCGTCTCTGTGCAGAAGGTCCTCGATTTTTATATTCCTTATGCTAATTACGTCGGAATTGAGTTCGCTTTGAGCGTCACGGAACGCCGAGGTTATCATTATCCTGACGTCGAACTGCTTTATGTAGTCGAATATGCTCCTCAATTCGGGTTTGGAAAGATTGGTGATGGCTATCGCTATTACGTTTGCTTTGTATTTTTCGATAACTCTTTTGATTTCGTTACGATCGCCTTCCACGGGAATATTGCTGATGAGGTTGCCTTCCTTGAGTTTGTCGTCGTCGATGATCGCCACCGGTTCGTAGCCGTCGGAAGGATTTTCCAACAACCTCTTGACGAGAGCCGCCCCGGTATATCCGGCTCCGTAAACTATGACTTTGTTGACGGGTTTCTTGACGGCGTTCTTGAAACGGAATCTGTAACGGGCTGCGATAATCAACCTTAAGGACACCCTGTAAAGCGCCGCCATAAAGAAAAACAGCATATAAGCGTTGAAGACCAAAGGATTGGGTACGTTATAGAGGTGTCCTGCGAAAGTAAAGAGTCCTCTGTATAAAAGTCCGAACGCAAGACTGCACACGCCTACCACTATCAGACGGAGAAGTTCCATGGTCCCGGCATAACGCCATACGATACGGTAAACGTTGGCAAAATACATTAAAAGTATGGTGGTTACGATACAGGGTAAAGCAAGGAGCATTGTAGCCCCGTACCCCGACGGAGAAGGCACGATATTCAGGCTGTCGAGGTAATACGCCAGACTGAACATACAGAAGAAAATGAAAATATCTATAAGCATCGGAATTGCGGTAATTCCGTGTTCTTTGAAGAAGCGTTTGATTTTCTTTTTATCGAAAGTGATTTTTTTCATTGGTAAAATATGCCCTTGTCGTCCTCTTCGGGCAGTTCCTCCATAAAGGATTTAATAGCGAAAAAAAGCTTTTCGGACGCCGAAAACAGAAATGCGTTGAAATCGGCGGGCGGATCTCCGTATTCGTCGTCGGAAATGCAACGAAGACAAAGGAATTTTTTGCCCGCTCTGAAGGCGCATTGCGCCACGGCGGCGCTCTCCATATCGCAGCAGCTTGCGCCGAAGAGGGAGACTATCCTGTCCTTGACCGTCTTGTCCGCCACGAATTGTTCTCCGCAGGCGACGGTCCCTTTCTTTGCGCCGCAGGACTTTTGCAGTAAAGAAGACAGCCCCTTGTCGCAGGGGAAGAATATTTTTTCCACGGTGCTGACGAAACCCACGGGATCGCCCAACGGAGAAGTGTCCACGTCGTGCTGAACGGCGTTTTCCGCAGCCACCAGGTCGAGGATCCGAACGTCTTTGCCCAGTCCTCCGCTGACGCCGACGCTGACGATGGTATCGGGGTTATAACGGGAGATAAGCAGCGTCGTTCCGAAAGACGCGTTGACTTTCCCTATTCCGCAAAGGGCGATAACGGACCTCCGTCCGTTGAAGGAAACTTTATAAAAATCCACTCCGTAAAGCGTTTCTTTATCGATCACGTTTTCCGAAAGGAAGGGTTCGGCTTCCTGTTTCATGGCTATCACTATGCCGATCATATTCGTTTTTTCCCTAAAATTATATTTAATAAATTTTATCACGATATAATTATTAAGTCAACAACATTCCTTTCACGCCGCTGTCGTCTGTCGATTTTTGAACAAAATCATTAAAAAAGCCGCACTTTCGTGCGGCTCTATTGGTTGACGTCCCTTGCCTTTTTTTCTCAACCTATCAGTTTGCAGACGAGATCGGCAAGACGGGTGGGGTTGTCCACGGCGACGCCTTCGATTAAAAGTGCCTGGTCGTACAAAACTTCGGCGAGCATTTTCAGCCTGTCTTTGTCCTCGGCGTAAAGCTTCTTTACCGTTTCGAAAACCGGGTGCGACGCATTGATCTCCAACACCTTTTCGGCTTTTATTTTGTCCTTGGGAGCGTTGGGCATACTGTTGATCACCTTTTCCATTTCGATGGTAAGCTCCCCTTCGCTGGTCAGGCAGACGGGATGAGTCTTCAGACGGGAGGAAAGTTTCACCTTGCCTACCTTCCCCTCCAACGCTTCTTTCAGAAAATCGGTTACCTCTTTGTCTTCCGCACTCTCTTCCACGCCGTCGTCTATCCCGATATCCTCCGACGCCACCGAACGGAATTCCTTTTCCTTGTAATTGAGCATGATCCTTATGGCAAATTCGTCGATACTGTCGGTCATACACAGCACGTCGAAGCCTTCCTCGGTCACCTTTTCGCACTGCGGCAAAGTCTTTATGCTCTCTGCCGACGCACCGGTGGAATAATAAATGTATTTCTGATTTTCCGGCATTTCGGCTACATACTCGCCAAGCGTGACGAATTTATCCTTTTTCAGAGAGCGGAACAGCACCAGATCCTGAAGTTTATCCTTGTCGGCGCCCCAGTTGTCGTAGATACCGTACTTCAACTGCAATCCGAAAGCGGAGAAGAACTTTTCGTATTTTTCCCTGTCGTTTTCCAGAAGGTTGGTAAGTTCGCTTCTTATTTTCTTTTCGATATTCTGAGCGATGAGTTTGAGCTGGCGGTCGTACTGCACCGTTTCACGGGAGATGTTCAGAGTAAGCTCGCTGTCCACCAATCCCTTAACGAAACTGAAGTAGTCGGGCAGAAGATCCTTGCAAAGGTCGGTTATAAGCACGCCGTTGGTGTAAAGACGAAGCCCTTTTTCGAAACTTTTGGAGTAATAATTGTATTGCGGATGCGAGGGAATAAACAATAACGCCTTGTACTCGACGGCGCCCTCCGCCGAAGCGTGCACGGTGAGAAGCGGCTCCTCGGAATCGTAAAACGTATCCTTGTAAAAACGGTCGTACTCTTCCTTGGTCACTTCCTTCTTGTTCTTTTTCCACAAAGGCACCATGGAGTTGAGGGTTTCGGTCTCCTTGTATTCCTCTTCCTTGCCGTCCTCGGTGCGGTAACGGGTCGCTTCCATTCTTATCGGATAGCGGATATAATCGGAATATTTCTTAACGAGCTCCCTTATCTCGTACTCCTCGACGTACTTGCCGTATTTTTCCTCCTCGGTGTCGTCTTTGAGGTAAACGGTGACCACGGTGCCGTGCCCGTCCTTTTCCGCTTTCTTTACGTCGTAGCCAGCCGTACCCTCGGAAACCCATAAATTCGCTTCCTCGCTGCCGTAGGCTTTGCTTAAAACTTCCACCTTCTTCGCTACCATAAAGGCGGAATAAAACCCTACCCCGAACTGCCCAATGATGCTGACGTCCTCGTTCGGCTCGTTCTCCTTCTTGAAATCCAGCGAGCCGCTCCGCGCGATAACGCCTAAATTGTTCTCCAGTTCCTCCGCGGTCATTCCTATGCCGTTGTCTGCGATTTTCAGGATACGGTTTTCCTTGTCCAACGTGATGTCGATGGCGAAATCCTCTCTGTTTAGTCCGCTTATTCCTCCCGTCAGACTCTTGTAATACAGCTTGTCTATAGCGTCGGAACAGTTGCTCAACAGCTCTCTTATGAATATTTCCTTGTGAGTGTATATGGAATTTATCATTAAATCCAATACCCTCTGCGATTCTGTCTTGAATTTTTTCATACCGGATAACCTCCCGTTCGTTTTTTTGTTAGCACTCTCCCCTTTCGAGTGCTAAACATATTATAATCCCGCCGCAGTCGCTTTGCAAGTGTTTTTATATAATTTTTGACGCAAATTTTCCACCTATACCGCAAAAGCGGAAAAAGACAATTTTGCAAAAAGAAAAAATGTTTTAGACCTTTCGATAAGACATAGACTAATAAATATGAAAAAGAAAGGGGTAGCGTTGCTGGCGATCGTTTTACTTGCGTTTTCGGCGTTGACTATAGGGATAGGTCTGTGGACGTCGAGGAAAATCGAAACGGAGCTCTATGAAGAGACCCTGAACCTTTCCTCACCGATAAGGGTCTGTCAGATTTCCGATTTGCATTATCCTTATAACGGCGCAGACCTCGACAAGTTGTCGGAGGAGATTACGGATATTTCTCCAGACCTCGTTTTTCTTACCGGGGATATCTTCGACGGGAAAGCCCGCAAAGAGGAGATGAGCGGACTTTACTCCTTCCTCTCCGCCCTTTCTTCGGTAAGTCCGGTCTACGCCGTGATAGGCAACCACGAAATAGGCAGTCCTCTGCTCGATGAATACGTCGATTTCTGCCGAAACGACGGGATCGAGCTTCTCCTCGACGAAACCGCCCTTTTCCGCAAAGGAACCACTACGGTCAAAATAACCGGTCTTAAGGACGGGAAACTGCTGAACAAAACCAACGTGCCCGATTATTTTAGCGAAAAAAAAGCCTCGCTTAATTTCGTTCTCGCACACAGACCCGAACTTTTCGACAGTTACGTTTCCGCAAATGCAGGCTACGTTTTCGCAGGTCACGCCCACGGCGGTCAAATGCGTTTTTTCAAAAAAGGCATATATGCTCCCGACCAGGGACTCTTCCCCTCCTACACTTCGGGCAGATATTCCGCCGACACTTCCGTAATGTTTGTAAGTCGTGGTTTGGGTGACGGATACTCGTCTTTCAGGTGCTTTAACCCATATCATCTGATAGTGGTAGATTTTGTGTAAGAGCTCGTTCTCCATCCTTTGAGTCCGCTTTTCTTGCCTTCGTTTTTTCAAAAAACAACGTCGTTTTTTGCTATACCGTTTTATCCTGTTTTATTTGAATTTCCTTTTTTTCCCAAACGAAGTAATAGCTCGTTTTCGAGGAAAACACCCCCCTTTTTCGCAACGTGTCCCGGACGCCCTTTTTTCTGTTTTTCCCGCCTTGTCGGGGCGTCTTATTCGGTTAATATATATTTAATATATTTGACACGCTGCGCGCTGAGGGTTTATAATGGATTGATTTTAATTGAAAACACGGAGGCATACGATGCGTAAAGAAAATCCCTCTCCCGATTTCATCGCTCTCGAAAAAGAGATTCTTTCTTTCTGGGAGAAGAACGAATGCTTCGCCAAACTGGTGGAAAAGAACAAAAACGGCGAAAGATTCCGTTTCCTCGACGGGCCCATTACCGCCAATAACCCTATGGGTATTCACCACGCCTGGGGCAGAACGCTCAAAGACGCCAATATCAAATACAATTCCATGCACGGCAAGAGCTGCCAGTTCCAGAACGGTTTCGACTCACAGGGTCTTTGGGTGGAAGTGGAGACCGAAAAGGAACTCGGGCTGAAAGACAAACGCAGCATTCTCGAATACGGTATGGATAATTTTACCGAAAAATGTATGGACAGGGTACGGAAGTTTTCGGCGATCATCACCGAACAGAGCAAACGTCTCGGTCAATGGATGGACTGGGATCACAGCTATTTCACCAATACCGACCTCAACATCACCTCTATCTGGCACTTTTTGAAAGTCTGCCACGAGAAAGGATATCTGGTCAAAAGCCACCGCCCCATGCCCTGGTGTCCCCGTTGCGGCACCTCGCTTTCCGAACACGAAATGAGCGGAAGCTATAAGGACGTCACCCACATTTCCATTTACGCAAAACTGCCCTTAAAGGATTCCGACGACAGTATCCTGGTCTGGACCACCACTCCGTGGACGCTGACCAGCAACGTAGCCCTCGCCGTCAATCCCGAAATAGATTACCTCAGAGTTAAAGTAAAAAGCGACGAAAGGACTCTCATCGTCGGAAAGAAAGCTCTTTCCAAATTAAAAGGCGACATCGTCACCGTTCTCGACGAATTCAAGGGAAGCGAGCTGGTCGGGAAGGAATACACCACCGTTTTCCCGGAATTCGAGGTTCAGAAATTCCCGCACTTCATAGTTCCGTGGGAAGACGTGGACGCCGAAGAAGGAACGGGCGTGGTGCACATCGCTCCGGGTTGCGGCGCAGAGGACTTCGACCTCGGCAAAAGGCATAACCTTAAACAAATCTGTCCTATCGACGACAGCGGCATCATTCTTCCGGGGTTCGGCGCCCTCTCCGGTATGCAGACTTCCGAAGTTTTAGACACCGTCGTTGCGGATATGACGGCAAAGAACGTGCTTTACAAGACCGAACCCGTAACTCACAGTTATCCGCATTGCTGGCGTTGCAAGACGCAGGTGGTGTTCAAACTGGTGGACGAATGGAGTATAGCCACCGAAAAACTCAAGCCTTTACTGCTCGCCGCCGCCGACACCGTCAAATGGGAACCGGAATTTGCCGGCAAACGTATGAAAGACTGGCTGACCAATATGGGCGACTGGAATATTTCCCGTAAGCGTTTCTACGGACTGCCGCTTCCCTTCTATCCCTGTCCGCATTGCGGTCATCTCACAGTGGTGGGAAGCAAGGAAGAACTTATCGAACTCAGCGAAAACAAATCCCTCGAGGGCGTGCCTCATCTGCACCGTCCCTATATAGACAAAATAAGAATCATCTGCCCGAAGTGCGGCAAGCCCGTGGAGAGAGTTCCCGAAGTCGGGGACTGCTGGCTGGACGCCGGCATAACGCCTTTCAGCACCAAGAAGTATTTCGAGGACAAGGAATATTTCCAAAAGAACTTCCCCAGCGAACTGGTCATCGAAATGAAAGAACAGATCCGCCTGTGGTTCTATTCCCTGCTTTTTATGAGCGTGGTGCTTACCGGCAAAGCTCCCTATGAACAGGTAGTCGCCCACTCTTCTGTGGTCAACGAAGACGGCGGAAAGTTCTCCAAGACGGGCAATATGATCCGTTTCGACGAAGCCGCCGAAAAAATGGGCGCCGATCCCGTCAGATACCTCTTCTGTTCGGCTCCCGTAGCCGGCGACGTCCGTTTCGGGTACAATCTTACCGACGAAGCGAGAAGAAAAATACTTTCCTTCTGGAACGTATACGTTTTCTTCAACCTCTACGCCTGCCTGGATAACCCCGACATAGCGCATTTCACGCCCGACGAAAGCACCCTCACCCATTCCGACAAATGGCTGCTCGCCCGTACCGAACAGTTCCTGAACGCCGCCGACGCAGGTATGAAAGCTTACCGCACCGCCGCGGTTATAAAGGAATTTGAAAGTTTCACCGACGACGTCAGCAACTGGTATATCCGTATCAACCGTAAGCGTTTCTGGAAGTCCACCGACAAGAACGATCAGATGAACGCCTACAAATGTCTTTACGGAGCCATCAAGACGGTTTTGGGCGTTATGGCGCCGATAATTCCCTTCCTGACCGATTACATCTGGCAGAACACGGTAAGGTGTATCGAACCCGACGAAGCCATAAGCGTACACCTGTCCGACTACCCCGTCCTGAAAGGCGTAAACTACGGCGACGTGCTTGCCGAAACCGAAGCGGCGAGAGAGATCATAACCGTGGCGCAGAGAATGCGTAACGAAGCGCAGCTGAAAATAAAACAGCCCCTGCGTACCCTTTACGTGGTCTGCGACGAAACCTTCCGCTCCAAAGTGGAAGCCTTGGAAAACGTCATAAAAGACGAACTTAACGTGAAAGAAATACGTTTTTCTTCCGACGAAAGCGATTTCAACGAAAGATACTACACCGTCAATTTCCGTGTAGCGGGCGCAAAACTCAAAAAAGAAGCGCAGAACCTCAAAACCATCGTGGAGGGACTGGACAAAGAAGGTATGCGTAAGCTGGACGAAAGCTATCTTTCCGGCACCATAAATCTCGGGCCTTTCGAAGGTCTGACCTGCGACGTGTTCGACGTTCACACCCGTCCGAAGGAAGGATTCGTTGTGTCCGCCGAAAACGGCTTTACCCTCGCCCTCGACACCGTGCTGGACGCCGCTCTCGTAAGAGAAGGTTTCATAAGGGAGACCATTCGTCAGATACAGGTATTGCGGAAGGAAGCGGATTTTGCGGTGGAACAGCGTATCAAAGCCGAAATAAAGACTTTCGACGACGAAGCGGCTCTTGCCGTAAGCGAATACGCCGACAGGATAAAAACCGATATCCTCTGCACCGAGCTCACCGTAATAAGCGACCCCGCCGTGGAAAAGGAGATCGCCGTCGGTCAAAGCAAGCTCGTCATAAAACTGAAACTCGATAAATAATTTCCGTATAAAAAGGAGGTATTTATGCTCAAAGACGAAATTAGAAGCGCTTTCAACAACGCCCGTAAAAGCGGCGACCACGTTACCAAAGACGCGCTTGAAGCGGTCATTGCCGGTATTTTACAAAAGGAAAAAACCGAAGTCGGAAAGGTACTTACCGACGGAGAGGTCATAGAATGTATCTCCAAGGAACTGAAAGTTCAGAGAGAAGTAGTTTCTTTCTCCGCCGAAAAAATGCCCGAAAAAGCCGCAGAAAGCGAAGCGAAAATAAAGATCCTCACTTCCTTCCTGCCCAAACAGCTCACCGAAGAAGAGGTACTTAAGATAATAGCCGAAGCCGACGTCTATTCCGACGCTTCTCCCAAGACCAAGGGTATGATAATAAAATCCGTAATGCCCCAAATTAACGGCAAATTCGATAAATCCAAAGTCAATCCCCTCGTGGAAAAATACCTCGCCGAAAAATATAATTGACCCCGAGCGGACGGCACCCCGTCCGCTTTTTTCGGTAAAAGCAAAACCACTTTAGTAATTTAGTTGACTAAATCACTAAAGTATATTACAATCGTAAGTACATTTCTCTGAAAGGAGGCGGATATGACAGATTTCAGCGGACTGAAGAAGTCCGAAAAGACGGCGATGAAGCTCCGTGCCTTATATAACGGATACGGGTACCGTCCTTTCCGTATGAGTAATTTCGAGGAGTACTCCTTTTATTTAAGGAACAAGAATTTTCTTCAAAGCGACAAAATAATAGCTTTCAACGACCTGGACGGGCGTCTGATGGCGTTAAAACCCGACGTGACCCTTTCCATAGTCAAGAACGCTTCGAAGGGCGACAAGTTTTACTATACCGAAAACGTCTACCGTCCCGCTTCTTCGGGCAAAAATTTCAAGGAAGTGAGCCAGACGGGATTGGAAGCCATGGGAGAGATAGATCTCTGCGCCGAATGCGAAGTTATTCTCCTCGCCTGTCTGAGCCTTGCCGAAATCGACCCGTCCTATGTCGTCGATCTTTCCCATATGGGTATAGTCGATTATCTGAAAGACAGGCTTGCGGAAAAAGGCGACGCAGCCCGCCTGACGGAATTTCTTTCTTCCAAAAACCGTCACGACGCCGAAAAACTCTTCGGAAAAGACGAGCTTTTAGACGCCGTATTCGACGGCGACGCGGAAAAAGCCGAAACCATCGCCCCCGAACTTAAACCCATTCTCGAGGAATTACGTTACGTCAAGAATTTCCTTTCCGCCCGCAACGTGAAAGTCAATATAGATTTCTCCCTCGTCAACGACGAAAATTATTATAACGGAATTATTTTCCGAGGTTACGTGGAAAAAGTCCCCCGTTCGCTCCTTTCCGGCGGTCGTTACGACAAACTGATGACCCGTTTCGGGAAAGACTTTTCGGGGATAGGTTTTGCGGTATATCTGGACGAACTGGACGTCTATGACGAGAGAACCGATTGCGACTGCGACGTCCTTCTCTTACAGGGAGACGCCGACGCCGAAACCGTCCTCGGCCTCGCCGACGGACTGCGTTCCGACGGGTTGTCGGTACGGGTGGAAAGATTTTTCCGACCCGATATAAAATGCGGAAAGGTCCTTACCGTGAAAAACGGCAAAACGGAGGTGTACCGTGCTTAACATCGCTTTACCCAAAGGGCGTCTCGCCGACAAGACCTGTATAGCCCTCACCGAAAAAGGTTACAACGTGTCCCCCGTGGAAAAAGGCGACCGCCGTCTGGTATTCACCGACAGCGACAACGGAATAAGATATTTTCTCGTCAAACCCAGCGACGTGGCAATCTACGTGGAAAGAGGAGTCGCCGACATAGGCGTGGTGGGCAAAGATATTCTTTTGGAATACCGTCCCGACGTCTACGAACTTATGGATATGAATATGGGCGTCTGCCGTCTCGCCGTCGCAGGCAAGAAAGATTTTCGGGACGACACCGACCGTCCGTTGCGGATAGCCACAAAATTCGTCAACGTGACCCGTAACTATTACGCAGGTCTCAACCGTGACATCGAGATAATAAAACTCAACGGCTCCATAGAACTTGCGCCGTTACTCGGAATGAGCGACGTTATCGTGGATATAGTGGAAACAGGCACCACCCTCAAAGAAAACGATATGTGCGTTTTGCAGGAGATAGTCCCGATAAGCGCAAGGCTCATCGCCAACAAAGCAAGCTACAAATTCAAAAAAGACGTCATCGACGAACTCGTACGGAGATTGAAAGAAAAAAATGATTAGTTTCTACGACCTTAAGGAAATAACCTGCGAAGAAATCATCGCCCAAAGCGTTCCCGACACCTCGAAAGCCGAACAGGCCGTGAGAGAAATCATCGCCGCAGTCAGGGAAAAAGGCGACGAAGCGCTTTACTTTTACAACGAAAAATTCGACGGCAAGACCTCTTCTCTGAAGGTAACGCAGGAAGAGATCGACCGTGCGGTAAAAAATACCGACCCGTATTTTCTGGAAACTCTGCGTCAGGCTCGGAACAATATTTCCGAATACCACTCGGCGCAGATACGGAAAGGATACGAAATAAAAAGAGGAGCCTGCGTTCTGGGGCAGAAAATAACCCCTCTCGCCAAGGTGGGACTTTACGTTCCCGGCGGTACTGCACGGTATCCGTCCACGGTACTTATGAACGCAATTCCCGCCCGTCTTGCAGGGGTCAAGGAAATAGTAATGGTCACCCCTCCCGACAAGAACGGAAATATCCCCGACGTTATCTTAGCCGCAGCGTCGATAAGCGGAGTTACCTCGGTTTATAAAACGGGAGGAGCGCAAGCCGTGGCGGCATTAGCCTACGGCACCGAAACCGTCCCCAAAGTGGACAAGATAGTAGGACCGGGCAATATTTACGTCGCCGCCGCAAAGAAAGAAGTTTTCGGTCTCGTGGATATAGATATGATAGCAGGCCCCAGCGAGATACTCGTCATTGCCGACGGAAAGAGTCCGGCAAAGTTCGTGGCGGCGGATCTTTTAAGTCAAGCCGAACACGACGTAAACGCCACCGCCGTGCTGATAACCGACAGTCCTCGCCTTGCCGAAGAAGTCAAAAAAGAGCTTTACTTACAGCTGGACAAACTCCCCCGTAAGGAGATAGCCGCTTCCTCCATAGAACGCAACGGAAAAATAATTTTGGCGGAAAATCTGTTGCAAGCGGTGGAAGTAGCCAACCGCATCGCTCCCGAACACCTGGAGCTTTGCGTGGAGGAGCCGTTCTCTCTCCTCGACAAGGTAGTCAACGCAGGATCGGTCTTCCTCGGCAGATACTCCCCCGAGCCTTTGGGCGACTATTTTGCGGGCACCAACCACACCCTGCCCACTTCGGGTACGGCGAGGTTTTCCTCTCCCCTTAACGTGGACGACTTCGTGAAAAAATCCTCTTACATTTATTACGACAAGGCTTCCCTTCTCGCTTCGGGGGAACGCATAGCCGATTTTGCCGACAGGGAAGGGCTCGGTGCCCACGCCGAAGCCATCAGAATAAGGATGAAAAATGAGTAAATTCCTGAAAGACGCATACCGCTCTATCGCTCCCTACACCCCGGGAGAACAACCCAAAGACCGCAGTTTTATAAAGCTCAACACCAACGAGTCCCCCTTTCCTCCCTGCCGAGGCGTGCTTGAAGCGGTAAAGGAAAACGACCTTTCCTCGCTGCGCCTTTACTCCGACCCTGAAAACGAAGAGTTGGAAAAGGCCATTGCCTCCTACTACGGCGTGGAACGCTCCAACGTGCTCGCTTCCAACGGCAGCGACGAAATTTTAGCTTTTATCTTCTGCGCCTTTTTCGACGAAAAACACGAAGTCTGCTTCCCCGACATAACCTACGGTTTTTATCCCGTTTTCTGCAATTTCGCTTCCCTCAAAATCAACGAAATTCCCTTAAAAGACGATTTTACCGTGGACGTGGACGCATTCGTGAACACCGATAAAAACGTAGTTATCGCCAACCCCAACGCCCCTACCGGGATAGCCTTGAGCGTAAGCGACATACGCCGTATCCTCGACGCTTCCCCCGACCGCCTGGTGGTGGTGGACGAAGCCTACGTCGATTTCGGAAGTTACAGTTGCGTACCCCTTATCAAGGAATACGGGAACCTTATCGTCGTGCAAACCTTCTCCAAAAGTCGGTCTCTCGCAGGAGCCAGACTGGGTATGTGCTTTGCCTGCGACAGCCTTATAGCCGACCTTAAGACCGTCAAATTTTCCTTCAACCCCTACAACGTCAACCGCCTCACTTCCCTCTGCGGCGTTGCGGCTGTTAAAGACGAAAATTATTTCAATTACTGTCGGGCGGAAATTATGAAAAACCGTGCCTTTACCGCCCGTGAACTCAAAAACGCAGGGTTCGAAGTTTTGCCGAGCAGCGCTAATTTCCTGTTTGCAAAAAAGGAAGGTTTCGACGGGAAGCGTCTCTATTCGGCTCTGCGTGAAAAAGGTATCCTCGTCCGTCATTTCGACAAACCGAGGATCAAGGATTTTATAAGAATAACCGTCGGCGACGAAACGCAGATGAAGACCTTTGTCGCCGCCGTAAAGGAAATTATCGGAGGTACTTTATGAGAAACGCCCTCATCGAAAGACAGACCAAAGAAACTCTCGTCACCCTTTCCCTTTGTCTGGACGGAGGAAGTGCGGACGTAAAAACGGGGAGCGGTTTTTTCGACCATATGCTCACCCTTTTTTCTTCCCACGCCTCGATAGGACTTTCCGTCCGCTGTAAAGGCGACGCGGAGGTGGATTTTCACCATTCCGTCGAAGACGTCGGAATCGTCCTCGGACAGGCGTTGAAGGCTTCCCTCGGCGACAAAAAAGGCATCAACCGCTACGGAAGCATCATTCTTCCCATGGACGAGACCCTTATCCTTTGCGCCCTCGACATAAGCGGAAGAAGTTATCTTTCCTACGACGTTCCGCTGAACGCCACCCGCCTTACCGACGACGGCGACGACCTCAATCCGAAAGTGGGCGCCTTCGACTGCGAGCTGTGCGAAGAGTTCTTCCTCGCCCTCACTCGTACGGCAGACATAACTTTACACATCAAGAAACTGGACGGCCGTAACACCCACCACATTCTTGAAGGGGTTTTCAAGGCTTTCGGAAGAGCTTTGAAGGAAGCCGTCAAAGTTACCGGCACCGACCTGCCTTCCACCAAAGGAGTGCTGTAAAATGCTGGGCGTTATAGATTACGGCGTAGGAAACCTCTTTTCCTTAACTGCGTCGTTACGTTTCATAGGGTGCGACGCCGTGGTAAGCAAAGACACGTCGGCACTGGACGGTTGCGACAGATTTATCCTGCCGGGAGTGGGCGCTTTCGCCGACGCCGCCGAAAAACTCCGCTCGACGGGACTGGACGAATACCTCAAAAACGCCGTTAACAGCGGCAAGCCCCTACTCGGGATCTGCCTTGGGATGCAACTTCTGTTTTCCGAAAGTTACGAATACGGCGTGCATAAAGGACTGGGGTTTATAGACGGCGCCGTCCTGCCCCTTGCCGACAAAGTCGACGGACTTAAAATCCCCCAGATGGGCTGGAACAAACTTACCGTAAGGAGAGAAAATCCCCTCCTTAAGGAAGCCGACGGAGAATATTTCTATTACGTTCATTCCTATTTTGCCGACGGCGACGGAGAGTATTGCGACGCTTACTCTTCCTACGGCGTGAACGTAGCGGGTGTAGTGCGGAAAGACAACGTGTTCGGCACGCAGTTCCACCCCGAAAAAAGCGGCAAAGCCGGACTTAAAATACTCCGTTCGTTCAGCGAGGTGAACTTATGAAAATCTTTCCTGCCATAGACATAATCGGCGGCAAAGCCGTCCGCCTTACCAAAGGAAATTACGACACTATGGAAACTTTCGGCGATCCGTCGGATTTTGTCAAAAGTTTTGCCGAAGAAGGAGCGACCTGCCTGCATATGGTGGACCTCGACGGAGCCAGAAGCGGACAGACCGACAACTTCTCCACCGTGGAAAAGATCTGCAAACTGTTGCCCGAGACGGAAATCGGCGGAGGGATACGTGACATCGACAGGATACGCCGCTACCTCGACGTCGGAGTGAAGAGAGTCATCCTCGGCACCGCCGCCGTCAAAGACCCGACTTTCTTAGACGAAGCCGTCCGTCTTTTCGGGGACGCTATTGCCGTAGGTGTCGACTCGAAAAACGGTTTTGCGGCTACCGACGGGTGGGAAAAAGTTTCCCAAAAATCGGCTTTTGAGTTTTGCACCTCTTTACCCGAACGGGGAGTTAAGACGGTCATCTTTACCGACGTATCCTGCGACGGAATGATGAAAGGCACCAATCTTTCGCTCTTTGCCCGTCTTTCGGAGATACCTTCCCTCAACGTCATCGCAAGCGGCGGCATAACCTATTACGAGGAGATAAAAGCTCTGTCGGAAATGAAGCTTTACGGCGCCATCTTAGGCAAAGCGTTATACAAAAATCTGTTGTCTCTGAAAAAATCCATACTCATTGCGGAGGGAGAGAAATGATAACCAAGCGTATTATCCCCTGCCTGGACGTCAGGGACGGCAGAGTGGTCAAAGGCACCAACTTCCTGGGCATAAAAGACGTGGAGGACCCGGTAAGTCTCGCTTCCTTCTACAACGAGTCGGGTGCGGACGAACTGGTCTTTTACGACATAACCGCAAGTTACGAAAAACGCAACCTCTTTACCGACGTGCTGAAATCGGTAGCCGAACAGATTTTCATACCGCTCACGGTAGGCGGCGGTATCAATACTCTTGCCGACTTCGACAGGGTGTTGAAGTGCGGAGCCGACAAAGTCAGCGTCAACAGCGGCGCGATAAAAAATCCCTCTCTCATAGAAGACGCCGCCCGTCTGTACGGCAACCAATGCGTGGTGCTGAGTATGGACGTGAAAAGAGTGGACGGCGTGTTCCGTATTTTTTCCCACGGCGGACGTATAGATACCGGTATAGACGCCTTGGAATGGGCTAAACGGGGGGAAGAAAGCGGAGCGGGCGAACTCGTCGTCAATTCCATAGACACCGACGGCGTCAAGCGAGGTTTCGACCTGGAAATGTTGGAAAAAATCTGCAAAACGGTGAATATCCCCGTCATAGCCAGCGGCGGCGCAGGCAAAAAAGAGGACTTTTACGAACTTTTCGAAAAGGTGAAAGGCGTGGACGCAGGGCTTGCCGCCAGCATATTCCATTTCCGGGAAGTCCTTATCCCCGACCTTAAACGCTACCTGGTGAGCAAGAATATCGAAATGAGAATTTGACCGCCCGAAAAGCGGATAAATATCCGAAAAAGGAGTTTTAATATGAACATCAACGAACTTAAATTCGACGAAAAGGGGCTTATCCCCGCCATAGTGCAGGACTACCGCACCAAGGAAGTTCTGACCGTAGCCTATATGAACAGGGAAAGTCTGGAAATTACCCTAAACGAAAAACGCACCTGTTTTTTCAGCCGTTCCAGACAGAAACTGTGGCGTAAAGGAGAAACCAGCGGCAACGTCCAGAACGTGGTAACTATAAAAGCCGACTGCGACGGAGACGCTCTCGTGGTGGAAGTGGACAAGACGGGTCCCGCCTGTCACACGGGCAGCGAAAGCTGTTTTTTCAACGACCTTTACGAAAACCCCGACTACAAGCAATTTTCCTACGAGAAGCTCTACGAAATGATAAAGGGGCGTAAAACCGAGAAAAAAGAAGGGTCCTACACCACTTATCTTTTTGAAAAAGGACTGGACAAAATCCTCAAAAAGGTGGGCGAAGAGTGTACCGAAGTCATCATCGGCGCAAAGGGCGGCAGTAAGGAAGAGACGATTTTCGAAATAGCGGACTTAGCCTACCACGTTATGGTGCTTATGGTGGAAGCGGGAATATCCACTTCCGACATCTTCGACGAACTCGCTTCCCGCCACGTCGTGGACAAAAAAATCAAGCAAGAGACTATGAAATAACCTCTTTTCAGGTAAACAATACCGATTTTAAGCGGATCTTTTCAAACCGGGTCCGCTTTTTTTGCAAAAAAACAAGGGGCGGATTTCCCCTCTTGCATTTTTCCGATAATATTATATAATTTATTTATAAGCTTATAAATTTAACGAAAGAATTTCGGAGGCAATATGAAAAGAAACGGAATGTGTCCTGTTTGCTACCTGAAGCAGTTTTTTACCCCTCGTTCGTCGGTGACTTTGACCTGCGACTTCAAGAAGGTCCTGCCCGACGCTCCGTCGGCTCCGATAATGGGGTGGTCGAGCTGGAACACTTTCCGTAACGAAATAGACGAAAAACTCATCCTCGACACCGCCAAGGCGTTAAAGGAAAAAGGGCTTCTCGACGCAGGCTACCGCTACATAAACTTAGACGACAACTGGCATTCCTCTTTGCGTACCTCCGAAGGTAAGCTCCAGGGCGACCTCGCCCGTTTCCCGAGAGGGATACGTCCTCTGTTCGAGGAATTGAACGCAATGGGCTTCCGCTGCGGATTGTATTCCTCCAACGGGACGTTGACCTGCGAAGACCTGCCCGCAAGCTTGCACAGAGAGGCCTTGGACGCCCGCACGATAGCTTCTTTCGGAGCGGAATATCTCAAATACGACTTCTGTCATAACGAAAAAATGAGTTTTTACGCTCCCCTCGTTTACGGGATAGAAATTTTCCGCAAAGGGAACGCTCCCGTCTTTTACGAATGTAAAAAAGCCCGTCTGGACGGCACGGCGCGGTTTATGCCGGACAGGTACGTCAAATGCGGTTTCCACGTTTCGGGACTGGACAAAAACGGCGGCAGTATGACCTACGACAACGTTTACGCCGAAGAGGACGGAGAATACATCCTCACCGTCTGCGTCCGCAAAAAAGGCCGTTACGACAAGGTGCTCGCCGCCCGTATCGGCGACGAACTTTATCTTTACGACGTTCCCCCTCAGAAACGCTGGAACCACACCGCCCGTTTCCAGAAGCCGGTATTCTTGAAAAAGGGTCTGAACACCGTGACCCTCTTCAATCCGATAGGAAAAGCCGCCGACAGTGCCTTCCTGCAATACTACACCATGGCGAAGGAATTGTCCGCCGCCGCAAAAGAAAGACCCGGAGAATACAAGCCCATAGTCTTTTCGGTCTGCGAGTGGGGCAGGAACCGCCCCTACAAGTGGGCGCCCATCGTCGGCAACATGTGGCGGACCACTCCCGACATACGACCGATTTTCCCGTGGATAAAGATAATCTACAACCACACCGTCAAGCTTTATAAATACGCAAGCGCAGGCGCCTGGAACGACCCCGATATGCTGGAAGTGGGGAACGGGAAACTCACCCGTAACCAGAATATCGCCCATTTCTCGTTGTGGTGTATGATGAACGCTCCTCTCGTCCTCGGTAACGATATCCGCTCGATAAGCGAGGAAGTTCTGAGCATAGTGACCCAAAAAACCATGCTGGAGATCCACTCCGATCCCCTCTTCAAACCCTGTAAACGCATTATCAAAGGGAAAGTGGACGTGCTGGCAAAACCCCTCTCCGACGACAGAGTGGCAGTACTCCTTTTCAATAAATCCAAACGGGAAAGAATAGTCCACCTCGACGTGGACAAAGTCCTTTCCGATCCGTATATCGATCTGAAACACAAAGACAGCTATTGCGTAAAAGAGGTCTGGTCGGGCGAAGAAATGAACGTCTCCGACGAACTCAACACCAAGATCCTCGGCGAATCGGTAAAGGTATATATTTTCGGATAATATTTTCCGTCCTTTTACCCTTAAAAATCCACGAAAAAACAGGGCTCGTACCCTGTTTTTTATTCTCTCGACGGAATCCTCAAAGTTTTATTTCGCCGTTCACGACTTTTTCCATAAAGCGGTGTATCACCGAAAAATGCGTGCTGTTTTCAAAAACGATAAGCCCGTTCCCCGTCTTTTCGGCTAAAAACAGCGAATGAGCGTGTTTTATAAGGTCGTTATCGGCGCATATTATCGTGGTTTTGCCGTAATTAGCCGCCAACTTTTGCTCGTCGAGTCCTATGTCGGTCAGCATCAGACGGAGCAAAGCTCTTCGCCTTTTTATCGCAGGCAGGAAGGAAAGCGGAAAAAGTAAAGCGTATATTATTCGGCAAGGGATAAGAAATTTTTTCTTCAAAGCGTTTTCGTAAAGATTGCCGCTTACGGCGTAAAGTCTTTTGACTTCGGGCATTTCGGCGCAGAAAAAGGCTATATTGGCTCCGTCGCTGTACCCTGCCAAAGTGACGTCGGTAAGATTTTCGCTTTTTATAAACGCTTTCACGTCCTCGGCAAACCTCGCTATGGTAAACGGCTCTTTATATTCGCTTTTCCCGTGTCCTCGGGTGTCTATGGCGTAAACGCTCCCCTCAAACGGTATCTTGTCGAGGTACGGGGCAAACAAAGTCGAACTTTCTCCGTTGCCGTGGAGAAAAATCGCCGCCTTTTTCCCTTCCCCTTTCTTCAGATAGGCAAGACTTATCCCGTTTATTTCCTTACTTTGCAAAACACAGCTCCTTCAGGGCTTCGTAGTAAATGGCGAACATCTTTTCGAAGTCCTCCGTAGATATATATTCGTCGGCGCAATGCATCCCGTTGTTGCCGCCGGGAAAACACGGTCCGAACGCCACTCCCAAAGGCAGAACTCTCGCATACGTTCCGCCGCCTATGGCTACGGGACGAGCTTTTTCGCCCGTTACTTTCTCATAAGCGAAAAGCAATTTCTGCACCAACTCGTTTTCCTCGGGAACGTATAAGGGCAGGTGATAAAAGACTTCTTCCACTTCGTACGGAAGGGTCTTTTTCAACGCAACCGTGACGTCCTCTTTGGAGATACAATGCGGATAACGGACGTCCACGCTCAGTACCGCCGTCCGTCCTTCGGTGACTACGCAACCGGGATTTACCGTGAGCGCTCCGCTTTTTTCGTCGAAAACTTTCAGTCCTATCCCGCTCCCGTCGAAAGAAGCGAAAGCGTCATAAAGAAGTTTGAAACCTTCGAAAGCGGGCGACAGCGTGCGGAAAAGTTTAACTAATGCGTTTTCCCCTTGTTCGGGGTGACTGCCGTGAGAAGCTTTCCCTTTTTCGCTCACCGCAATACGCTTCCCTTCGTTAGAATAAGGTATCTTCGCCGTGTCCAGTCTGTCGATAAGAGATCCGTTTTTGGTAAAAAGTATTTTCGCCGAAGCAGGGACCATATTAGCCCGTTCTCCTGCGGTAAGGGAAATGACGTCGGAGGGAAGCGGTATCTTCACGGTGTGATACACTATCCCCTTTTCGCTGTTGATGACGGGGAAATCTCCGTCGGGAGAAAATCCTTTTTGCGGCATTTCCTCTCTTTCGGCGTATCTGTCCATACACTTCCAACCGCTCTCTTCGTCGCACCCTACTATAAAACGCAGTCTTTTTATGGGCTTGTATCCTTCGTCGAGTAACTTCACCGCCGCAAAAAACGCCGCGCAGAAAGGTCCCTTGTCGTCCATCGTCCCCCTGCCGTATATCTTCCCGTCCTCCGTTTCGGCTCCGAAGGGGTCGTGGCTCCAACCCTCGCCTACGGGTACCACGTCAAGGTGCGTAAGGACCCCAAACAACTCTCCTTCGCCTATTTCGCCGTATCCGTAATACCCTTCGCCGTCCACCGTGCGGAAGGAGAGCGAACGCATTTTTTCAAGCGTTACGGCAAGGCACTCGGCTACTCCTCGCCCGAACGGCGCACCGTCGACAGGGGCGCTTTCCACGCTGTTTATCGCCACTATTTTTTTAAGAAACTCTTTTGCTTCGGATATTCTGTCCATTTTCCCTCCTTGTTTTTGCGGAGAATAATATTATAAGTTACTATTTTATTATACACTATCGCCATAAAGTGTGGTACAATAATTTAACCGATAAAAAAATATTTTGGAGCCGATTTATGAAAGTACGCACTCGTTTCGCCCCCAGTCCCACGGGATTTATGCACATAGGCAATCTCCGTACCGCCCTTTACGCTTACCTTTACGCCAAGCACTACGACGGCGATTTTATCCTTCGTATCGAAGACACCGATACCGCCCGTTTCGTGGAAGGAGCGGTGGATCTCATCTATTCCACCCTGCAAAAAAGCGGTATCGTTCACGACGAGGGTCCCGACAAGGACGGCGGTTACGGTCCTTACGTTCAGAGCGAACGGAAAGACATTTACCGCAAATACGCCGAACTGTTAGTGGAAAGAGGGGGAGCGTATTACTGTTTCTGCACGCCCGAAAGACTGGAAACTCTCAAAGACGAAAACGGCGTGACCCGTTACGACAAACATTGCCTTTCCCTTTCCAAAGAGGAAGTCGCTCGCCGTATAGCGGCGGGAGAAAGCTACGTCATAAGACAGAACATTCCCACCGAAGGCGTGAGCGAATACGAAGATATGGTCTTCGGCAAGATCAGCGTCCCCAACTCCGATATGGAAGACGGGATACTCCTGAAAAGCGACGGTATGCCCACCTACAATTTCGCAAACGTCGTGGACGACCACCTTATGGAAATAAGCCACGTCATAAGGGGTACGGAGTATCTTTCCAGCACGCCGAAATATAACCTTATGTACGACGCATTCGGCTGGAAAAGACCCGAATATATCCACCTGCCGCCCATTATGAAGGACGCCCACAGGAAACTCAGTAAGCGTTACGGCGACGCAAACTTCGAAGATTTTTACGAAAAGGGTTATCTGCCCGAAGCTATAGTCAACTACATAGCCTTACTGGGCTGGTCGCCTAAGGACAACGAAGAAAAAATGACTCTTGCCCGCCTCATCGAACTTTTCGACGTGGACAACGTGAGTAAATCGGGTTCCATTTTCGACGAAACCAAAATGCGGTGGCTGAACGGTCTTTATCTCAAGGAAAAGACCGACGAAGAGTTCACCGCCCTCGCCCGTCCTTTCTACGACAAGAGCGCCATAAGCGGAAAATACGACTACGACAAGTTCTCGGCTTTGTTGAAAACCCGAGTGGAGATCCTTTCCGAAGTTATAGACGCAGTCGCTTTCATAGAAGAATTCGGCGAATACGACCTTGCCCTTTACCAACACAAGAAGATGAAAACCGACGAAAAGACGGGACTTATCGCAGTCAAGGCGGCAATAGACGCCCTGGAAAAAGTCGATCCCTTCACTTCGGAAAACATACACGAAGCGTTGATAGCCTGCGGAGAAAACCGCGGACTGAAAAAAGGACAGATACTGTTCTCCGTCCGCCTTGCCCTTACGGGTAAAGCTTCCACCCCAGGAGGAGCCACCGAAATGGCGGACATACTCGGCAAAGAGGAAAGTTTACGCCGTCTGCGCTTTTCCGAAAGCCTGTTGGAAAAATTCCTTTCGGAATGAGAACCTGTCATATTTTCGGTGCGGGAGAATATTGTGTCCCCTCTTTTGAGAAAAAGGACGGGGATATGGTCATAGCCGCCGACGCAGGGTACGAGTATCTCAAAAAACTCGACGTCAAACCCGATTTTTGCGTGGGCGACTTCGATTCCCTCGGATACGTCCCCGAAGAAACCAATCTGCTGAAGCTAAATTGCATAAAAGACTACACCGACACCGAAGAAGCCATAGTTTTGGGACTGGAAAAAGGCTGTACGGACTTCCGTCTGTATTGCTGCACGGGAGGGTACCTGTCCCACACCGTAGCCAACGCCCAGTGTCTTGTCTCCCTCGCCCGTCAAGGTAAACGCAATCTGATGTACGGCGTAAAGGAAAACCTGACCGCCGTAAGCTGCGGAAGTATACTTCTGAAAGGACAAAAGGGACGGTTTTCCGTCTTTGCCTGCGGAAAAGCGGAGGGCGTCACGGTAAAAAACGCTTTCTACCCTCTCGAGGATGCGACTTTGACCGACGACCGTCCCATAGGAGTAAGTAACGAACTTATCGCTTCTCCCGTAGTTATCTCCGTCAAAAACGGCACGCTTTTAATCCTTTACGACAACGCCCTGGATATAGAGTTTCTCTGAAAAAAGTTCCGTCTTTTCGGCGGAACTTCTTTTTTTATTAAAATTATTCTCCTTTAGATCTTTTTTTCTTTCTTATAAATCCGAACAGCGCTATTCCGCCGGCAACGAGCGCAACGCCGCCCGTTATCGACACGGCGATTATTTCCCTCGTAGTCATAAAGGGTTCGGTCTTGGAAGGCGTCGGCGTGGTATTTTCTTTTATGTCGGACTCGAAAACCACCTTTACCGTAACGTCGGTTTCAGGCATTACGAAAGTAAGTTTACTGCCCGTAAAATCGGTGACCACGGCTCTGCCGTCGGCCGATACCAAAACGTATTTTATGGAATAACCGTCCTTTATCCCGTCGAAAATTATCTCCACTATGTCTCCTGCCTTGTAACTTTCCTCGCAATCGTACTCGGCGTAAGCGCATTCCACGGTCACGGAATATTCTTTCGGCAAAGGAATCTCTTCGGGGTTTTCTTCAAGCTCTTCTTTCGCATAGATAATCATATCGTCCTCGGGGAATATCGGAAAAACGACTTCGCTCCCGTCTGCGTAAAGGAAAACTTTTCCGTCGGTGACTTTGTCGGAAGAAAGATATCCTCCTACCTCGACGTAAATATTCCTCTCCGTGCCGTCGGAGACGGTAATTCGGTAATATACCCTTTCGTAAACGGAAAAATATTCTCCTTCGGCGGTTATTTTCCCCGAAGCAACGCCTTCGCTATCTACGAAACCGACAAAACGGTGGGTATCGGTATCTGTCTTTTCCGTCAGAGTTCCGCCGTAAAGGACGGAAACGCTTTCCCCGTCCACGGTGACGTTAAGAAAATAATCGGTAAACAACGGATAAAGGGTAATACTTTCTTCTATCGGCGACGAAACGTATTCTTCGGAAAATTCGGGATCGGTAAACCATTTGTCCACGGTGTACCCGAACACGCTGTCGTGCAAAACGGGGATCTCTCCGTAAAAAGCCGAAAGGGTAGTCGTTTCGTCGGCAACTTTTACCGTTATCGTTTCGGTTTTTCTTTCCTTTTTCCCGTAAAAATAAATCCTACCGTCCGACGAGTCGGAAAGCTCGACGGTATAAGGATAAACAACGGGACGGGTAAATTCTTCGTCGAAGTACCATTCCACGTAATAGCCCTCTCCTGCCGTTTCGTCTTCCAGTCCGGACGACAAGACAGTCCCTTCCCTCACGAAAGATATTTCCGATACCGTCACGCCCTCTCTTTCATAGACGAGAGTAAGGAGGTTTTCGGCAAAAGCCGCCTCCGCAGAAAGAACGGTCAGGCAGACGGTTGACGCAAAAATAAAGAATACCGCAATTAAAACCGCTATGAGTCGGGGGAAAGTTCTCATACGACAAATTTTACCATATTCCGACAACGGTTTTCAATAAAGTAATAAAAAAAGCCGCCTCCCTTTCGGGAAACGGCGACGGAATTCAACAAACGCTGAAAAGAATATCTCCGTAAGACGGATACGGCCAGTATTCCTTTGCGGTGGAAAGTTCCATTTCGTCGGCTATCGCTCTCAAGCCTTTCATCTCGGGAATGACCCTGTCTCTGTAACAGAAAGCTCCCCTTTCGCCGTTTCCGAAAGAAAACGCTTCCTGCATCGCTATCTCCAAGGACGCCAGCTTCTTGATGCCGGCATTGTATAAAGCGTTGAGTTTCTCCATCAGGGAGACGTTCATTTCCAATCCGGCATTCTTCAACGCCACGTCCGTTTCGGCGAGGTCTTTAAGATAAGCCGATACCGCAGGAAGGATCCCCCTCTTCATCATATCCACCATCGTAAGCGTCTCTATCCGCAATATCTTGCAATAGTTTTCGGTGTAAATTTCCTGCCTGGAAGTTATCTCCTCTTTGGTGAAAACCTTGTGCCGAGCAAAAAGTTTTACGTTCTTTTCCGCAGTCAGAAGGGGTAGGGCGTCCGCCGTGGAACGTAAGTTAAGGAGTCCCCTTGTTCTCGCTTCGGTTACCCATTCCTCGGAATAATTGTTTCCGTTGAAAATTATCTGCTTGTGCTCGCGCATAGTGCGGCGGACGATTTCGTTCACGGCTTTGGCCAAATTTTCGCATCCTTCAAGTTCGTCGGCGAACTGCCTTAACTCCTCTGCGACTATGGTATTGAGAATGGTGTTTATCCCTGCGATACTGAACGTGGAACCGGGCATTCTGAATTCGAATTTGTTCCCCGTGAAGGCAAAGGGCGAAGTACGGTTCCTGTCGGTGGCGTCCTGCGGAAGTTTGGGCAGGACGTGCACGCCTATCTCCACGTTGCATTTAGCCCGTTTGGAATAGGTCCGCTCTTCCTCTATCGCCGAAAGTATGCCGGTAAGCTCGTCTCCGAGGAACATACTGACTATCGCCGGAGGCGCTTCGTTGGCTCCCAGACGGTGGTCGTTGCCCGCACTCGCTACCGAAATACGCAAAAGGTCCTGATACTCGTCCACCGCTTTGATGACCGCCGCAAGGAACAGTAAAAACTGTGCGTTTTCCGAGGGACTTTTCCCCGGTTCGAAAAGATTTTTTCCGGTGTCGGTGGAAAGGGACCAGTTATTGTGTTTGCCGCTGCCGTTGACGAAAGCGAAGGGTTTTTCGTGCAGCAGACAGACCATTCCGTGCTTTAACGCCACTTTTTTCATCATTTCCATAGTGAGCTGATTGTGGTCGGTGGCAAGTCCCACGGGACAATATATGGGCGCAAGTTCGTGCTGAGCGGGCGCCACTTCGTTGTGTTTGGTTTTGGCGAATATCCCCAGTTTCCAGAGCTCCTCGTCGAGGTCTTTCATATATTTGACCACACGGGTCTTTATAGCTCCGAAATAGTGGTCGTCCAGCTCCTGCCCTTTGGGCGGTCTGGCGCCGAAAAGCGTCCTGCCCGTGAACACGAGATCGGGACGGGCGTCGAACATCGCTTTGTCTATCAGGAAATATTCCTGTTCCGGTCCGGCGGTGGAAACGACCCTCTTTACGTCGGTCTGTCCGAAGAAAGCGAGTATCCTGAGAGCCTGGCGGTTGATGGCTTCCATACTTCTCAAAAGCGGCGTTTTCTTGTCCAACGCCTGCCCGTTATAGCTGCAGAAAGCCGTGGGAATACAGAGTATTCCGTCCTTTATGAAAGCGTAACTCGTCGGATCCCAGGCGGTGTACCCTCTGGCTTCGAAAGTTGCCCTCAGTCCTCCCGAGGGAAAGCTGGAAGCGTCCGACTCTCCTTTTATGAGCTCCTTCCCCGAAAATTCCATAATGACGCCGCCGTCGGCGGTAGGCGTTATGAAGCTGTCGTGTTTTTCGGCGGTTATGCCAGTCATGGGCTGGAACCAGTGCGTATAATGCGTAACTCCGTGTTCTATTGCCCAGTCCTTCATTGCGTTGGCGACCACGTTGGCAAGTTCCAACGACAGACTTTCGTCCTCGGCTATGCATTTTTTGAGTGCTTTGTAAATTTCGGCAGGCAACCTCTCCTTCATCACGTTGTCGCTGAAAACCAGACTTCCGAACATTTCCGTGGTAGTCATATTAGCCTCCTTTTATCGAAAAACGCCGCAACAATGAATTGCGACGCAGGTTTTTAACAATATTTTCTCAAGTCGTTCACGCTGTCCAGAACGTAATCGGGTTTGGTGTCGGACTTGAAAAGCATTTCCGGAGTGGTCTCCCCCGTCAGTACCAGCACGCTGGTCATTCCGTTGTTGAGCCCGAACTTTATATCGGTGTAAAGACGGTCGCCCACGAAAGCGCAATCCTTGGGAGACGCCGAACAATGATCGAACACGAATTCCGCCATGGGCGAACAGGGTTTACCTATGACCACGTCGGGACGGTGTCCGTTGGTGGCGTAGATAAGTTCCATAAACGCTCCTGCGTCGGGCATATCCCCCTTGTCCGACGGACAGACGAGGTCGGGGTGGGTGGCTATGTAAACGCTCCCCGCCGTAATGAGGTTGGTGGCGTGGAAGAGTTTTTCGTAAGTAAGTTCGGTATCGAACGCAAGAATAACTATATCCGCAGGTTCGCCTATTTCCTTGACTTCTATCCCGTAGTCGGCAAATTCCTGTTTCAGACAGTCGGTGCCGAGGACGTAAGCGGATTTGTAAGGATAATGACGGTTTATGTACTGGGCGGTAGCCATTCCGCTGGTCACTATCTGCTCCATGGCGGCGTCGTAGCCCATTCTGTGTATTTTTTCGAGGTAATCGTATTTGGATCGGGAGGAATTGTTGGTGACGAAGCAGACCTGTCTGCCGCTGTCGGTCAGTATTTTCAAAGTTTCCATCGCTCCGTCTAAAGGCACGTCGCCCATATTGAGAGTTCCGTCCATATCGAACAAAAATACTTTTACGTCTCTTAGATCAACCATATCCTATTATTCCTTCGGGGATCCCCCTGTTGTATATTTCCGCAAAAAGCGGATTATCTGCGTTTACCGCCTCCGAAAAGGCCTTCGTTATTTCCTTTTTAGCCGCTCCGCCGAAACGGAAACCCACCTTGGCAAAAATATTTTTCAGCTCCTCTCTCGTCAGCAAAAG
Source organism: uncultured Christensenella sp. (assembly GCA_949285605.1). Lineage (GTDB taxonomy): Bacteria > Bacillota > Clostridia > Christensenellales > DTU072 > CAG-1782. The sequence continues at coordinate 51,500 of CASDZI010000002.1, forward strand.
ATCCTTTTCGCCGTAACGGGGACGGGCGTCGGTAACGACTTCGGGAACAAGTTTTTCCGCAGGTATAAGCATATCACGAAAATTCCATTTTGTAAACAAAATAAGCAATCTATGGAAATAATATGCCGCATTCAGGTAGTTTTCCGTACCGCCGCCCAGCCGCCTTGCGGTTTCGGAGACGGTAAAAGAGGCAACGGAGCGATCTTTCAATCTTTCCGCCGTCAATGCAACCAATCGCAGACAACTGCGGACGTACTCCTCTCTGTCTTCGTTCCCGAAAAGGACCTTCTTGGTGCCGAGCAACAACCCTTCCAACGCTTTGTCTTTGAAAATCCCCCCTTTATCCTTGTAGTAAACGGCAAGAGCTTCGGTAAAAATCGCCGCAACGCAGGCAAAACAATTCAAAGCGGCTTTTTCCGACGACGGACGGAATATCGACGTGTCTATGAAACAGAATTCCGCAAAGACGCCGTTATACGGCATAAAGAGTTCCGGGAAAACAAAATCCGGGAAAAAAGCGTATCGTCCTTTTGCCAGTCTTTTTGCCGCAAAACAGGCTTTTTCTCCCCCCAAAGCCACGGTAAAACCGCTTTTCTTGAAATCGCCTTTCCCCGCTTCGAGCAGGTCCGCTTTGTAACCTTCGAGAGTAAGAAGACGGCAAAACTCCTCCCCCTTCTCCCTGTCCTCGTAAAACACGTTCACGTTGCCTGCCTGATAAAGCGCAGACAGTACTCTTATCCCCGACGACGTGTCTTCTCCGAAATTAAGGTTGGTTCTCGTTCGCATAATCACCTCTTCGAATCTCGTTCTTTTCAAGATATTGTAACCCTTTCGAAAAGTTTTAATTCGGGAAATTAACGCTGATTTTGACGAATAGTAACCTCCGCTTATAATAATTAAACAATAATTACCATATACTACGTTTATGAAAAAACCTCTTTCCTTTCCGATAAAACTCCTCTTGGTCGCTTTAGCGGCGTTCGTGGTATTCAATTACGGATTTTTCAGGGAAATATTCGGAAAGATAAACGAGGCGATGCAACCGATTTTCATCGGGATAACCCTTGCGCTCATAATGAACGTCCCGGCGGAATTTTTCGAAAAAAAGCTGTTTGCCAAGCTCAAGAAAGATAAACTTCGCAAGGCGTTGAGTTTAGCTCTGTCGGTCCTGATACTCGCAGGGGTGGCAGCCCTTGTGTTCGGGCTTGCCGTTCCCGCAGGGGTGGAAAGCGTAAAGGGGATATTTTCTTCGAAAAACGATTCTTCTCCCTTCGATAAACTCGCAAATACAAGCGCTTTTATGAATTTTCTCGTAACTCAAGGGAGAGTTCTGTACGAGAATTTCGCCTCGAAAATCTCCGACTATATGCCGCAAATGCTGGATATAGCCAAAAACGTGTTCAAAATAGCCGCCAATATCCTCCTCGGACTCGGGATAGCGATAATGCTCCTCGCCAACAAGACCGCCCTCAAAAATCAGGCGTCCAAACTCTTCGGATTTTTGCTTAAAGGTAAAAACACCGAGAAAATCACCGAAATAGCCGATATCGCCGTGTCGAAATTTTCCCGTTACCTCGGCGGACAAGTGCTGGAAGCGGTCATACTCGGCTCGGTCTGTTATCTGTGTATGCTGATTTTAAGGCTGCCCTATGCAGCTCTCATCTCCCTCGTCATCGGGTTTTCCAACCTGATACCCATCGTAGGCGCCTACGTCGGAGGGGGACTGAGCGCATTGCTCGTCTTTTCGGTAAGTCCCGCCAAAGCCGTGGTATTTATTATATTTATTCTTATTCTGCAACAGGTGGAATCCTTCACCACCTATCCGGTAATAGTGGGAAAATACGTCGGTCTGAACGGTTTCTGGATAATGGTCTCCATCGTCCTGTGGGGCGGTTTGCTGGGCTTTTGGGGCGTTTTCCTCGGGGTGCCCTTTACGGCGTTTCTTCACGACCTTCTGGGCAGCTTCATCGCTCAGAAAAACAATCTTCCCGCCTTGCCGCCTTCCCGTTCCGACGAGCCGAAACCCACTTAAAAATCCGGTAATGTATTTATGTAATAAAATTATTATATTTGAACCTTTTAATTTATAATAAGGGCGTTGTCGCCCGAGTAAAAAATCAGCCGCCGCAGAATTTTCTTCCGAACACGGGACAGAGCCTTTTCGCTTCGTCGCAGGCTTTTTTCAATTCGGATACGCCGTACGCTTCTCCTTGCCTTATATAGCTTCTGGAAGGGTTGTTTCCGAAAACCATTATTACCCCGTCGCAGGCAAAGCTCAAAGCAAGCCGCACCGCTTCCACGACGTCGGGCGCCTCGCTCTTCAGAAGAAAAACCACCCCTTCCTCGCTTTCCGCACTTTTCCCCTTTACCGTTAATTTACGTAAAGGAAAACGCTTCGCTTCCTCCTCGGTCAGGAAGGCGGCTCCGCTTGAGGCAGAAACTCTCGCGCCTTCTTCTATCTGTCCGACTCCCTCTTCCTTATAAAGTTTCGAAAAAAAGTAAAAAGGTCTGTTCAAAACCGTCTCCTTTCCATAAAACAAGCCGACCGAAGTCGGCTTGTATCGGTTTTTATTATGCGTTTAAGCGTTTGTATCGTATATTATCGTCGCGAACCCTTTTTCCGGTAAAGTTGCGCCGTTTTCGGCATAAGCGTAGCCGTATTGATTTGCGCTCAAGATAAGTCCGCCGTCCCCCGTTTCGTAAATTGCGGTCTTGACCGTGCCGCCCGCAAAATTCACGCTGCCGCTTCCGATGTTGAAGAGCGGTATGAGATAACAACCCGTTTCTTCGTTATAGAAAGCTCCGTCCTGCGTTTCGTTCACGTTTACCGTCACGGCAGAACCGAAATTAAGCGTATTGTACTGAGAGTACGCATTTACAAATTCGGTAAGGGAATCGAATACGGTTACGCTTATTTCCGCTTCGTCGGGAGAAACCACTCCGTAATTGGGGGTTGCTCCCGTTATAATTTCTCCGGTGGGATCGTAAGTGTAAATTATAGGCTCGGCAATGAATTCTATAACTCCGCCCAACATTCCGCTTACGTTACTGTTGTAAATAAAAGCCTGCTGCTCTTTCTCCAAAGACGATATGTTGTTAAAGGTGTCTTCGGAAATTATTCCCTTCCCCGCCAAAGTCGCCGTGGTGGAATTGGTCATAGCCGCAGTTACGGCAGAAGGTATTTCGTTCAGGGTGGTGTCCGCCGGTATGAGGCTCAACGCTCCGCTTTCCAGTTCGGTTTCGTCGAAAATTTCGTTCAGACCGAGAGTTTTAAGTCTGTCGTTAAGTCCGTTTATCGCCACGTCTTTCAATGCGATAAGTATGGGCTCGGACTTCGTCACGCCTGCTTCGGGATTGTCGGCTTCATAAATATCGATTATTTCCCCTATCTTGGTATTTTGGACGATTTCGGTAACTTTCGCACTTCCGAGTTCGTTAACCAAAAGGTCTTCCGTCCCGAAAAGCTCCGCTTTGCCTGCGGCTATTTCTTCCTCGGTGGGCAGACGCATTTTACGCAAGACTACCGCGCTGTCCTTGGTAATGTTAACCACGTCTTTTACGTAAAGAGCGTTTATAGTTTCGTTGATGCCCTTCAAAGGATAGGTATTGGTTACGGTCTCTCCGTCGATAACTTCGGTGATTTCCTTGGTTTTGTAAATCGGATTGCCGTATTCGTCGAGTTTTATTTCTCCGTTTTCGTCAAGTTCGTACTGCGACTCTATGGAACTGTATTTCAACGCCTTCAAAGTCATATTGGCGTCGTCCTCTATCGTCATAAGTTCGCAAAGGAACATACTCTTTATCGTGGTGTCGGTGCTCGCCGCCCCTATATCCTTTATCGCTACGTTTTTGAGTTCCTGCAATACGGCGTTGCTTTCTTCGGTAATTTCGATAACTTCTCCCAAAGTATAACTTTCAAAATCCGAAAAAGCCGTGGCAAGCGGACTCGCCAGAAATTCGGCGTCGGAAAAGATCGGCATATCGGGAAACTCTATCCCGAACTTGTCTTTGGCGTTGTTTATGGTGAGGTTGTTGCTGACGGTCTCTCCGAGTTTGTCGAGGGTGGAAGTCTTTATGATCGAGGCGTCCACTCCGATAACTTCTTCCACGGTATCGCTGATCAGGCTGACGCCTATCAGTTTTTCCAAATCGCCGATTTCCTTACTTGACATATCGGACACTGCGGCAAGGATCTCTCTGCCCCACTCCATAACGCTCATCGCCTTGACGGAATCGTCGAAGGCAAGTTCCGTCGAAGTGTTTTTCTCTATCTGATCGCTGATGGTGCCCACCATTCCTTCCTTCGTCAGAACGATGTATCCGCCGAGGGCGATCCCTCCCAGAGTAAGCACTACGCCGAGCAAGATACACAGGATGACAAGTAACGCCTTCCCCACGCATCCGCCGGCAAATCCGGTAAATTTCATATTCTCCTCCTGAATACTCTTAAATTATTACACCGCTATACTGCGGTAGCGGCGATTATTCTGTCGATGACTTCCTTGATATTGAAACTTTCGGTCAGGAATTTATAAATGTAATTGTTTTCGAACAATATCTTGGTAAGGGTGCTGTCTTCGATGAGGTTGTTGACGGGGATTATCCATTCGTAAGTTCCCAGCAAACGGATCACGGCAAGGCTGCCCCAGATTATGACCGCCGCAATGACGAGCCCGAGGATAGCCCCTATCAGTTTGTTGACGAAATGCCCGAAATAGGTAGCCGTCACGAATTTCTTGATCAGCATCATGAGAAGCTTGACTATTATCGCAAAAATAATGAGCAACGCCACGAACACTATTGCCATAACGATATAGCCTACCAGCGTGGAACTCAATACCGTTATGAACGGCACTCCGTTTTCGGCGTCCACCTTATCGGCTATGACCTTTTCGATGACTCCGCTGAACATAGAATAATTCGTTCCCTGAAGAAGATCCGCAAAAGGATGCGCCACGCCGTCGGCTATGTAACCGAGTTCGTTGGCTTCGCCGTCGCCGTCGATGTCGTAATACTGTATGACCACGTCGCCGTTGGGAATGGATTCGGAAAGAGGTTGATCTAAAGCCTGGGTGAGACGTTCGTCGAGAGTGGTCTTATCCACCACGAATCCGGTAACGGTAGAAAGAAGCACCACGGTCAAAATAATGGCGAGCAACGACGAAACCAATCCGAAGATCAGCTTATACATCCCTCTCCAGATGCCGAATATCAGCAGCAGAACCGTCAATACCACGACGATTATATCCAAAATGATTCCCGACACGAGTCCTCCCTCCGGCACTTACAGCCTAAATAAATGTATGAAATAATTATACTTAATAAGCATAGTTAAGTCAAGAGGTACCGAGGCAATTTTACTTTGCGGGAATATTTGTTAATTTTTTGGTCAAAACTTAAGCATTATGAAAACGTATTTCCGAAACAAACCGGTAATAATCTGTATCGGGACGCCCCAAGTATGCGGAGACAGTCTCGGTCCGAGGGTGGGGGACCTCCTCGTGGAAAAATATAACGTGGACGCCTACGTTTACGGCAGAAGCGCCCACCCCGTCAACGGAGTCAATTTCAACCGTTACGTCGAACACGTCAAAACGCATCATCCGCACAGTCTGATAATCGCCGTGGACGCCTGTCTCGGCGAAAAAAAGGACGTGGGCAGGATAAAATATACCGTCAAAGGCTTACGGGCAGGCGCCGCTCTCAACAAAGATCTCGCCTCCGTCGGAGACATCGGTATCCTCGGAGTGATAGCGGAAAAAAGCGGCAACAACCTCCTTTCTCTTATGAATGCCGACGAACGGACCGTTTCCCTGACCGCCGAAAAAGCCGCCGAAAAAATTTTCGCCGTCCTCTCGTCTTTAAGATTAAATTATATTTCCCGTTCTACCATAATAAGAGCGTAACGCTTGCTTTGCGGCAATTTTTTCGTCGGTTTTCTTTCCGAAACAAACGTTTTTACGACGCTACAGACGGTTTGGCTGCGTTCGTTTCTTTTACGGAAGCAGACGAAAAAACACAAAAAAAGCGGATTTCGTTGCATATTATCGGACTCCGTGCTATAATATGGCAATACCGATATAATTTTTAAGCGTTGAGGAAAAAATGCCCGAAAACAAACAAAGCAATAAAAAATCGTTGATTTTCATTCTGATAGCGATAGTCATTATCATAGTGGTGGCGATCATTCTGATGCAGAGTCTCGGCTCCAAGGTCCCCACTTTATCTTATTCGGATTTTCTTTATTATCTTTACGAAGGACGGGTAACGGGCGTCATAATGACCGACAGTTACACCGCGAGAGTGCTTCTCTCCGCTCTTCCGCAGAATAGCGAAGTTCCCGAAGGCGTCCTTATGGGAAAGGGTTATACTTTGGAACAGTTCGTTCAAAGTAACAAAAACAGCGATTTTTACGTCGTAGTCGATTCCCGCAACACCATAAGCGACACCATAATGGAAGTTTGCGAAACGAACGGCTACACCGTGCCGTACATCGATTTGAACGATCCCAACAGCGGCACCAGCTGGTCCACGATAATTTCCATAATGAGTTTCGTGCTTATAGCAGGGCTCGCCATACTGATGTTCTTCTCGTTAAGAGGCGGCAAAGGCGGCAACAACGCCCTCAATTTCGGCAAGACCAAGGCCCGTATCGCCAACAACGTCAAAGTCAAATTCACCGACGTTGCCGGAGCGGAAGAGGAAAAGGAAGAACTGCGTGAAATCGTGGAATTTCTTAAATCCCCCAAGAAATTTATTAACCTCGGCGCGAAAATTCCCAGAGGCGTGCTCCTCGTAGGTCCTCCGGGAACGGGTAAAACCTTGTTTGCGAAAGCCGTGGCAGGCGAAGCCAACGTGCCTTTCTTCTCCATATCCGGTTCGGATTTCGTGGAAATGTTCGTGGGCGTGGGCGCAAGCAGAGTAAGAGACCTGTTCGCCCAGGCTAAGAAGAATATGCCCTGTATCGTATTTATCGACGAAATAGACGCCGTGGGGCGTCAGAGAGGAGCAGGTCTCGGCGGCGGGAACGACGAAAGAGAACAGACCCTCAACCAGTTACTGGTGCAGATGGACGGTTTCGACACCAACGACGGCATAATCATTATGGCCGCCACCAATAGAGCCGACATTCTCGATCCGGCGCTTTTACGTCCCGGTCGTTTCGACAGGCAGATTTACGTCAACTCTCCCGACGTCAAGGGAAGGGAAGCCATCTTCAAGGTGCACGCCCGTAACAAACCCGTCTCCCCCGAAGTGGATTTCAAATCCCTCGCCCGTCTTACCAGCGGTTTTTCGGGAGCGGATATAGCCAACCTTCTCAACGAAGCGGCGATCCTCGCCGCCCGTAACAACCGTCAGACCATACTGATGGTGGATATACTCGAAGGTATCAACAAGGTCATCGCAGGCCCTCAGAAGAAGAGCCGCATAATCACCGAAAGCGACAAGCGTATAACCGCCTACCACGAAGCCGGTCACGCCATAGTGGGTCGTCTTATGAAACACTGCGACGCCGTGCAGGAAGTCAGCATCATTCCCAGAGGAATGGCGGCAGGCTACACTCTGAGCCGTCCCAAAAACGACAACAGTCACATAACTAAGAACAAATTGAACGACGAAATAACCATGATGCTCGGGGGCAGAGCCAGCGAGGAACTGGTCATTCAGGACATTTCCACCGGCGCCAGCAACGATATAAAGAGAGCTACCGAATTAGCCCGCAGAATGGTCTGCGAATGGGGTATGAGCGAACGTCTCCCCAACGTCTTCTTCGGGGGCGAACACGAAGTGTTCATAGGACGTGACTACCAGACCCAGACCACCTACAGCGACGACGTGGCGGCTATCATTGACGAAGAGATCAAAAAGATAATAGACACCAACTACGCCCGAGCCAAAGAGTGCCTTGCTTACCACAGAGAAGTTATGGACAATATGGTAAAACTCCTGTTCGAAAGAGAAACCATCTACGGCGACGAAGTGGATATGCTTATGGAAGGGAAATCCTTGGAAGAGATCAACGCTTATATCGACGAAAAACTGGCGAAACAGAAAAAAGAAAGCGAAAAACCCGCTCCGATAATCACTCCCGTTTTCGTCCCGGCGTCCACCATAATCCTGCCCGGATCGGACGATAAAAAGGCCGACGGGGATGACAAGCCCGAAGAAAAAACCGCCCCCGAGGACAAAAATACCGAGGCGGCGCCGACGGAAAACGAAAAAGCGGACGACGAACCTGCCGAAAAACGGGACGACGTCCCCGACGAAAGAAAGGACAACTCCGAAAACGGGAATAAGGACGAGGAATAGTCTTTCACCTTTTGCGTAATAAAAAAAGCGACGGACGCTCCGCCGCTTTTTATTTTTGTTTTCTTGCTTAACCGAAGTATTTTACCGCCGAAGCGAATACGTTCATATCGAAGTTTCCGTCCACGTTGCGGTACAGCCCGTCCTGATACCTTTCGGTATGTCCCATTTTCCCGAAAACTCTGCCGTCGGGGCTGATTATCCCCTCCACCGCCATAAAGCTTCCGTTGGGGTTAAAGGGGCTTTCCATAGTGGCTTTTCCGTCGAAATCGACGTACTGCGTGGCTATCTGTCCGTTCTTTATCAAGTTTTCCATAACGCCGTCGGGACAGATGAATTTCCCTTCGCCGTGACTTACGGGAACGCTGTATATATCCCCTACTTTGAAATTGCAGAGCCACGGGCTTTTGTCGGTAGCTATCCTGACGTTGGTCACGGTGGAAACGTGACGGGCTATGTTGTTGAAGGTAAGGGTAGCGCTGTCGGCTGTTTGCGGGGCTATCTTTCCGTAAGGCAGAAGTCCCAGTTTTATGAGCGCCTGAAAACCGTTGCAGATCCCGAGTACAAGTCCGTCCCTGCGGTAAAGCAGGTCGTTGACGGCTTCTTCCAGACGAGGATTGCGAAACGCCGTGGCAATGAACTTCCCGCTGCCGTCGGGTTCGTCTCCGCCCGAAAATCCTCCCGGGAAAGCTATGATGTTGGCTTGCTTTATCTTGGACGCCATTTCCTCGATGGTTTCGGCTATATCCTTTGCGCTCCTGTTCCTGACCACGCAGATATCCGCGACAGCACCCGCCCTTTCGAACGCCTTGGCGGTGTCGTACTCGCAGTTGGTGCCGGGGAACACGGGAATAAACACCCTCGGACGGGCTGTCTTTACCGTGGAAGCGAACTTTTCACCCGAAACGAAAGATACGTTCTTTGCTTTCCCTTCGGCTTTGGCCGTGGTCGGGAACACCTTTTCCAGCGTGCCTTCGTAATAATTCCCGAGTTCGGAAAGCGATACCTTGCCCCTCTCGGTGGAAATCACTCCCGTATCGTTAAGTTTACCGATATACTCTCCTTGCGGACAACTCTTTTCTTTCGTAACGATTATAAAGTCGCCTACGGCGTTGATGAACAGAGTTCTGCGGGGTATCTCCACTTCCAATCCCGCCCCGTTTCCGAACAGCGATTGCGCTATCGCTACGGCTGCGTTACTTTCGACCACGGTGGCGTTCAGAAGTTTTCCTTCGTCGTTCAATTTCGCTATAATGTCGTATAAGGTTTCCAGATATTCGAAGTTAGGTAACCCATACTCGTCCTTTTTTAATTTCAGTCGGTAAACGTAACCCGTGGAGGAAAAAGCGTTGTGGAGGATTTTTTCATCGGTGGTAAGCCCCATCGCAAAAGCAATCAGCGTGGGCGGCACGTCGATATTTTCGAAACTTCCGCTCATCGAGTCCTTCCCGCCTATCGCTCCCTTTTTCATTTTCATCTGGGCGTAAAACGCTCCCAAAAGGGCGGCGAGAGGTTCTCCCCACCTTTCGGGGTCCTTGTTCAGACGTTTGAAAAATTCCTGTAAAGTAAGATAAATCGTTTCCTTCTTGACCCCTGCCGCTATCAGTTTGTTGACGGCGGTCACTACCGAATATACCGCTCCCGTGAAAGGACTGACGCTTAAAAGCTCGGTATTTATCCCGAAGGAAGATACGGTCACGCTGTGCGTAAAGCCGTCGACGGGAGGTTTCGCCGCCATAACGAGGGAGGGCGTAAGTTGATATTTTCCGCCGAAAGGCATAAGCACCGTCGCCGCTCCTATGGTGGAGTCGAAGGTCTCTCCTGCTCCTTTCTGCGAACAGTTGTTGAGTTTTGCAAGTTCGTATTTCAACGCTCCCTTGATATCCTCGCCTTTGATAAGCATATCGGTATGGTTGTCGAGAGAATTGAAATATCCGTCCGCTTTATAGACGAGTTTTGCCGAGCGTACCTGTTTTACTCCGTTGGTGTCCAGGAAGTCTCTGGCGATATCCACTATTGTTTCGTCTTTATAAAACATTCTGAGCCGTCCGCCGTCGGTAACTTCTGCCACAACCGTGGCGTCGAGGTTTTCCTTGTCGGCTAAGGCTATGAATTTTTCGGCGTCCTTTCCGTCCACGACTACCGCCATTCTTTCCTGCGACTCGCTGATGGCGAGTTCTGTTGCGGTCAAGCCGTCGTATTTTACCTTTACTCTGTCCAGATAAATATCCAGTCCGTCGCTGAGTTCGCCTATCGCCACGCACACGCCGCCTGCGCCGAAATCGTTACATCTTACGATGAGCGAGGAAGCCTCCTCCGAACGGAACAGCCTCTGAAGTTTCCTTTCCTCGGGGGCGTTACCTTTCTGAACTTCGGCTCCGCAGGTGTCCAAAGACGCCGAGGTATGACTTTTACTGCTGCCCGTAGCTCCGCCGCAACCGTCCCGTCCCGTAGCTCCGCCCACCAGTATCACCACGTCGCCTTTGACCGGTCTTCTGCGTTTGACCCTTTCTTTAGGCGCTCCGCCGATGACGTAACCTGTCTCCAGCCTTTTTGCTTTATATCCGTCGTTATAGAGTTCTCTTACCGTGCCGGTAGCCAGTCCTATCTGATTGCCGTAACAGGAAAATCCCGCAAGAGCGGTCTTGGTAAGCACTCTCTGCGGCAGTTTCCCCGGCAAAGTCTTGCGGTAGTCCTCGTTCGGGTCGGCGGCTCCCGTTATCCTCATAGCCTGATAAACGTACGCCCGTCCGCTTAAGGGATCTCTTATCGCTCCCCCGAGACAGGTCGCCGCACCGCCGAACGGTTCGATTTCCGTCGGGTGGTTGTGCGTTTCGTTCTTGAACATAATGAGCCACTCTTCTTCTTTCCCGTCGTTGTCTATCTTGCAGACCACCGAACAGGCGTTGATTTCCTCGCTCACGTCCATTTCCTGCAAATATCCGTCTTTACGGAGTTTCTTGACGGCGAGGGTGGCTATGTCCATAAGGCAGGGATACTTGTCTTTCCTGTCCCCGTAAACTTCTTCGAATGTCTTTTTGTAGAGTTCCCAGCTTTCCTCTATATGCGGATTGTCGCAGAGGAAAGTCACGTCTTTGAGTTCGGTCAAAAAGGTGGTATGACGGCAATGGTCGCTCCAGTAAGTGTCCACCACCTTGAGTTCGGTATGGGTGGGTACCCGTCCTTCCCTGCGGAAATATTCCTGCACGAAAAGGAGATCTTCGAAACTCATCGCAAACCCAAATCCGTCGTAATACTCTTTCAGCGCCTTTTCGTCCATATCGTTGAAGGAAGTCAGTTCCACCCGCATATTCTTCCTTTCGGGGGAAACCCTCTCCAGCGTTTCGGGTAGGTCGAAAGAACCTTCCTTGCTGTCCACGGCGTTTATCAGAAACTTCTTGATCCTCGCCAGCTCCCCTTCGCTTATTCCGTCGAAAAGATAGACGGTGGCGCACCTTACCATAGGTCTTTTCCCTGCGGTAAGCAAACTTACGCATTGCGCCGCGCTGTCCGCTCTCTGGTCGAACTGTCCGTCCAGATATTCCACCACCAAAGCCGTCTTACCGTCTATCCCGTCTATTTTCTCTCCCACGGTATCCACCGTCGGTTCGGAAAAAACCGACTGCTTGGCTCTCTCCAAATCCTTTGCGTCCAGTCCCTCCACGTCGTAACGCAGTATCCTGCGGAGATAATCGAGTTTTATCCCCAGCGTGCCGTATATATCGGCTTTCAGCTTCGGTACGGCGGTGTCGTACTTCGGTAATTTCTCCACATAAATTCTGTCTACCATTATTTAATACCTATATCCCGTCTGTATTCGGAATCCTTGAAGGAAATTTTTTCTATTTCGGAATAGACCTTTTCTCTGCACTCGGCAATAGTCTTTCCCTTGGTCGTCACGCAAAGCACCCGTCCGCCGTTGGTTACGAGCTGCCCGTCCCCAAACGCCGTGCCGCTGTGATAAATTTTTATATCTTCGGAAAGGTCGCCTATGGTTATCGGATAACCTTTGACGATTTTCCCGGGGTAACCGCCGCTTGCCATCACCACGCAGAAGGAACAACCGTCTTCCCACTCGACGTCGATGTCGGACAACGTCCCGTCGATACAGGCGTCGACAATCGAAGTAAGATCGGTCTTGAGAAGGGGCAGTATGACCTGCGTTTCGGGATCGCCGAAACGGGCGTTGTACTCTATGACCTTAACGCCGTTTTCCGTCGCCATCAACCCGAAATACAATACGCCCTTGAAGGGTCTCCCTTCTGCTATAAGCCCGTTTACGGTGGGGACGACTATCCTTTCGACAGTCTCTTTCATCACTGCTTCCGAAAAAACGGAAGCGGGAGAAAAGGCTCCCATACCTCCCGTATTGGGACCCTTATCGCCGTCGTAAGCTCTTTTGTGATCCTGGCTCGTCGGCATAAGGGAAAAGCTCTTTCCGTCGCAGAAGGCGAGCAAAGTAAACTCCTTCCCCGTCAAAAACTCTTCGATAACCACGGTGTTTCCGGCGTTGCCGAAAGCCTTGTCGAGCATGGTTTTTTCCAGAGCCTTGCGGGCGTCGTCTCTCGTTTCGGCAATTATAACCCCCTTCCCCAAAGCCAGTCCGTCGGCTTTTATAACGGTGGGAAGAGGACATTTTTCTATATATTTTTTGGCTTCGTCGTAATTGTCGAAAGTGCGGTATGAAGCGGTGGGGATATTGTATTTAGCCATAAATTCCTTGGAAAAAGCCTTGCTCCCTTCGATGATCGCCGCTTGCTTTCTCGGTCCGAAGCACCTTACGTTATCCTGTTCCAGACGGTCGACGAGTCCGCCGTAGAGAGGGTCGTCGGGCGCCACGAAAACGGTGTCGATATTCTTTTCCTTCACCACCTTTGCGATATGTTCGAAGTCCATAACGCTTCCTTCGATACATTCCGCAACTTCGCTTATGCCGGCGTTGCCCGGCAGGCAATACAGTTTTTCCGTCCTCGGACTGCGGGCGAGAGCGCACGCTATGGCGTGTTCCCGTCCTCCTCCTCCTATCAGTAAAATTCTCATATCCGTTCCTCTTTACTTTCTCAATGCTTGAAATGGCGTATTCCCGTGAACACCATGGCGATGCCGTTATCGTTGCAGGCGGCTATGCTGTCGGCGTCCCTTATCGAACCGCCGGGTTGGACTATGGCTGCTATTTTGGCTTCGGCGGCGGCTTTCACGCAGTCGTCGAAGGGGAAGAATGCGTCGCTTGCCAGCACCGCTCCCTCGGTGTCCTCCAAAGAGTGCTCGATGGCTTGCCTGGTCGCCCAGATGCGGTTGGTCTGCCCCACTCCCACTCCGAGCAGCCTTTCGCCCTTAGCCAAAACTATGGCGTTGGACTTACAGTGCTTGACCACTTTCATGGCAAAACGCATGGTCTCTTTCTGTTCTGCGGTGGGTTCCTTTTCGGTCACGGTTTTCATTTCCTCTATGTCGGCAAGATCCGCGTCCTGCATAATGAGTCCGCCGTAAATTTTCTTGAATTCCTTGGCGCCCGCCTTGTTGGGCTTAGCCACGTCGGGCAGACGAAGTACTCTGAGATTGGGTTTGGTGGCGAGGACTTTCAACGCTTCCTCGGTAAAATCGGGAGCTATGACGATCTCTAAAAAGATCTTGACCATTTCCTTCGCCGTAGCTTCGTCCACGGTGCGGTTGAACGCCACTATCCCCCCGAATATGGACACGGGGTCGCACTCGTAACAGGCTTTGTACGCAGAATAAACGTCGTCTGCCGACGCTACTCCGCAGGGGTTGGCGTGCTTTACCGCCACAGCCGTGGGTCTATCAAACTCCTTGAGAAGTTCCACCGCTCCGTTGGCGTCGTTGACGTTGTTGTAACTCAACTGCTTCCCGTTGAGCTGTTCGGCGTTGACGAGGGAATTTTTAACGGGCAGCGCTTCGCCGTAAAAAGCCGCTTTCTGATGCGGATTTTCGCCGTAACGCATCTGTTCTTTCTTTTCGTAAGCCAGAGTGAGCTTGTCGGGAAAATCGATGCCGAGCATTTCTTTGAGATAACCGCTTATCATCGTGTCGTAAAACGCCGTGTGCTGGTAAACTTTATACATAAGATACTTCCGAGTATTCAACGTCACGCCGCCGTTTTCCATTTCCGAAAATACCTTTTCGTAATCGGCAGGATCCACTATGACCGCCACGTCCTGGTAGTTTTTCGCAGCGCTCCTCAGCATCGTGGGACCGCCTATATCGATGTTCTCCACGGCGTCGGCAAAGGTCGTACCCTCTTTCAGTATGGTCTGCTTGAAAGGATAGAGGTTGACGATGACCACGTCGATGGTGTTTATATTGAGCTTTTCCAGCTGTTCCATATGGGCAGGATTGCTTCTCATTGCGAGAAGTCCGGCGTGCACCGCCGGGTGCAAAGTCTTGACTCTGCCGTCTAAACATTCGGGGAAGCCCGTCACGTCGCTTATCCCTATCACGGGCAGTCCCGCTTTCTTAAGTACGTCGTACGTTCCGCCGGTAGAAATGATTTCGTAACCGAGGGCGGCAAGGCGCGCGCCTACTTTTTCTATATCGGTCTTATCCGATACGCTTATCAAAGCTCTCTTTTTCATCTGACCTTTCTCCTTATATGATATTTTTTTGGTTATTCCTGCCCGTTGAACAGCTTTTTCAGCGTTTCGGGCAATAAAATATGTTCTGCTTCCAACACTCTCGCCGCAAGCGTTTCCGGAGTGTCGTCCTCCATAACGGGAACTTTCACCTGGGCGATTATCTCCCCCGTGTCCGTCCCTTCGTCCACGTAATGTACCGTCGCTCCGGAAAATTTTTCCTTGTTTTCCACCACCGCCCGGTGAACTCTCATTCCGTAAAAACCGTCTCCGCAGTAAGAGGGAATGAGCGAAGGATGAATGTTTATTATTTTCTTTTCGAAAGCGTGCACGATATTCGGGGTGAGCACGGTAAGATACCCTGCAAGCACTATGTATTCCGCTCCCTTTTCCTTCAACAAGGCTATTATTTCGTCGAACATAGCCTCTGTGGACGAATAATCTTTTTTGCTGAATACCGCCGTGGGTATCCCCGCTTTTTTCGCCCGTTCGAGTGCGTAGATACCCTCCTTGCTACCCACTACGAGCACGATATCGGCTTGCAGAGACTTGTCGACGACGGCGTCGATTATGCTTTGCAGATCGGTACCGCCCCCCGAAACGAAAACGGCGATTTTTTTATTCAAATTCCACCCCCGCTTTGTCGGTGACCACGCCTAAGGACACGGGGTCTTCGCCTAAAGTTTTCAATACCCTTAAACACTCTTCCTCGGCGTCAGGGGACACGCAGAAAACCATTCCTATTCCCATATTGAAGGTGTTATACATTTTTCTGTCCTCTATCCCCGCTCTCTTCTGCAAAACTCGGAAAATCGTCGGGATTTCGTAAGAGGACGTATTTATTTTTATCCCTAAGTTTTTGGGAATTATCCTCGGTATATTTTCGATAAATCCCCCTCCCGTGATATGCGCTATGCCTTTAACCTTGACTTTTTCTATCAAAGAAAGCACGGTCTTGACGTAAATACGGGTAGGCGTAAGCAATATATCGGCAGGGCGACAACCCAGTTCCTCGTCGAAACGGGTGAGGTATTCCTTTTCGGCGGGGAAAAGCTGTCTTACCAGAGAAAATCCGTTACTGTGTATTCCGCTGGAGCGTATCCCGACGAGTTTGTCGCCTTTCTTTATCTCCGAACCGTTTATTATCCTGTTCTTTTTGGCTATACCGCAGGAAAATCCCGCTATGTCGTATTCGCCTTCGCCGTAAAACCCGGGCATTTCGGCGGTTTCGCCGCCTATGAGAGCGCAGGAAGCCTGTCGGCAACCTTCCGCCACCCCTTTGACTATCTCCGCCACCTTTTCGGGGACGAGTTTGCTTATCGCTATATAGTCGAGAAAAATCAACGGTCTGGCGCCCTGGCAGACTATGTCGTTGACGCACATAGCCACGGCGTCTATCCCTATGGTGTCGTGTTTGTCGAGGACGAAAGCGTATTTGAGTTTGGTCCCCACGCCGTCGGTCCCGGCTACCAGTACGTCGCCGTCCGCCTTGTCGTCGAGGGCGTAAAATCCGCCGAAGCTTCCGAGGTCTCCCACCACGTTTTTATCGTAAGTGCTTTGGACGTATTCTTTCATAAGTCTGACCGCAGAGTACCCTGCTTCCACGTCCACGCCCGCCTGTTTGTAATCTATAGCCATATTTTCTCCTTATTCGAAAAGTAATTTTTCGCTGTGGAAATTCCCTAAATCCACTGCGTAATTTGCGTCGAAACAACCCGTGCAGAAATTGCCGCAACCGCAACACTCGGCGAGTTTTTCCAGCGGAAGGTAATGTAAACTGTCCGCTCCTATCAGTTTGCAGATTTCTTCGGCGTCTCTGTAACCGCCGATAAGCTGTTCCTTGGTGTCCATATCCACTCCGAAATAGCACGGCCATTTGACTATGGGGCTCGCCACCACCATATGAACTTCCGTTGCGCCGTTCTTGCGGAGGAGACTGATGATTTTTTTACTGGTAGTGCCTCTCACTATGGAGTCGTCCAGAAGAATAAGCCTCTTGCCCTGAATGTTGTTGCGGAAAGCGGTAAGTTTTATCTTAACGCTGTTTTCACGCATACTTTGGCTGGGCTGAATGAAAGTTCTGCCTATGTATCTGTTTTTGCTCAAGGCGTCCACGTAAGGAATCCCCGACACATCGGAATAGCCTCTTGCGCTGACCAAAGCCGAATCGGGAACGCCTGCCACTATATCGGCGTCGATATTGCACATTTCGGCAAGAATTTTTCCGCAGTTGTAACGGCTTTCGTAAACGCTGGTCCCGTCCAGAACGGAATCGGAACGGGCGAGATAGACGTATTCGAAAATGCACGGGCGTTTGTCGGGGGGAGCAAAATACCTGCTGGTATAACTTCCGTCGGTATTGACGGTTATTATCTCCCCGGGCATAACGTCCCTTATCACCTCGGCGTCGATGGCGTCGAGGGCGCAGCTTTCGCTCGCAAAAACGATATTGCCGTCCTTTTGTCCCATAATAAGAGGTTTAAGTCCGTTCCTGTCCCTGACGGCGTAGAGTTTATTGCCGCTCAAAACCAGTAACGCAAACGCTCCCACGAAATTCTTGCAGGCGTCGTAAATCCCCTGTTCCACGCTTTCGGTGGAGTAGTCGTTGATGGCAGCCGCCAGCACTTCGCTGTCGGTACTGGACTGAAAGATATGCCCCTTGTAGATCATACGCTTCTTTATGTTGGGAGCGTTGATTATGTTGCCGTTGTGAGCAACAGCCATTCTGCCGAATCTGCCGTAAAACACGATAGGCTGGGCGTTGACGACGTTGCTGGACCCCATGGTGGAATACCTGACGTGGCCTATCGCCACGTTGGTGGAAGGCAAAAGACGCAGTTCCTCTTCGTGAAAAACCGCGTTCACCAACCCCATATTCTTATAATAAGCCACCTTGTCTTCGTCGTAGCTTACCGCAATCCCCGCACTTTCCTGCCCCCTGTGCTGAAGGGCGAACAGTCCGTAATAAACGTCTCTGGCAAGTTCCTGTTTCTCTTCGGAAATTATTCCGAATATCCCGCACTCTTCGTGCGTACCGAATTGTCTTTCGTCTAAAATAATGCTTTTCATAAATTAAGGTCTTATTTCTTTCCCATAAGTCTGGACAAAACTTCCTGATATGCGTCTTCCACCCCTCCGAGGTCCCTGCGGAAACGGTCCTTGTCCAGTTTTTCACGGGTGACGGTGTCCCAGAAACGGCAGGTGTCGGGAGAAATTTCGTCTGCGAGAATGATTCTTCCCTTGTAACGGCCGAATTCCAGTTTGAAATCTATAAGGTCGATATTTATGTCTTTAAGATAAGCTCTCAAAGCGTCGTTGACGGCGAAGCTCGTCTTCTTGATAATCTCCAATTCTTCTGCGGTGGCGAGGTTCATCGCAAGAGCGTGGTAGTCGTTTATCATCGGATCGCCCAGGTCGTCGTTTTTGTAGCAGAATTCCAACACGGTGGAGGGAAGCACGGTGCCTTCCTCTATCCCGAGACGCTTGGATAAACTCCCTGCGGCGATGTTCCTGACGATAACTTCGATAGGTACGATGGCAACCTTCTTCACCAACGTGTCGGTGTCGGAAATTTCCTCTATGTAATGGGTCTCTATACCCTTTCCTTCCAACATTTTGAAAAGATGATTGGAGCAAATATTGTTGACTATGCCCTTACCCTGAATAGTCCCTTTCTTGAGTCCGTTGAAAGCGGTGGCGTCGTCCTTGTAGGAAACGAGTACCACGTCGGGATCGTTCGTTGCAAAAACCTTCTTGGCTTTACCTTCGTAGAGCTGTTCTTTCTTGATGAATTCCATATTCTGCCTCCGTAAAAGTAATTTAATTTTTATAAAAATCGGCTATCGCCTTATCGTCGGCGAAAATCTTTTCCGCCATATTAACCTTATATCGGGCTAACTTTTCGCAGAGTTCGGGATCCCCTACCGCCAAAATCTGAACGGCGAGCAAGGCTGCGTTTTCTCCGGCGCCCACTCCGACGCAGGCTACGGGAACGCCAGAGGGCATCTGGACCATACTGAGCAGGCTGTCCAGTCCGTCCATAAGAGAACTCTTTATGGGCAGTCCTATGACGGGCAATACGGTATGTCCTGCGGCTACTCCGGCAAGGTGAGCGGCTTTCCCTGCGGCGCAGATGACGGTGCCGTATCCGTCTTTGGCTAAGGAAGCGAAAAACTCCGCCGCTGCCGAAGGCGTGCGATGTGCGGAAAGCACTCTGACGGTATATTCCACCCCGAACGATTCGAACACCTTTACCGCCGGGCGAAGAGCCTCGGCGTCCGATTTACTACCCATTACTATAGCTGCTTTCTTCATACTCTCTCCTTTTCTATAAACAAAAAAGCACGGAATTTATCCGTGCGTTTTTTCAGTTCTGCCCCGACAAACAGGGTATGGAGATACCCTTGCGTAAAACTAAAGTCAGTTGAAAGGTGAATTTTCTTTTCACTTCGTCCGCCTCCGTTTGCTGTCGGTATTTTTATGGTAACAAATATCCTTTCCGTTTGCAAACGAAATAGGGGCGGTTCAAAAAACTTTCCCAAAAAAAATTTCCCCTTCCCCGTCTGTCGGGCAGGAAAGGGAAAATCCTATATTAAATTAAGGTATTACTTATAAATTTTCAACGTCTCGTGCATCAACGTGCAATGCAGAACCCGACTTTCGAACACTTCGCCGTCCACCTGGGTCTTTCCGTCGTCCAACAGCGTGACGGTTATTTCCTTGGCTCTGAAATGCTCGGTGCAGGGTTCGTCGATGTGTTTGCCTTTCAAAAATTTCAATAAAAGAAGCGGAATCTTTCTTTTTTTGACTTCGTTTACGATAACCACGTCGAAGTAGCCGTCGTCCACGTCGGAAAGCGGACTTATGGGCATACCTCCGCCGATGTAACGACCGTTTGCTACCGAAATGATGAACACGCTTTTTTCCGTTTTCACCCCGTCCAGTTCCATTATCATTTTATGGAACTTCAAATGCGCCAGCACGTCGAGAAGAGAAGCGTAATATTTGGCTTTGCCCGAAAAAGCTTTCATGGTGGAATATCTGACCAGAACGTCCACGTCCATACCGGCTCCCGCGGCGTTGAGGGCTCGTTTGGTGTCCAGCTGGATAAAATCGGTATAGCCCGTCTCTCCTTTCAAAATTACGTCCAGAGCGTCCTTGACGTTACGGGGAATCGAGGTGGCTTTGACGTAGTCGTTCCCCGTACCGCAGGGAATGAACCCGAGGGTAATTCGGGAAAAATCCTCTATCCCGTTCAGCGCTTCGTTGAACGTCCCGTCTCCGCCCATTACTATAAGACGGCAGTCCTCCTTTTCTTCGTTGAGCTTGCGGACGATTTCGGTGGCTTCGCCGGCGTAACTGGTTTTATGTACCTCGTAAGGGATCTGTTTCCCTATCAGAATAGTCTCCACCGTCTTGAGGGCGGCGAGACTCTTCCCTTTCCCCGAACGGGGATTTACCAATATATCGAACATTTTTGTAACCTTCTTTTTACGTTTTTATCACGTTTATTGTATCAAATATTCTCTTTTTTGTAAAGAAAATTTTTTAATAGACAGGTTAAAACCGTCGATATATTATAATTTAAGAATAAATTTGCCCAAAAAACGACTTTTCTTGATTAAGCCATAGTTTCGATAACCAATTTATCCGCAATCAAAGCGATAAGCTCGCTGTTGGTGGGTTTATCTTCTTTCCCGTAAATTTTCATACCGAGGAACTGATTGAGATTTTCGATTTTTCCTCTATACCAGGCGACCTCTATGGCGTGTCTTATCGATCTTTCCACCTTGCTCGGCGTGCTCATGCAAAACTCCGCCACCGCAGGATACAGCCCTTTGGTGATGCGGTTGATCATTTCCGGTTGCGAGACGGCGAGTTTGACCGCAACTTTCAGATACTGATAACCCTTGTTGTGCGGATGTATCCCCGCCCGCAAGAGTATTCCGCTCAGTCTCTCGTCTAAATTCCTGTTCTCCGAAACCTCTTTTTTCTCGGCGGTAAGACGTAACGCCGCCTCTTCTATCCCCTCGAAATCATACCTTGCGCAGAAAGCGTCGTATTCGGCGGAAAAAGAATTCCCCTCTGCGGCGTGTAAAATGATTTTCGGTCTGTTTTCTCTTAAGCGTTCCGCGATCGGGCGAAAATCAAACCCTTCTCCCACCACGATCACGTCGGGAACAAAAGCTTCGTTCGGATAACTTTCGGCGTCCAAAACTACCTTTACCGCAAAATTTTCCCTGTCGGCAAAATAATTGCCGATAAAAACGGCCATAGCTTCGCTCGACTCACAAAATACCATCGTCAATCTTTTCATTTTTATCCTCTTAAAATCACGATATTTCTGGCTTTATCCGCGGAAACAACTACATAATAACACATAATTCGACCTTTGTAAACACTTTTGAACAAAAAAGTTTTTATTTTTGTATAAAATTGTCGCTGCGCCGTTCCCGCAAAAAAAGACCCGTCCGAAAAGACGGGTCCTTATATCGAACGTATAATAAAATCATTCCTTCGGTTTTTCTTCCTCTTCCGCTTCTTCGGTATTGTCTTCCTCGGATTCGGCTTCTTCGGCGTTTTCCTCTTCCGCCTCTTCCTCTGCGGGAACTTCCTCTGGCGTTTCTTCGGCGGCTTCGGCGGCTTCTTCCGCTACCTCGACCTCCTCGATGGGAGCGGCCTCGACGGAAATTTCTTCGGCGTTTTCGGCGTTTTGTTCCTTGGCTTGTTCTTCGAGACGGGCCTCCTCTCTCTTGGCGTCGGCTTCCGCCATAATGGCTTCGGCGTTGACTTTATGTTTCGGTTCGAGCTTCTTGACCTTGATCTCGATGGAATAGAATTTGAAATTCAACGCCCCCATAAAGGCGTCTTCCAGCAAGGCCCTGATATAGCTTTCGATCTCCTCTATGTCTCTGCCCTTGACGGTGACGGCGATCTTCAGCCTTACGCCGTACTCGTTGACGATTATTGCGCTCTTGGTGCATTTAACGCCTTCCACGAGCGCCACGGTGTCCTTGGTTATCTTTCTTACCACGCCCACGGTGGTCCTGGTGCCGCCTTCTTTGTCGGAACGGAGCACTATTTCCTTGACGGTTTCGTCGTTGATAAACAACATCGTCAAAACAAACGCCATTATCAACACATAAATCGAACCGAGGGTCACGAACAACCCTTTGACGAGAGCGTTGTCGAATTCCTCGACGGTTATCCCTCCGAATACCGCTACCAGCAGCACTATCACGAATACTATCGCAATGATCGCGCTCGCCGTGGCGAAGATCTTTAACATAGTCTTTTTCATAAACCCTCCGTTTGCATTAAGCATAATATGGATTATTGTTATTATTATACTATAATAAAGTTTTTTCAGTCAACTTCTGCAGGAATTTTATTGTCAAAACACAGCCTGGAAAAATAAGAATTTATTTGAACGCAAAATGCTCCGCCGTACTGGACAATGGCGGTTTTTTGGTTTACAATAAAAGAAAAAATTTCAGGAGGCATTTTATGGCTAAATATGTATGCAACGTATGCGGTTACGTTTACGACGAAGAAGAACAGGGAGTGGCTTTTGCCGATCTGCCCGACGATTATGCCTGCCCTCTCTGCGGAGTGGGAAAAGAGGACTTCTCCCCGGAGGAATAATTTATGCACCTTATCCGTAAGATAACCCCGGATCTGTATTACACCGGGGTCAACGACAGGCGTATTGCGCTGTTTGAAAACGTCTATCCCGTCGCCAACGGCGTCAGCTACAATTCCTACGTCCTGCTCGACGAAAAAACCGTGGTGTTCGATACCGCCGACGGTAATTTCACCAACAAGTATCTCGCTAACGTCGCCGCCGCACTGAACGGACGGAAAGCCGACTACCTCGTAGTCAGCCATATGGAACCCGACCACAGCGCTTCGGTAAAGGCTTTGATGAACGCCTACCCCGATATGAAAGTTATCTGCAACTCCAAGTCGATAACCATGCTCGCCAACTTTTTCGGAGATATTTCCGACAGAGCCGTTCTCGTCAAAGACGGGGAGACGATTTCCGTCGGAAAAAATACCCTTAAATTCGTGTTTGCGCCCATGGTACACTGGCCGGAAGTCATGATGACTTATCTCGTGGAGGAAAAGGTTCTTTTCTCCGCCGACGCTTTCGGTTCTTTCGGAGCCCTCGACGGGAATTTGTTTGCCGAAGAGAAGTCGTTTGAAGAGTATCTCCCCGAAGCAAGACGGTATTACACCAATATCGTGGGAAAATACGGCGCTCAGGTTCAGGCCGCCGTCAAAAAACTCGCCGGCGTCCCCGTCGATTACGTCTGCCCTCTGCACGGCGTGATCTGGAAAAAGGATTTTGCGAAAATTCTGGCAAAATATCTCCTTTGGGCGGATTACGAACCCGAAACCTCTACTGCGATGATAGTTTACGGGTCGGTTTACGGCGATACTGCGGAAGCTGCGGAAACGCTGGCGGCTTTCCTCGCCGAAAGAGGAGTAAGGGACATCAAAGTTTACGACGTGTCCAAAACGCATTATTCCTACCTTATCAGCGAAGCGTTCAGGGTGAGCAACATAGTTTTTGCGTCCATAACCTACAACGCTTCGGTCTTCCCCGCTATGGAACATTTTGTCAGAGAACTTACCGCCCACGGACTGAAGAAACGCTCCTTGAGCATAATTCAGAACGGCAGCTGGGCACCGGTGAGCGGAGCCAAGATAAAGGAAGTGCTCGCCGGTTGGAAAGACTCCTTTATCGTGGGCGAAACCGTTACTTTGAACAGTGCGGTCAAGGAAAATACCGTCGCCGAACTGGCTACCCTTGCCGACGCAATAGTTCTTTCGATGAATAAACCGTCGGTGGAAACCACGGGTACCGACGTTTCCGCAATGTTCAAGATAAGCTACGGTCTTTACGTTCTGACGGTAAAAGACGGCGACAAGGACAACGGCTGTATCATAAACACCGCTTCCCAGCTGACCGAAAACCCGAGAAGGGTAACTATAGCCGTCAACAAATCGGGCTATACCTGCGAACTGTTGCAGAAAAACGACCTTTTCAATCTGTCGGTACTTAGCGAAAAAACGCCTTTCGACGTGTTCAAACGGTTCGGCTTTGCAAGCGGCAGGGATACCGACAAATTTGCGGGAACGGAGAAAGTGCGTTCTTCCAACGGACTTACCTATCTGCCCGAATACGCCAATGCGGTAATTTCCGCTAAGATAGTCGCCCGTCACGACTACGGCACGCATATGCTGTTCGTAGCCGACGTCACCGAGGCAAAAACCCTCAACGGTGACCCCTCGGCGACATACGACTACTATTTCAAACACATCAAGACCGCTCCCCCGAAAGCGGAAGCGAAAAAGAAAGGCTTCGTCTGCAAGATCTGCAATTACGTCTATGAAGGAGAAACCTTGCCTCCCGATTTTATCTGTCCTATCTGCAAACACGGAGCCGAAGACTTCGAACCTTTGAAATAAAATCCCGAAAAATATCGAAACGACCGCATTTCGGCGGTCGTTTTTTTTTGGAAATTCACGGACGGATCATTCTTCCTTATTCCCCTCGTTCTTCTCGTTCTCTTCGGAAGGGTCGGGACTTCCCTCGGCGGCTTTTTCCTCGACAACTTTTTCCTCGGAATTTTCTTCCTGCTTTCCTTTCTTAGCCAGTTTGTTGGTGTTGATACTCTTGGCATACACCACGAAACGGCACCACAGAAATTCCAACGTCAGGTTCTGCGCCATGCAGATGAACAGAACGAGGTATTCGTTCCAGCCTTTGTCCATCGTGAGAAAATCCGTCAACCACACCGAATACGGGGTAAAAGCGACGTAAAAAAGGAACACCAACGCCATCGCCAAAGGCACGTTGTTGGCGGACTTGAAAGTGTAACGGCGGTTTACGGTAAAATTGTAAAGTACGCTCAGCACCAAAGCGATAAGGTAGCTTACCCAGTAATTCCAACGTATGATCTCGTTCATCAAAGTGAACGCCCCGAGCTGGATTATACCCGCGCCGCAGGAAAAGAGCACGAATTTGAGGACCTGGATAAAGGTCTCCTTGGGGGTGAGCTTGACTTTGCCTTTACCTTCCTCCGAATCGTCCTTTGTCCGACAAGCGACGGCAGCCTCTTCGACGTCGGAATCTACGACGAGCTCCTTACTCTCCTCGCCGCAACCGTCGCAAAATGCTTTCTTATCTTTTTCTTCCATATTCTCTCCGAAAAAAACCGCCCTCAAAAGGCGGCTAAGGGGTGATTATCCTTTCAGATGCTTATCCATAAAGGCGAAAACTTTTTCGAAACACTCTTTGGACGCTTTCGTCCACATATTCATATGGAAACAATGGTTGTCTATGAATTTCGTACTGGAATAAGTTTCGGTTTCCACTCCTGCGTCGATAAGGAGTTTAGCCAGAATTTCCCCCTGCCCTTTGCAGAAAATATCTTTCTTGCTCATCACGAGAAAACTCGGACACCAGTTCCCGTTGACGAAATTCGAGGGGCATATTTCTTTTATGTAAGGATAATCCTTAATGTTGGAGAAATCCTTTTTAAGCCCGAAATCGGCTCCCAAATAACATCTTCCGATATCCCAAACAAGATTAAAAGGCAACTTCGTGAGTTCTATGGACGCCATCAGATCGTACGGTCCGCAGAAGCTCACCAAAAGGGCGGGTCTGACTTTGAACTCGGGGATACCGAGGGCGGTGCGTTGTTCTTCGCTGTTTGCTAACGACACCAGCTGCGTGGCGCAATACGCCCCTGCGCTGTCGCCCGTCACGCAGACCTTGTCGAGGTCTATATTATATTTTTCGGCGAGGACGGTCAGGTAATTAAGGGCGTTCACGCAGTCGGCGAGCGGAATGGGAAAAGGTCTCCTCGGGCTGAGTCCGTAGTTAATGTTTACGGTAAAATATCCGTGGTGAGCGAAACGTTTACAAAGACTTTTTCTGTGTTTTTTGTCCCCTTTAACGAAACCGCCTCCGTGAATGTTCAGTACCACAGGCAATTTCTTCTCCCCGAGCAAAGCGGGGTCGTAATAAACTTCCCCGTTACATTCGTCGGGACGGGACTCGTCGTAAGCAAATTCCTTTTCTCTGACGATCCCCTTGTATCTGCGGTAGTTTTGAGCCGGATGGAACAATACGTCGATAGCCGTAAACAAAAATTCCGAACGTGTCATAAGTCCTCCAAAAATTTCTTCGATAATAATATAATATTATACTCTAAACGGAAAGCTAATTCAAGGATAATTAAAAATAATTTTAACGAATTAGAATATAATAATTGACTTTCTGCGGTTAAATGATATAATAAATGACGATATCCCCAAAAAGCATTACTGCTTTTCGGGGACCACGAAGAAAAACCCCAAAACGCGGTGCCGCTTTTCGGGGACCCCGAAGAAAAACCCCCGGTAAGTGTTTTTTCGGAAGACTTAATACCCCAACCTTTGGTTCCGTATTAAGTGTGTACCTTTAACTTAATATTTTCTTTTATGCGCCTTTAGCTCAATTGGATAAAGCGCTATACCCCAAAAAACGTTGCCGTTTTTCGGGGACCCCGAAGAAAAACCCCTGTAAGTGTTTTTTCGGAAGACTTAATACCCCAACCTTTGGTTCCGTATTAAGTATGTACCTTTAACTTAATAATTTCTTTTATGCGCCTTTAGCTCAATTGGATAGAGCGTTGGTCTACGGAACCAAAGGTTGGGGATTCGAGCTCCTCAAGGCGCGCCAAAAAATATCCGCTACATTTTTGTAGCGGATATTTTTTCGCCTTGAGGACTTGCGAAGACCCAAAGGGGATTCGCAAATTGCCGTCAGGCAATCTGATGAGGTGCGGCTCACTTCTACTTACGGTATTTTCTTATCAGCACATATATGCTTAATATAGGTATTCACTTTATCCGAATGGGTCCTCAAGGCGCGGCTTATCCGTTAAAATAGGACTTGCGAATCACCAAAAGGGATTCGTAAAGCCACCCCAAAAAGCATTACTGCTTTTCGGGGACCCCGGTTTTTTCTTCCTAAAGAGTTTTCCCCTTCACTCTGTAGCACATATATGCTTATATAGGTATTCACTTTATCCGAATGGGTCCTCAAGGCACAGCGCTACCCCAAAAAACGTTGCAGTTTTTCGGGGGACCGGAATAAATGCCGCTCATAGACATTTTTTCAACAGTGTTTGACATTCTTTTACGGTGGTATTACAATATCAATATCCCCCCATGGGGGATAAGGAGAAATTATGGAACCGCATAAACACACGCAAGCCGTCCTAAACAGGACCTCGAGAGCAATCGGACATCTGAACGCCGTAAAAAAAATGATCGAAGACGGAAGGGATTGCAGCGAAGTGCTGATCCAGCTTGCCGCCGTTAAATCGGAAATCGTCAATATCGGAAAGGTCATTCTGAAAGATCATTTGGAGCACTGCATTTCCGATGCGGTGAAAAATAACGACGAAACTGCCATTTCCGCCTTGAATAAGGCTATCGATCAGCTTTTATGAAATCGAATCCCCTCTGCAAAGGAATTTTTTTGGCCGTGCTTGCGGCGGCTTTTTACGCAATAAATTCGCCGTTGTCAAAAATTCTTTTGGATTATATGCCTCCTACCTTGATGGCAGGTTTTTTATACGTGGGTGCGGGATTATGTATGAGCGCGGTCTTCGTAACTCGTAAAATTTTCAAACCGGAAAATACCGAACCGAAACTAACCGCCAAGGACCTGCCCTATACCGTAGCCATGATAACGTTGGACATAGCGGCGC
Organism: uncultured Christensenella sp.; assembly: GCA_949285605.1. GTDB lineage: Bacteria > Bacillota > Clostridia > Christensenellales > DTU072 > CAG-1782. The sequence continues at coordinate 79,167 of CASDZI010000002.1, forward strand.
CGATTTGCCTGTTGTTCGGTCTGAAGTCCACCTCCGCCGCTACGGCGTCTTTGTTGAATAATTTTGAAATCGTCGCCACAGCCATTATCGCACTCGTAATATTCAAAGAAAAAATCGCTCCGAGACTTTGGCTCGGGATCGTCTTCATTACCCTGTCCTGCGTATTGTTATCCTTCGAAGATATTTTCACTCTGCAGTTTTCTTTCGGCTCGCTCCTTATCCTCGTCGCCTGCCTTTGTTGGGGACTTGAAAACAATTGCACCAGAAAACTGTCTTCGAAAGATCCCTTGCAAATAGTCTTGTTGAAAGGCGTTTTTTCAGGATCGGGCTCTATCGTTATCGGGTTGATTGTCGGAGAACGCATAACCGTTCTCTGGAGCGTTTTTGCAGTTATCGCAGTGGGATGCGTGGCGTACGGACTGAGTATTTTTTGCTACGTATATTCCCAAAGGATACTCGGGAGCGCTCGCACGAGCGCTTATTATGCCGTTGCCCCTTTTATCGGAACTTTCCTGTCTCTGATAATTTTCAAAGATAAACCGCACTACTCTTTTTTCATCGCTCTGGCATTGATGCTCATAGGCGCCTGGCTCTCGTCGCAGGACAAACCCCTGTTAAAAAGAAAAAAATTATAACATCCTCTGTTAAATATAATTAACCTCGACGCCTCGCCTTTCGCCGAACATTTTAAGGGCGTTTACATAAATTGTATTATGAAAGATTTGTGTTCGCTTTCTCCCGAAGAGCTGGTTTTTTTATCGAACGCTCTCGCTTTGAAACTCTCCGAAGGAAAAACGGCGGAGGAAATTTTCGTACTTAGAAATATTTTTTCGCAAGTATCGCAGACCCTGTTTTCCGTAGCCAGTCAAAAACAGTTCCTGGATAAACGAAAAAAAGAAACTTGACATATTTATTATTTATAGGTGGCGATGATGTTCTTCGCTATCTCCATACGGGATACGCAACGATCCATTGCCTGTTTTTCTATATATCTGTGTGCGTCCTCTTCCGTCATTTTCAATACGTCGATAAGTATCCATTTCGCATGGTTTACCGTCCTTATCTCCTCCATTTTCTGCTTGACGGTGGAAACGGTCTTTTCGTATCGGGCAAGTCTTTCTCTGGTTGCGCACATCCAGTCTATCGCCTGCGACGCCATCTGCGCCGACGTCGGCTTCGGCAACGTGAATACCCCGAAGGGTCGTATCTCTTCGCTCATCGAAAGATACTGCTCCCTCGGTACGAACACCAACGCACAGCTGTTTTTCCCGGTGCAAATATCCACCGCAAGTTTACTGCCGTTCTCTTCTTCCAAAGGCGAATTTATCATCACCAGGTCGTAGTCTCTTTCCAGCAACGCCCTCTTGGCTTCGGATACGCAGGTCACGGTTTTTACGGGAGAAAATTTGCTCGGAGACAGCAAAGCAGTCAGAGAAATGGAAAATTTCTCCGTTCTTGTCACTATAAGCACGCTGTAAACACGTTCCTTAAGCGGCATCCGTCTCCCCTTTTTGCGTTATTTCCCGCAATAATATTCGATTATCGATTTAGGTAAAATCCCTGCGACGAACTCGCTTCCCTTTGCCTTGAGTGCGGCTTCCCCCCTCGAAGAGGGCAGCCTCGAGTATTTCTTCAGCGTTGCGGCGTCGGCATTGTAAAAATTGAAATCCGCTTCCTGCGGCAATTCCATTCCTTTGTTTATCCCCTCCAACCCCGCATAGATTAGTATTGCGAAAGCCAGATAAGGATTTGCCGACGGGTCGGGGGAGCGGAGCTCCGCCCTGCGGTATTTCCCCGTTGCGGCGGGGATCCTGATAAGCTGCGAACGGTTTTCCGCCGACCACGAAATGTAGGAAGGCGCTTTGTTCGCCCCCAACCTCAAATAAGACTCCTCCGACGGGTCGAAGAATATCGTGGTCTCGGCTATTCTGTTCAATACCCCCGCTATGGTGGCATTGTTGACGTCGCCGTCTTTGGACGTCACCGAAAAATTGATATGCAATCCGCTTCCCGGAGCGTTTTTTATGGGTTTGGGCGAAAAATCCGCATAAAGTCCGTTCCTTGCCGCCACCGTCTTTACCACCGCCTTGAAAGTCACGGCGTTGTCTGCGGCGGTCAACGGGTCGGAATAGCAGAAATCTATTTCGTTTTGTCCGGGGCCTTCTTCGTGATGCGAACTTTCGGGCATTATTCCCATTTGCTCCAAGGTAAGGCAAATCTCCCTGCGGATGTTCTCTCCTTTATCCTCCGGCGCTATATCCATATATCCCGCCTTGTCGTAAGGCTCGTCGGTCGGATGACCTTTTTCGTCGGTCTTGAACAGGTAAAATTCCATCTCCGAACCTATATTGAATCGGTGCCCTTGTTTTTCCGCTTCCTTTACCGCAGATACGAGTAAACTTCTGGCGTCGTTTTCAAAGGTATGTCCGTCGGGATAAGCTATTCGGCAGAACATCCTTACCACCTTCCCGTGTTCGGGTCTCCACGGCAACACCGTCAGCGTGTCGGGATCGGGATGTAAAAACAAATCGGAATGAACTTCTCCTCCGAACCCGTCTATTGCGGACGCGTCGAATGCTATCCCGTCGGTAAACGCCCTTTCCAGTTCGCCGGGCATTATGGAAACATTCTTCTGCACCCCCGAAAGATCGCAAAAAGCCAGTCGGATGAATTTCACGTCCTCTTCCGCCACGAATTGCATAACTTCTTTAGCCGTATAGTTCATTACCTTACCCTCCTCCGCAACGAGTAAAACTTTCCCTTCATTTATAAACGGTTTTTCTTTTACTTTATCATATCTTTTTTTCGAAATCAAAAAATTTCGCTTATGTTTATATGAATTTTTCCTTTTCTCCCTCGTCCTGCGTCGGCTCCTTCCCCCTCTCCGACCCCTCCTTCCCGTCGGTAAAAAATTTCTCGGAAAAAGTTACTTAAATCCGTTGACAAGTGCTTATTCGTTTTTGTATAATCCGAAACATAAAGGCAAAGGCGTCTTTGAGAACGGACTCAAAGACGCCTTTGCCTTATTTTATTTGAAAAAAAGGAGTATTATTATGAAAACGGTTCCTGATTATTTCGGAAGTATGGTATTTGACGACAGAGTTATGCGGGCGACGTTGTCGGCGGAAGTTTACAGGTCTCTCAAAAGGACCATCGACCGAGGCGCGCAGTTGGATTCCTCGGTAGCGAACGCCGTTGCCGACGCCATGAAAAACTGGGCCGTTTCCAAAGGGGCGACGCATTATACCCATTGGTTCCAGCCCCTTACCGGCATAACTGCCGAAAAACACGACAGCTTTATCTCTCCCTCCCCCGACGGCGGCGTTATTATGGAATTTTCGGGCAAGGAACTCATCAAAGGCGAACCCGACGCTTCCAGTTTTCCGTCCGGCGGACTGAGAGCCACCTTCGAAGCCAGGGGTTATACCGCCTGGGATCCCACAAGTTATGCTTTCATCAAAGACAAAACGCTCTGTATCCCCACCGCTTTCTGTTCCTACGGCGGCGAGGCGCTCGACAAAAAAACTCCCCTCCTCCGCTCTATGGAAGCTCTCAACAGACAGGCTATGCGTATCCTGAAACTTTTCGGGCATACCGACGTCAAATGCGTGAGAACCTCCGTCGGACCGGAACAGGAATATTTCCTCGTGGACAAAGAGCTGTTCGATAAAAGAAAAGACCTGGTTTACACCGGCAGAACGCTCTTCGGCGCCAAACCTCCCAAAGGACAGGAACTCGACGATCACTATTTCGGCGTGATCAAACCCAGAGTCGCCGAATATATGGCAGACCTCAACGAGGAACTCTGGAAACTCGGCGTTCTGGCAAAAACCGAACACAACGAAGTCGCTCCCGCTCAGCACGAGCTGGCGCCGATTTTCAGCACCACCAACATCGCTACCGACCACAACCAGCTCACTATGGAAATAATGCAGAAAGTGGCGTTAAAACACGGTCTGGTCTGCCTGCTCCACGAGAAACCTTTTGCGGGAGTGAACGGCAGCGGTAAACACAACAACTGGTCCCTCGCTACCGACAAGGGCGTCAACCTGCTTACCCCCGGCGAAACCCCCTACGAAAACGCTCAGTTCCTGCTTTTCCTCTGCGCCGTGCTGAAAGCCGTGGACGACTACCAGGATCTGTTGCGTATCGCAGTCGCCACCGCAGGCAACGACCACAGACTGGGCGCCAACGAAGCTCCGCCCGCCGTGCTGTCCGTTTTCCTCGGAGACGAACTGACCGCCGTCCTCGACGCCATCGAAAACGACCTTCCCTATAACGGCACCGGGAAAAAACTGCTTAAACTCGGCGTGGACGTGCTGCCGCTGTTCGTAAAGGACAACACCGACAGAAACCGCACCTCGCCCTTTGCCTTTACCGGAAACAAATTCGAATTCCGTATGTTGGGTTCGGCAAACTCCATCGCCTGCGCCAACATTATGCTCAACAGCGCCGTGGCGGAATCTTTGAAAATTTACGCCGACAGACTGGAAAAAGCCGAGGACTTCTCTTCCACTCTGCACGAAATGATCAAGAAAACCATAAAAGACCATAAAAAAATCATTTTCAACGGCAACGGATACGACGAAGCCTGGATCAAGGAAGCCACCGAAAAAAGAGGTCTCCTGAACTACCGCACCACTCCGGACTGTATGCCGCACCTCCTGGACGAAAAGAACGTGGAAATGCTTACCGCTCACAAAGTATATTCGGAATCCGAATTAAAATCCCGTTGCGAAATAATGTTGGAAAACTACAACAAAGCGGTGCTTATCGAGGCTTCCACCATGGTGAGTATGGCGGAAAAAGAAATTATTCCCGCAATAGAAAAATACGCCGCTTCGTTAGCCGAAGCCGCCTTGAAGAAGAAAGCCTTGATCCCCGAGCTGGAATGCGCCGCCGAAAAAGAATCGGTAAAAACCCTGTCCTGTCTTGCCGACAGAGCCGCCGAAGGCGTGAAAGAACTGAAAGACTCTCTGACCGGCCTCGTCGGCCGCAACACGGAGGAGACCGCCTACGCCATAAGAGACGCCGTCCTGCCGGCAATGAGCCGTTTGAGAGCGGTGGCAGACGAAGCCGAAACCAAAACCGCCAAGGAATACTGGCCCTTCCCGACCTACGGCGATTTGCTTTTTTCGGTAAAATAAAAAAATTTCTCTGCGGAGGAAAATAATATGTGTTCGATAATGTCCTATTGCGGAAAAGATATTCCGAAAAAGCTGTTTGAGGAATGCTTTGCAAAAACCGCCTACAGAGGTCCCGACCGGAGCGAAATAGTATATTTCGACGACGGAGCGATGGCTTTCCACCGCCTGGCGATAATGGGGCTCACCCCCGACGGAATGCAGCCTTTCCGCCTTAACGGCAATCTCGTGGTCTGTAACGGCGAGATCTACGGTTACGAAAAGTTCAAAGCCGAACTGGAAAAGGAATACGAATTCAAAAGCGGTTCGGACTGCGAAATATTGCTTCCGCTTTACGAAAAATACGGCACGGAAATGTTCGTCAAACTCGACGCCGAATTCGCCTGCGTAATCTACGACGCAAAAAAACATTCTTTCATAGCCGCAAGAGACCCTATCGGCATACGGCCCCTTTTCTACGGATACGACCTTCAAGGCAATATCGTTTTTGCCAGCGAAGCCGTAAATCTCGTAGGTTTGGTAAAAAAGGTTTTTCCTTTCCCGCCGGGGCATTACTATAGCGACGGTAAATTTACCTGCTATCTCGACGTCGCCGCACGCACGCCTTATCTTCCCGACGGCATGCCCGAAGCCTGTGAAAAAATTCGTGAAAAACTGGTTGCGGGTATCCGTAAAAGGCTTATTGCGGACGCTAAAGTCGGATTTTTACTTAGCGGAGGGTTGGATTCTTCCTTGGTCTGCGCCGTCGCCGCAAAGGAAAGCGACCGCCCGATAAGGACTTTTTCCATAGGTATGGACACCGACGCCATCGACCTTAAATACGCCAAAGAAGTCGCCGACTACCTGAAAAGCGACCATACCGAAGTGATCATCACGAGGCAGGACGTGCTCGACGCACTGGAAAAGGTGGTAAAAATAACCGCAACTTTCGACATCACCACCATCAGAGCCAGTATAGGAATGTATCTCGTCTGCAAAGCCGTTCACGAACAAACGGATATACGAGTATTGCTGACGGGCGAAATTTCCGACGAACTCTTCGGTTATAAATATACCGATTACGCCCCCGACGAAGAGGCGTTCCAGTCCGAAGCCGAAAAAAGAATACGGGAACTTTATATGTACGACGTGCTCCGCGCCGACAGGTGCATTTCCGCCAACTCTCTGGAAGCCAGGGTGCCTTTCGGCGATCTCGATTTCGTCCGTTACGTTATGAGTCTCGACCCGAAAATCAAAATGAACCGTTACGGAAAAGGAAAATATCTCCTCCGTAAAGCTTTTGAAGGCGATTATTTACCCTCCTCCATTCTCTACAGAGAAAAAGCCGCTTTTTCCGACGCCGTGGGTCACTCTATGGTGAACGACCTCAAATCCTACGCCGAGTGGCTTTACACCGATGCGGAATTCGCCGAAAAAAGTGCAAAATATACCTATTGTAAACCTTTCACCAAAGAATCTCTCCTCTACAGGGAGCTGTTTGAAAAATATTATCCGGGACAAGCGGAAATGATAAAGGACTTCTGGATGCCCAACAAAACGTGGCCGGGGTGCGACGTCGACGATCCTTCCGCCAGAGTGCTTGCCAACTACGGTTCCAGCGGTATATAATTCTACCGAATAAATTTTAGAGGTAAATACTTATGGAAAAAATACTCGTTCTGGATTTCGGCGGTCAATACAATCTGCTCATAGCCCGCAGGGTGCGTGAACAGAACGTCTATGCCGAAATAAAACCTTATAACAAGATAAGCGCAAAAGATATAATCGAAGGCGGTTATAAGGGCGTTATTTTCACCGGCGGGCCCAACAGCGTTTACGACGAAAAAGCCCCCCGTTGCGGAAAAGACATTCTTTATGCAGGCGTCCCCGTCCTCGGAATATGCTACGGCGCCCAGCTCATGGCGTATCTTTGCGGCGGAGAGATCCGTTCTGCCGGAAGCCTCGGAGAATACGGTAAGGTGGCGTTAACTGTCAAAAACGACAAACTTTTCGACGGCGTGGAAAAAGAAAGCGTCTGTTGGATGAGCCATACCGATTACATCAGCCGTCTGCCCGAAGGTTTTAAGGTGACCGCCACCACCGCACACTGCCCTTGCGCGGCAATGAGCGACGGAAAAACTCTCTTCGCCGTCCAGTTCCACCCCGAAGTCACGCACACCTTTTACGGAAAAACCATCCTGAAAAATTTCCTCTTCGGGATATGCGGCTGCTCGGGCGATTGGAAAATGAGCGATTTCGCCAAAGACTCGGTGGAGTTTTACCGCAACAAGCTCGCAGGGAAAAAAGTGCTGTGCGCCTTGAGCGGAGGCGTGGACAGCAGCGTTGCGGCGGTCCTTCTCCATAAAGCCGTCGGAAACGACCTGACCTGCGTGTTCGTCGACCACGGTCTTTTAAGAAAAGACGAGGGCGACCTCGTGGAGAAAACTTTCAAGGAAAAATTCGATATGAACCTCATCAGAGTCAACGCTCGGGAACTTTTCCTCGGAAAACTTTCCGGCGTCTCCGAACCCGAGAAAAAGCGTAAGATTATCGGAGAGGAATTCATAAGAGTATTCGAAAAAGAAGCCAAAAAAATCGGTAAAGTCAATTATCTCGTACAAGGCACCATCTATCCCGACGTGGTGGAGAGCGGAGAAGGCGAAGCCTCTACCATAAAGAGCCACCACAACGTGGGCGGACTGCCCTCGGTGGTGGATTTCGACGAAATTGTGGAGCCGTTGCGTTACCTTTTCAAAGACGAAGTACGGGCGGTGGGCAGAGAGCTCGGTATCCCCGAAGAACTCGTCAGCCGCCAGCCCTTCCCCGGACCCGGACTTGCCATCAGGGTCATAGGCGATATTACCGAAGAAAAACTGAATATTTTAAGAGAAGCGGACGCCGTTTTCCGTGAAGAAGTGGCAAAACTCCCCGGAAAAACGCCCGATCAGTACTTTGCGGTGCTTACCGACACGCAAAGCGTGGGAGTTATGGGCGACGCCCGTACCTACGGATATACCGTGGCGCTCAGAGCGGTCACTACCGACGACTTCATGACGGCGGACTGGACCCGTCTCCCTTACGAAACTTTGGAAAGATCCGCTTCCAGAATAGTAAACGAAGTTCCCCTGGTGGGCAGAGTGGTTTACGACGTGACCAGTAAACCCCCGGCTACCGTGGAATGGGAATAAAAAATCAACGGAGGTCGAATTATGACGAAATACATCTTTGTGACGGGCGGAGTGGTATCAGGTTTGGGAAAAGGCATCACTGCGGCATCTTTGGGCAGACTTCTTAAAGACAGAGGTCTGAAGGTGGCCGCTCAGAAACTCGACCCCTACATCAACGTGGACCCCGGGACCATGAGCCCTTACCAGCACGGAGAAGTTTTCGTCACCGAAGACGGGGCGGAAACCGACCTCGACTTAGGGCATTACGAAAGATTCATCGACGAAAATCTGAATAAATTTTCCAACCTTACCACCGGAAAAGTTTACTGGAACGTCCTCAACAAGGAACGTCGGGGCGAGTATCTCGGTTCCACTGTGCAGGTCATTCCGCACATAACCAACGAGATCAAGGCGTTCGTCTACAGCGTGGGCAGGAAAACCGACGCAGACGTGGTAATAACCGAAATAGGCGGAACCATCGGCGACATCGAAAGCCAACCGTTTATCGAAGCGGTGAGACAGGTCTCGCTGGAAGTGGGCGAAGAGAACAGTCTTTTCATTCACGTTACGCTGGTGCCGTTCTTAAGCGGCAGCGACGAGCATAAATCCAAACCCACCCAGCACTCGGTAAAAGAACTCCAGGGCATGGGCATAAAACCCGACATCGTGGTCTTACGTTGCGACCGACCTCTGGAAGAGAGTATTTTCGCTAAAATCGCTATGTTCGCTAACTTAAAACCCGACTGCGTCATCGAAAATATGACCATTCCCGTCCTCTACGAAGTACCGCTTATGTTGGAAAAACAGCATTTTTCCGATATAGTCTGCCGTAAACTCCGTCTGGACGTCCCCGCTCCCGACTTGACCGACTGGATCAAAACGGTGGAAAGGATAAAAAACTGTTCCGAGGAAGTTACCATAGGACTGGTCGGCAAGTACGTCCGTCTGCACGACGCCTATCTGTCGGTCTCCGAAGCCCTGCGGCACGCTTGTTACGCCGTCGGCGCCACGCTGAAGATAGAATGGATAGACTCCGAAACCCTCGACGAAAAAAATTATTGCGACGTCCTTTCCCGCGTGGCGGGAATAATCGTCCCCGGCGGTTTCGGCAACAGAGGCATAGAAGGAATGATCCTCGCCGCAAAATACGCTCGGGAACACCGGGTCCCCTACTTCGGGATCTGCCTCGGAATGCAGATAGCCGTTATAGAATACGCCCGCAACGTGGTCGGTCTCTCCGACGCAAACAGCGGAGAATTCGATAAGGACGGTAAGCATAAAGTTATCGATTTTATGCCGGGACAAAGCGACGAGATAGAAAAAGGCGGCACTTTAAGACTGGGCTCCTACCCCTGCAAAATCGTACCCGGAAGCGTGTTGGGTTCCTGTTACGGGACAGGCGAAATTTCCGAACGTCACCGCCACCGTTACGAATACAACAACGATTACCGCAAAATCCTCACCGAAGCGGGATTGCAAATCGGCGGCCTTTCCCCCGACGGACGTCTGGTGGAAACGGTGGAATTGCCCGACCGTCCTTTCTACGTCGGAGTTCAGTTCCACCCCGAATTCAAGAGCCGCCCCGATAAGCCTCATCCGCTTTTTACCGCTTTTATTTCGGCTTCTCTCGAAAACAAACAATAATTCAAAAAACGCCCCCTCGAAGGGGGCGTGATATTTTAATAAGGAATTTATCGCTTATCCGTCTTAACTTTCCTTTTTACCTTTGCTTGCGGTTTTCTTCGCCGTCCTGACGGTTTCGGATTCGGACGGCTTGTCCTTTTTCGGCTCCGCCTTTTCCTTCTGCGAAGTCTCCGTCTCTATCTTCTTTCCTTCTCTCCCGTCGCCTTTTGCGGTTCTGCCTGCGTTCCCGACATTCGATTTCCCGCCCAGGACCCTTACCGTAACCCTCTGCACCTTAGGAACTTTCCTTGCGACGGGTTTCTTTGCGGCATCCTTCCTTTCCTTTCCGCTCCCGTTTGCCGCTTTTTCTTCCGACGTCAATTCCTTTATCGCCGGAATTTGCTGCTTTTCTTCTTCCTCGGGAGCCGCCTCGGTTTCGGCGACCGCATCGGCTTGCCTGCCCTTCCCCCGCCCCGAACTCTTCGTGCCGGACGGTTCGTCTTTTCCCGTTACGCCGTTTTCTTCCGCCGTCTCCCGAACTTCGGGCTCTTCGCTTTTTTCGGACGCTTCTTCCTCCCTTTCGGTTTCTCCTTTACAAATCGGACTTTGTTCCCGTTCTTTTTCCTCCGTTGCAAGTCCCTCCGTAACGTCTTTTCCCGTCTCTTCCGTCGGGGCTTTCCTTCCGTCCTCGGCTTCCGTCGGGACTTCGTTCAAGACGACGGATTCCGTCCGCATCAAAAGCTTCGCTTTCCTTCTTTCCTCCGCTCGCTCCTCTCTGCGTTTCCTCTTTTCCGTCTTTTTTGCCTCTCTTCCCTGTCTGCCGGTAAAGACCCTTTCGTCGAGGAACTTCTCGACTTTGAACCTCAATTTACCGGTAAGACGGAAAATAATTATGAACCACGGCAAGATAATGGCGGCGATAATGGCAAGCGCCTGCGCCATACCCTTGTTGAAATCGTGCGACAAACCGAATATTTCACGCAAAGCGAATATCGGCGTTTCCACAAAATAACAAGCCACGAAAAATCCCACGCAGAAAATATAAAGCACGGTATGGACCGCATTAAAGGGCAGACAGACCTTGAACAGATACAAAAATCCCACGAAAGTCGTGATTATAACGTACATACTCTGTATCTGCTCGGCGGTAAGTCCGGGCAGAAAACAGGTCTTGGCTATCAGCACGCCGCCTATTCCGGCTACCACCATCAACGCCCCCGGAAGCGCCGAGGACAAGACTTTCGGCAGGAATCTCCCCGTGACCCTTTCGGAATTGGGTTCCAGCGCCAGGATAAAGGACGGCACGCCTATGGTGACTATTCCTATAAGCGTGAGTTGTTGCGGCGCAAAAGGAAGTTCGCTGGGGATTATCATAAACATCAACGCCAGCAAAAAGTTGTATATGGTTTTAACCAGAAACAGCGAAGCGCTGCGTTCGAGGTTGTTTATGGAGCGCCTGCCTTCCGCCACCACTCTGGGCATAGAGGCGAAATTGCTGTCCAACAGCACTAAGCTGCTGACGTTTTTGGCTGCGTCCGACCCCGACGCCATCGCCACCGAACAATCGGCTTCCTTCAACGCCAGCACGTCGTTCACGCCGTCGCCCGTCATCGCCACGGTATGTCCCTTTGCCTTGAGAGCTTTTACGAGCGCCAGTTTCTGATCAGGCAGCACCCTCCCGAATACCGTGTATTCGTCTGCTATTTCCGCAATATCCGTACCCTCCGCAAGAGTGCTTGCGTCGAGTATCCTGTCGCAGTTTTCCAGTCCCGCCCTTCTCGCCACCGCCTGCACGGTAACGGGGTTGTCGCCGGAAATTATCTTTATCTCCACCCCCTGCTCTTTGAAAAACTTCAAAGTGTCGGGAGCTTCCGCTCTGATGGTGTCGGTTATGAACACAAACCCTTCGGCTTTTATCCCTTTGGGAAGAGCGTTGTCTTTGAATTTACTCGGAGAAGAGGCCACGGCGAGCACTCTGTATCCTTGGGCAGCCATCTCCTCGCAAACCGACGCCGTGGTGGGCTTTGTCATATCCAACACGAATTCCGGCGCTCCGAGAACGTAACTTCTGTCCCCGACGTACGCTCCGCTCCATTTCCTCGCCGAAGAAAACGGCACTACGGTCTCGGCTTTTCCCAGACTTTCCACTTCGCCGACGTAATTTCTCAACGCTATCGCCGTGGCGTTCTCGTCCTGAGTGGCGTCGAGAAGGGTCTTTATCATGACCTTGAAATCCTCTTCGGAAAGTCCTCTCCTCGGTTTGACGCCGTTGACCTCCATCTCCCCGGTGGTTATGGTCCCCGTCTTGTCCAGACACAATACGTCCACCCTTGCCAGCGTCTCCACGCAATACATATCCTGCGCAAGAGTTTTATGACGGGCAAGCCGTATGACGCTGATGCAGAAAACCGCACTCGACAACGCCGCAAGTCCGCTCGGAATCATGCCCACCAGAGTGCCTATGGTATTTACCACGGTGGCATTCAGATCCCCTCCCTGCACCACATATTTTATGCAGAAAAGCGCAATCCCGAGAGGCACGATTATCGCCGCCATGACCTTGACTATCAACATCAACGACCGCCAGATGGCAGAATTCGGCTTCTTGAAATACTTGGCGCCGGCGCTGATCTTCATGGCGAAATTGTCCATTCCGATATGAATGACCCTGGCTTTGGCTTTTCCCGAAACCACTGCGCTGCCGCTCATGACTTCGTCGCCGACGTTCTTGTTCACGGCGTCCGACTCCCCGGTTATGAGCGACTCGTTGACTTCGATGTTTCCTTCTATTATCACGGCGTCGGCGCAGATCTGATCCCCTGCCGAAAGCACGGTAAGATCGTCTAAAAGCACCTCTTCCACCGCTGTTTCGATTTGTTCTCCGCTCCGTATTACTTTAACTTTCGGGGCGGAAATCAAAGAAAGTTTATCCATCGTGCGCTTTGCCCGAAGTTCCTGCAAAATTCCTATGCCCGCATTTATAACTACTAATCCCAGAAATCCGAAATTCCCCAACCCCGAAGCGTTAGGTTCCACGAAAAAGGCGAGGATAATCGCCATTATTGCAAAGACGAGGTTAAAAAAAGTAAAAATATTGGACCACAAAATCTGCGCCACCGTCTTGGTTCGCACGGTCTGTTCTCCGTTGACCTTTCCCGAAGCTATGTGTTCTTCCACCTCGGTCGCCGTCAACCCTCTTTCTATGTAGTCCTCTCTTTCCCAAATTTCTTTCATAATAAAATATATTATCAAATAAATAACTCTTTATCAATATTCCGTCCGCAAAAACTTTTCATAAATAGTAAAATCCCTCCGACAAGTTGCCCTCGAGTAAAAAGCGTTTCCTTTCGGAAACGCCTCTTGTAATAATTGAAAATTAAGTTTTAGGTATCCTTAAAGCCTATAAAGGAATACAATTTATCGCATTATACAGCAAATAGCCAATGCGCAAGCCAAAGGGAAAGTCCATTCGCAACAGCTTCTTCTGCAACAACAATTTCCGCACGGAAGGACGGAAGAACTCTGATTGCAAAGGTTGCAGCAATTTCCTGCGACGGGATAACGCGTCTGTATTCTCCCCTGTCCGCAACCGCAAGGCATGCGACAACCGCTTATTCCGTTAAGTTCGTTAAATCCGTAATTTCCGTAATAGTAATCCATATATGTTCCTCCTTAAATTTTTCCGCCGTATAACGACGTATGTACGTCCCCTACATTGTATGAAAAATAAAAGAGTTTTGCTTAAAGAAAAAGAAAAGGGATTTTTGATAGAATGTGACTTCGTTACTTCCGCAAAACAAAATTCGGGTTATAATATAAATATATTTAATAAATCCTTAACGGAGGTAAAAATATGAAAGTGATTATCGTCGGAGGCGTTGCGGGCGGCGCAACGGCGGCGGCAAGGCTGAGAAGGCTGGACGAAAATGCCGAAATTATAATGATTGAAAGGGACGAATACGTTTCTTACGCTAACTGCGGACTGCCCTATTACGTCGGGGGCGTAATTAAGGAAAAAAATCATCTTCTGGTTCAAAGCGTCAAAGGACTTTCCGCCCGTTACAAACTCGACATACGGGTAAGAAACGAAGTTATCAACGTGGACAAAAAGGAAAAGACGGTGACCGTCAGACGTTTGAACGACGGGAGCGAGTATGTGGAAAGCTTCGATAAACTCATTCTTTCCTGCGGAGCCAAACCCGTCACGCCCCCTATAGAGGGACTGAAAGACGCCGAAAACGTGTTTACGTTACGGAACGTCCCCGACGCATTGCGAATCAAAGACTTCGTCATAGAAAACAAAGTAAAAAACGCAGTCGTGGTAGGGGGCGGATTTATCGGAGTGGAAACGGCGGAAAACCTCACCGAAGCCGGCGTAAACGTCACCCTCATAGAGAAAATGCCGCAGATCTTGCGAAATTTCGATTTCGAAACGGCAAACGCTCTCCACAGGGAACTTGCCGCACACGGAGTCAATCTCGTCCTAAACGACGGAATAAAGGCGTTCTTAAACAACGGAAAAACCGTACTTACCGAACAGGGTAAGAAATTTTTTTCCGAGCTCAATATTTTAGCGATAGGGGTAACGCCGGAAAACACTCTCGCCAGACTTTGCGGACTGCGTACCGGAAAAAGAGGACACGTCCTTACCGACGAAAATTTCCGTACTTTCGACGAAAACGGAGAAACGACGGAGGATATTTTCGCCATAGGCGATATGATAGAAGTCACTAACGCTTTGGACGGAACGTCCTACGCCGTACCGCTTGCCTGGGGCGCCAACCGCCAGGGAAGACTCGTCGCCGACGTTTTGACGGGACGCGCGATAAACCAAAGTACGATAATGGGAACTTCCGTTCTCAAGGTATTCAATCTTACCGCCGCTTCCGCCGGCGCCAACGAAACAGCCTTGAAAGAAAAAAATATCCCCTACCTCGCCATACACGCCCACAGGGCAAACCACGCAAGCTATTATCCCGGAGCGGTCAACATTGCGTTAAAACTTCTGTATTCGCCCGACGACGGCAGGATTTTAGGCGTCCAGGCGGTGGGCGGCGAAGGCACCGAAAAAAGGGTAGACGTCGTGGCGACCGTAATGCGTCTTAAAGGAAGCGTTTACGACCTGAGCGATCTCGAGCTCTGCTATGCCCCTCCCTACGGCTCCGCAAAAGATCCCGTCAATATTTTAGGGTATATGGCGGAAAATATAAGGGACGGTTTCTTCCGACCCGTCCGCCACGACGAAATAGACGAAATAGTAAAGGCGGGCGGTTTCCTTTTGGACGTGCGGACGCCTTCGGAATTTGCCAACGGTCATGTGTCGGGGGCGGTCAATATTCCGGTGGACGAACTCCGCAACCGTCTTGACGAGCTTCCCTCCGACAAGACCGCTCCGCTCTATGTGACCTGCCAGGTCGGCTTACGGGCTTACGTCGGGATAATGATATTGCGAGCGGCAGGCTACGCCGATCTCTATAACCTTTCGGGCGGTTATCTCACCTACAAAACCTATAAATACCGTCCCGAAACCAAAATCCCCGTTCCCGAAAAGGAAAACGCCGTCAACGCAGACCTCGACGTGACGGGATTGATTTGTCCCAACTACCTGAACGCCGTCATAAAAGCGGTAAGTAAACTGAATAAAGGCGACCGCCTTACCTTGAAAGCCGCCGACCCGGGTTTCGACGAGATCGCCGTCTGGTGCAGCCGCAACGGATTGGGTCTGGAAATAAAAAACTACGACAAAAACGGATATTTAGCGGAAATCACCATAAAATAAATTATTAACTCAATAAAACGACCGCCTCGTGACCCGAGGCGGTTTTGTTATTTTTGAAAGCACATCAGTTTTGTCCGCAATTTTTATAAAGCCATGTATGCGGACATCCTTCCTCCTCGTCGGCTTTTCCCGTATCGAGGTAACCTTGCTTCAAGTAAAACTCTTTTGCCCTCGTCTGCGCATGTATAAGCGCTCGACCTCCGCCTTTCTCGAGGATGATTTTTTCCGCTTCTTTTATGAGGAATACACCCACCCCCTGTCTGCGGCAATCCTTAACGACGGCGATGCTGCCGCCGCTCATCGTGAACGTGCTGCCTTCGCTTATATAAACTCCGCCGCCTTCGCCGTATTCCACGCTGTTGCCGGAAATGCTTCCGCCCGTCAAGGTGAAAGAAGCGTTTTCCGCAACATATACACCGCCGCCGCGAGAATAAGCCTGCCCGTCATAAAAACCGCTTCCGCCCGTGACGACGCCCGTGGTATACGTGACCCCGCCGACGACGTTGTTTGCTTCCGTGGAGCAATCGCACAGCGTAAAGTTGGCGTCGCTGTTTACGGTGATCACGGAACTTTTGCCCGTACCCGTGAGCTTATGCCCGTTCAGACAGAGGGTGACCTCGCCCGATATCGTAAGATCGGTCGTGAGAGTCACGTCGTCTGCGAGGTAATATTTGCCTGCCGTAAGCACGCCGCCGTCTGCCGTCAAAGCCGTCCACTCACCGTCGTTATGGTCGTGCGCCGCACTCTCCTCCGAAACGGCGGCAACTTCCGCCAAAGCCTGCCCGCGCAAGGCGCCGCACCCGAAAACCGCCAAGACGCTCATCACGGCAAGTAATATCAAAATAATGAAAATTTTCCTTTTTCCCGCTCTTTCCATATCTATACTCCTTCATCGCCGCGCCATGAACTGTCTTGCACATAAGCCAAGAGTGCGCCTTGCTGCCATTAGAATCTCTTGCTTCATTTTGCTCTGTTTTTATAGAGTGTAGCGCAGAGAAATCGTTTTATCTTTTCGAAACGCTTACCCCGCACTGATTTCGATATTTGTAACTGTGTTGCCGTCAAAAGAAATCGCTGCGGTATATGCGTGAAACACATTGCCGTAGATGTCGGTCACGATCGGCACGATCTGGTATTCTCCTGCGGGCAGAGTCTGCACCGTAAGTTTTGTCTGTGCGTCGTACACTATGCTGCCTTCCTCAAAAAACTGCGTTCCTTCGCCCTGTTCCGTATCATAGAGCACGGCGATCTCGTCTCCTTCCGCGAGCGGGCGGATGCGTGCGGTGCTGCCGTCGCCGTCCAGCACGCCTTCGATCGCCGCCCCCTCCGCCTGCGAATAGCGGAATAATAAGTAAGAAAATTCTCCGTTCACCGTTATGGGGGAATAGAATACGGTCAGCCCGCCGTCCTGCGCCAATACGGCGCAGTGCAGAAGGATCCCGTCCAGATACACCCACTTGCCCGTAAAGCGGGCAAGGAAGCGGCTGCCGCTCTGCAAAACGTCATTGTCCGTGCCGATGCAGTACAGGCGCGAAAAGGCGCCGCCTTCCGCGCTCCCTTCACCGTACAGATGCACTTCGTATTGTACAGACTGCACGTAGCACAGGCAGGCGGGATCGAGCGAAAAGCCGAACAGCCCGCTTCCCCCGTCGATAAAGCCACGCTCTGTGAAAGAAATCGTGTCCACGGGCACTGCGCCGAGATATTTGCGCAGAAAAGTAGTATATTCCTCGCCGTCATACATATCCAAATAACCGCTGTGATCGGCAGAGACATTTGAGGGGAAATAAAAACTCAGTCCGCCCGCGCCGGAGCGCGCGCTGCCGTTTGCGGTGCGCACAAAACCGGAAAAGTCGCACTCCAAGCCGAGGCAGCGGGCAAAGGACTCAATGTCGAAAAAGGTCGCCTGCGGCAGCGGATCGCGCGCGCCGAAGCGCACCGAATCCGCCAGCGCCTCTCTCAGACGTCCGTTGTCTTCAAGCACGGCGTTTACGATCGCGTCAAGCGCCTCGTCAACGCGGGAAAGCTGCGCAAGGTCGGTCACCGAAAGAGTGTAATAGGTCTTGGCGCCCTGCCGTGCGGCAAAGGAAGCGAGCACATCGTCGTAAAACCCGTCAAAGCCGAGATTTTCCAAAAGCACGGTATAGTCCCAGCCTGTCGCAGGCTCCAGCTCTTCCGAAGCGATCAGGTAGTCAGCATAGTCCTGCACCGTGTGCGCCGTTTCGTAGGTCGCCATGAGACAAGCGTCGAACCCGATAAAGGAAAAGCGCATCTGCGCCTTTGCGAGCGCGGCGGAAAGTTCGGCTAGCGTTAAATTGTCGCCGAACAGCTCGTCGCGGCAGACCCCGTCCACCGACCCGCCGCCGTGGTCCCACAAAATGAGCGAGGTCTGCTCGGCGGGGTAGTTTTCCGCGGCATACAAGAGGAATGAGGCAAGCGTTTCCGCGTCGCCCATGCTTGCAAGGGGTTGTGTGTCCGTTTTTATCAGCTTACCGTGCCGTACCTCGTATCTTCCCAGCTCCGATGCGGAAATCTCTTCTCTCCGCCACGAATTTGCGCCTCCCGTCTGGATCACGACGTTCACGTTGTGCGGCAGCCGAGCTTCAAGCATGTCTGCGATGTTGTTGCTCGCGTAGCCGCGGCGGCTCTCCAAATCGCTCCCGCACATGTAAATGAGCAGCGTCTGGCTCTGTTCGGGTGCGGCGGGCTCGCAAGCGGAAAGGGGAAGAAAGAGGCAGAGCACGGCAAGCAGAATGCAAAATACTGCCCGTCGCATGGCTGCCTCTCCTTTGTTACTTGCGGATCGCAATGGTGGGCTTTATACCTGCGACCGTGTCATAATTCGCGCACCAATTATACCAATATCTTTGAGTGCTGTCATATTGCACATGCGGAACAAAAACGCCGTGCCAATCTTCTCGGAATCCGCAGAAGTTCGGATCCACGAAATCGGACACCGATCCCCAATAAGCGCGATTGTCGGTCGCGCCGCGCGCCCAAGCAAAGTCGGTCACGACCATCCCGTCGCCGTAATAGTTCTCAATAAAAGGCGCAACGGAAACGACGTCCATCGACAGCACCAGCTCGTCCTCTTTGGGGTGCAGGGAGTTGTAATAATGCACATAGCCGAGGCGATAGGTGTTTTCCGTGCGGAAAGCCTTGTCATGGAAGAATCCGTTCAAATAAGTGCGCACGGTCGAATTCTCCCAATAGTTATGATTGCCCGCGGAAGTTCCGCCCAAAAGCTCCATGATGAAATGGTTGGCGGTCCTCGAAATATATCTCACGAAGTCTTCGCCTTCCTGACTTTCTCTTAAATACTTTTCATAAAAATAATCGAGTTCGCGCTTGCTCGCGAGCAGATCCATGAGCTGACCGGTCAGAGCTTCGCTGTTCACGCCCGAAAGCAAGAAGTCCTCGTCATAATATTTGGAAGCGTCGAGGATCTTGTCGCTCGTATAAAGGCGCTGACCATTGGAATCCGTGTCGTAATACCGCCAGATGATGTCTTCGAACTTGAAATAATAAGTCTGTCCCGCATTGTAACCGTTATGCGTTTCGGTCGGCACATATTTGAGATATTCGTCGCCGCCATAGGAGATGATGTCTCCCTCGTTGAGGAAATAATCTTCCGCAACTTCGCCCTTGCCCGCGTTCAATGCGGCAGTGACAACGGCATCGGCGCGCGACTGCGGATAAGATCCGTAACGCAGGATAATGCTTTGCGTCTGCGTATAATAATCGCTGATAAGATTATCATAGGTATTTTCCGCAAGATAGTTGAAGTCCTCTTCAAGCTCCCTTGCGCGCGCCCGCCCTTCTTCGGTGTCGGGCAAAAGCTTCCAGATCGGATAAAGGGAATTGGCGTTGAGCGTACCGATGAGCGTAGGCGTCGCGGAAATGCTGCTCAACCACTCGGAATAATTTTCCGCCATCGCGTCGATCGAGCTCATGTTCACGGAAGGATCGCCGCCGAAAGTGTTGGTCGTCGTAGCGATCTCGATCTTCTTGCTCGCGGCTTCCGACTTATAAGAATTGTCGAGCTGAACGGAGCCATTCAAGCCGAAGCTCGCGATGTTCGCAGAGAGCTTGGCGCCGATACTGTTGATGTCTTCGGTCGTTGTGCTCGTTTCGGTGGAATAAAGATAATAATTAAAGTCCAAGCGTCCGCCGTATGCCGCGCTGATGATGACGTGCGTGCCGTATTTGGCGAAAAGTTCTTCCGTCGTCACTTCGGGATCGACAAGATCCTTTTGAAACTCGTCGGAGAGAAAGTCGGAATATCTGCTCTCTCCCGAGGCAAGGCTCACGGAAAATTCCTGAACGTTCGCATGAAAGCGCATAAATTTGGAATTGGAAACGAGCGAATTTTTCGCCGTCGTGGAGAACGCCACGTCCACGCTGGCAGAGAAGAAGTTGCCGAAAGAAGCGCCGACGCTTATGCTCGTCTTTTTGGCATAATCTTCCATGAAGCTCTCCATACTCTCGCCCTCGACGCGCACCGTGGAGCTCTTGCGGTTGTTGCGGTTGATGCGCAGCGAGCCGGAATCGATGAGCTTGTCGGGATCGAACACGGGATAAGTTATATTCGCGTCGTTGCCGTTGATGAAGTCGGAAGCGATGACGTTATATCCCGCGCCCACAAAGCCCGTAATATCGTCAACGTCGGTAAAGTTCCCGAAGCCCTTGTCTTCGTCTCCATAGGTATTGTCCGTCACGGTGACGCGATACGTGCGCGTGTCCGTTCCGTTGGTCTCGGTCACGGTCGTCTTGCCTTCGTTCACGCCGACGATGTACCCATCTTCGCTCACGCCCGCAATGTTGTCGTCCTCGGTGGAAAACTCCGCTCCTTCGAGCGGCTGTTCGATTTTGTAGGAAGTATCCACTTCCAGCTCGATTGCCGTTGCGTTATCATCCGTGCAGGCGGCAAATACCGGCAAAACGAGCGTTACGCATAATAAGATGGCTGTCCAGATCGCAACCGTTTTTTTCTTCATAATACAACCTCCGATTTATTATAATTCATGTTTGACCGCATTTTTCAATCAAACCAAATCGTAACCGCTTTTCATTGTCTTCCTCCGAGATGATTTCGCAGTTATTAAGCGCCTTTGATCGCGTTCAGGAGCGCTTCATTGTCATAAAAATACTGTCTGTCGAGCGGAATGTCGGGCACGACGCCGCTCTCCACTACATCGCCGCCCACCATGACGCCCTGATCGTACTTCGCCGTTTCAAATACAATGGGCGAGCTGATGTTGGTCGTGGTTCCGTCGGGCAGCACGATGGTATATACCGCGCATGTGCCGCCGCCCGACTGCTCGCCGATGACGGTCGCGATCCCTTGCTCTTTTGCGATCGCCGCGAACAGATTCGCCGCGCTGAACGAGAGCTTTGACGTGAGCACATACCACTCGTATTGATCGTATGCGTCGTCGTCCGTAAAGTCTCCGTCCCCGTCCGCGTCGACGGCATAATATTCTGCCGACGTAGCGCCGGAGATGGTGCTGCGCGTAAGATACTCGATCGGCTCGTTCGTCAAAAAGCCGAGAGCGCGCCACATTGCGGCGATCGACCCGCCGCCGTTCATCGCCAGATCGAGAACGATGTTCTTGGTCGTCGTGCCGGTCTCTTTGTCATGCTCGGCGATCCTATCCATTGCATACCGCATAAAGAAATAGGTGTCATACTGCCTTGCGTCTTCGGAAACCGTTCCGTCTTCGTTATAGATCTGATCGTCCGACCCTGCCTTAAACGCATCCAGATAGATGATAGCCGTATCGTCAGCAAAGCGCACGAGGTCGAACACATAAGTAACCGTCCCGTCCGGCTGCTGAACGGGTTGGACGGCATCGGAGCCGGGCGCAACCAATGCCGCATTGAGGTCCGCCGAAATCTGCCAAGCCTCTTTCAACCCTTCTCCGAGACCGCCGTTCAAAATATTTTCGGTCGACGCATCGAATTGCGCGTCCGCTCCCGAATAATAAGAAGGTTTGATAAGAGAAGTATGCCGCTCGTCCAGCGTCTTTTGAAGGAGATCGATATATGCCTGATCGCGCACGGCGTTGTCGGAGGAGAGGAACGCCTCTTTCAAGTCTCCCGTAATGACGTCCTCTCCGAATGATCCGATGTCCTTATAGTCTTTCAAGCCGTAAAAGTAGTCGAGCGTAAAATTCAAAAAGTTCAGATTGATCCGGCTCATTTCCGCAGAGATTGGTTCATCGTTCCGATCGCAGGTCATGATCTCCGCCCATTTTTCCGCCGTCATGCCCTGCGTAAGGCTTCCCTGCTCGATGCCGTAATAAGCCTCTCCGTTAAAGTAAACGTTGTACAGGTTGAATGAACAAAACAGCAGATTCACAATATAGAACGGAAACAGCGTCTGCCCGTCATGATAGAGAATATCAAATCCGTATTCCCCGAGATCGAAAACAATGTCGCTTTCCCCCGTTTTCCACATTGCCACCGGCTGCAAAAACGCTTCATAGTTCGTTGCCGGAGCCTGCAAAAACGAACTGAGAAAATCGAGGCTGCTGATTCGGATCGTGTCCTTTTCCCAATTTGCGATCATGGTATAGACGTGCTCGCCCGTATATTGCAAGACGTATTCATGCGAATCTTCCGAAACGGAACTTTGCAGATCTTTACTGTCGTACAGACCGTCCAAAGCCGTAATGAACATTTCAAGCTCGATATACGGCATTTCGCTGCCCTCTTTGTAATATGTGGGGATGGTTGCATCTTCGATGGTGTATTCCTCCGAGAGATTGCGGAACGGATAGTCGGTTTTTGAAAAGCCGTCGGATGTCTGATCGTCCGCACACGCGACGGAAAACAGCATAACACTGCACAATATCAACGCCATGCAGATGATGAGAACTCTTTTTTTCATTGTACGTATATCTCCTAATGCAAATTTCATCATGTCAATTACAACATCCGACGCTCTTCATGAACCATGAATCCTGCCATATGAAACCGACAAGCGTTGAGTCTTTCACCCCTCTCCCGTTTTCGTCTCTGAAATTTCATATTAAGTACAATTTTCGCAGACCGCCGCTTGATGCGTCAACTTGTCTTATTTTTCCTTATTATATCATATTTTTTATCGATTGGCAATTTGTACGAGTAATTTTTCTCTATTGTAATACACGCTTCACAGTCTGCGAAAAGTGTACTTTTTGCGGACCGCCGCTTTTTTTTTCACGCATTTGATACGCTTATGAAAAACGAGGTGAACCCCATGATAAGTTATGGTTACGGGCGTGCGAATAACCGCACTATCAGTGCTTCACTTCCGCAATTCTTATTATTATGAACAAGCTGTCTAATGCTTTGTGCGGTGATTTATAATAGTGTCCATAAAAATATGTTACTGTAGTTATCGAAAATCCTATTCCGATGAAAGTTTTTAATCTACCGGAACCGTCACAAGTTATTGAGCCGTATTATTTCGGTGAACCTGTGACGAAGAAA
>CASDZI010000003.1 GCA_949285605.1 uncultured Christensenella sp.
GCCCTACGGGGTGCGCTATGCAACGCCCTTCCTTGAATACGGGATCGAGTTCCTCGTAATTATGCCCCAAAAGCGCCAACAATACTATGTCGTAGTTCAACGTGAACCGCATAAGCTGTCCGCTGACTTTCCCTATGGATTTACACAGTCCGCAGTAATACGCCCTGTAAGTGTTGTAATCCTTTATAAGTATATTCGGCTTGTCTATGACTACATATCCGAACATCAACCCTCCACAAGTCCGACTTTGCGATATACTTTGCTTAACGTGCGGGAAGCGATTTTCGCAGCTTTCTGCGCCCCGTCCTTATATACTTCGGTAAGGTAGGCCTTGTCCTTGACAAGACGGTTATAGTTTTCCTGAATGGGACGGAGTTTTTCGATGACCGCGTCCGCCACCGCCTGTTTCAGTTCGGCATACCCTTTCCCTTCGAAATCGCTTATCACGCTGTCCACGGTTCTGTCGGTCACCGTAGCGAGAATGGTCAGAAGGTTGCTGACTCCGGGTTTGTTCTCTTCGTCGAATATTATTTTTCCATCGCAGTCGGTCACCGCTCTTTTGAATTTCCTGGCGATGACGTCGGGAGGGTCTATCAGGTTGATATACCCGTTGGGGTCGGGGTCGGACTTACTCATTTTCTGTCCCGGCTGTTGTAAGGAAAAAATCTTCGCGCCCTGTTTTGCGATATACGGCTCGGGAACGGTAAAAGTGGGGGAATAAAGATTATTGAACCTTACGGCTATATCCCTGGTGAGTTCGAGATGCTGTTTCTGATCCACTCCCACGGGAACGTAGTCCGCCTGATATAAAAGTATATCCGCCGCCATAAGCACGGGATAGTCCATAAGTCCCATATTGATGTTGTCGGCGTGTTTGGCGCTCTTGTCCTTGAACTGGGTCATACGCCCCGTTTCGCCTACGTAAGTAAAACAATTCAGTATCCAGGTAAGCTCTGCGTGCTGCGGAACGTGCGACTGGAAATAAAGTATGCTTTTGGACGGGTCAAGTCCGCAGGCGAGATATTGCGCAAAGAAACTCATAGCCCTCTGGCGGTATTCGGCGGGATTTTGTCTTACGGTAAGAGCGTGCAAATCGGCTATTGCGAATATCGAAAAATAATCGTCGGTCATCTTGAGCCAGTTATTGATGGCTCCGAGAAAATTCCCGAGAGTGATGCACCCGGTAGGCTGAACGGCGCTGTATACTACTTTCTTGTCTCCTAACATTGCTTGCTCCCGATTATGTCCAGAACGGTTTTTTCTATGTCCGCAACCTCTACCGTTTTGTCGTGAAGTACTTTTTTATCCTTTAATCCCGCTATAGCGGCAGGAACTTCCGCTCCGCTGAAAGCGTTGAGTTTCTTAATTGCCTTTTCGGCGTCCTCTTCCTCGTTGTGAGAGACCGAACGGTAAACGCTCTGCGGGAACTTATAGGGATTTGCGGTGCTGACCACCACGGTGGGCGTGTCGCTGTCCAGAGTTTCGCCTATGTATTTGAACAAGGCGCTGACCGCTACCGCCGTATGAGGATCTAAAAGATATCCGTACTCGTCGAAAAAGTTGTCGATAACTTCGGCGGTCTCCTCCTCGGTGGAGAAATATCCTATAAACTCGGGCAGTTTGTCGTACAGGTCGTCCTCGTCCACGGTGTAATACCCTCCGTCGGCAAGTTTAGCCATCAGACTCTTGACGTAATCGGGATTGCGGGAGCCGAGTTCGTATAAAAGCCTTTCGAGATTGCTGCTTACCAGTATGTCCATAGAAGGACTCATGGTCTTGAAGAACTCCCTGTTGGCGTCGTAAACGCCGCTTGTGAAAAACTCCGTCAAGACGTTGTTTTTGTTGCTTGCCACGATCAGCTGCTTGATCGGCAAGCCCATTTTCTTGGCGTAATAACCGGCTAAGATGTTCCCGAAATTGCCGCTGGGCACCACGAAATTTATTTCCTGCCCTTCGTCCACTATTTCCGCCGCCATCAAATCGACGTAAGAAGATATATAATAAACTATCTGCGGCACCAGTCTGCCGAAATTTATGGAGTTTGCCGAACTGAGTTCGTACCCCATAGCGGCGAGTTTTTCGTTCGTTTCCTTGCTTGCGAAAATCTTTTTGACGGCCCTTTGAGCGTCGTCGAAATTTCCCTTTATGCCCACCACGGCGACGTTGCCGCCTTCGGTGGTTATCATCTGTTTCTTCTGCATATCGCTGACGCCGTCTTCGGGATAAAGGACGATTATTTCCGTCCCTTCCACGTCCTTGAACCCTTCCAGGGCCGCTTTTCCCGTGTCTCCGCTGGTAGCGACCAGCACCAGAGTCTTGCTCTTGTCCCCGAGACGGGTCTTGGCGGAGGTCATAAGATAAGGAAGCATCGTAAGCGCTATGTCCTTGAATGCAAGAGTGGGTCCGTGCCAAAGTTCCAGAATAAACGTGTCGTCGTCCACCTTTACCAAGGGCGCGGGATCGCCGTCGAAACGGTCGTACGCTTTTTTGGCGAATTCCCTTAACTGTTCGTAGTCGAAATCGGTAAGATAAAGACTCATAACGTACGCCGCTCTTTCGTAGTACTCCAGCTGGGCTAAATCCCGTAAATCTTCCGTCGTAATTTTAGGAAAGGACGACGGGACATAAAGCCCGCCGTCCTTGGCTATTCCGTCGATAATGGCCTGCGCCCCGCTTACGGGGCCGGCTCCTCTCGTGCTGAAAAACTCCATTGTTCCTCCGTCAGTCCACGTATTTGGCGATAAAAGCGGGCATTTCTTCCTTGTCGCAGGACACGGTCAGGACGAAATTCACGTTGTCGGAAAGCTGTTCCAAAGCTAAGAAAAATTCCGCAACCGACGGATCGGCAAGGGTCACTCCCATCATTTTGTAGAACCCGTCGATAAAAATGTATTCTATATCGTAATTACCGCAAAGCAACCCTTTCAGGAACCCGATAAGAGCGTCTTTGGAACCGATACCTTCGTTTATGGTATCGATAAAACGGATCTGCGGTTTGATTTCCATTCTGTAACGGCTGGTTGCGGCGAGGAAAACGACGTCACCTTTGGTGGTTCTCAACGCCACTTCGGCACTGTCGAGGATTCTCTTGGTTTTTCCGCTTCCTTTGGCTCCGTAAATAATCTTTATCATATAAATCTCCTTTAACGGTTAAATTTAATTATCGATATTATTGTAACACAGCGAACGGCTTTTCACAATACCCGAAAGGTTAATTTTGCGAAAGATATTTCAACTTGCGGTAAAAGTCCATATCGAGGTCTTTGACGAATTGTTTGAGTTCGTAGTCGCTCATCGCAGTCGTGCGTCCGGCGGCGTATTCGGCGTCCACCAGTTCCTTCATCTTGGCGACAATGGGGTCTTTCTTGTCCACCTTGTTGACTTCGGGCAGATTGAAATAAGCGTTGAACCAGTAAGCGATGCCCGCCAGTCCGCTGTAATTGTCCACGGCGACCGCGGCTTTTCTGTTAAGTATGGTCTCGGTATCGAAAATATTGTATATTTCCTCGTCTTTAAGCAATCCGTCGGCGTGGATACCTGCTCTGGTGGTGTTGAAATTCTTACCCACAAAGGGCGTCTGCGGCGGTATGACGTAGTCGAGTTCCTTTTCGAAATACCTCGCTATGTCGGTTATCACGGAAAGATCCATTCCGTCGGTGGTGCCTTTGATGGAAGCGTATTCTATCGCCATGGCTTCCAACGGGCAGTTGCCGGTACGTTCTCCTATGCCGAGGAGAGAACAGTTTACTCCGCTCGCTCCGTAAAGCCAGGAGGTGGTGGCGTTGACGACGGCTTTGTAAAAATCGTTGTGTCCGTGCCACTCGATCAATGCCGAAGGAATTTCCGCATAGTGTTTCAGTCCGTAAACTATCCCCTGCACGCTCCTCGGGAGGGACACGCCGGGATATGTAATGCCGTAACCGAGAGTATCGCAGCAACGGATCTTTATGGGTATTCCGCTCTCGTCCATCAGACGTTTGAGTTCGTTTGCGAAAGGTATGACGAAACCGTAATAGTCCGCCCTCGTTATGTCTTCGAAATGACACCTCGGACGGATACCTGCGTCGAGGGCTGCTTTGATTATACCGAGATATTTATCCAACGCCTGCTTTCTCGTAAGGTTCATTTTTTTGAAAATATGGTAGTCGGAACAGGACACCAGTATCCCCGTTTCCTTGACGCCCATACTCTTGACTAACTGAAAATCCTTTTCGTTAGCCCTTATCCAGCTCGTGACTTCGGGGAATTCGTAGCCTAAATTCTGGCACATTTCCACCGCTTTACGGTCTTTTTCGCTGTAGAGGAAAAATTCGCTCTGCCTAACTATTCCTTTCGGTCCGCCGAGTTTATGGAGCATTTTGAACAGATCCACTATCTGTTCGGCGGTATACGGCGAACGGGATTGCTGTCCGTCACGGAAGGTGGTGTCGGTTATCCAGATTTCTTCCGGACAGTTCAAAGGTACGTTACGGAAGTTGAACGCCACTTTGGGTATGGACGTGTAATCGAAAAAATTACGGTAAAGCTGCGGCTCCTTAACGTCCTGCAATTCGTAATTGTAACTGTGTTCTTCCAGAATATGATATTTCTGACTTAAAAAAACGTCGTTTGTTAATGTCATAACACCCTCCAGTGCGTTAAGATTCCATTTTGCTGAGTTTTGCGTTCTGATCGGCGAGCGCCAGGGCTTCTATGACCTGGAACATATCCCCGTCCAGAAATTGCGGCAGGTTGTAGACGGTAAGCCCTATGCGGTGATCGGTCACCCTGCCCTGCGGATAATTGTACGTTCTTATCCTTTCGCTTCTGTCCCCCGTCCCCACCTGCATACGGCGGTTGGCGGCGTATTCGGCGTCTTTCTGACTCTGATAATAGTCGTAAAGACGGCTCTTTAACACTCTCATGGCTTTTTCCCTGTTCTTTATCTGACTTCTTTCGTCCTGGCACGCCACCACTATCCCCGTCGGAATATGTGTCATACGAACGGCGCTGTCGGTTTTGTTGATGTGCTGACCGCCGGCTCCGCCGCTGCGGTAAGTGTCTATCTTGAGATCTTTTTCGTTAATCTCGAAGTCCACTTCCTCGGCTTCGGGTAAAACCGCCACCGTTATGGTGGAAGTATGCACTCTGCCCTGCGATTCGGTCTCGGGCACTCTTTGAACTCTGTGCACTCCGCTTTCGTATTTCATTTTACTGTAAGCGCCCTGCCCTTTTATCATAAAGGTGGCGTCCTTAAGTCCTCCGAGTTCGGTTTCGTTGACGTCGATATCCTCTATCTTCCACCTCAGACGTTCGGCAAAACGGTGATACATTCTGAAAAGTTCCATTCCGAACAGAGCCGCCTCGTCGCCGCCTGCTCCCGCTCTTATTTCTATGATTACGTTCTTGTCGTCCATAGGGTCTTTCGGCAGCAAAAGAATTTTCAGTTCGGAAATTATTTTTTCCCCGTTCTCCTTGAGCTCGTAATATTCGCTCTCGGCAAAATCCGCCATCTCCTTGTCCTCTCCCGACATAAGGACTTTGCACTCTTCCATATCCGCCTCGTTCTTGAGGTAGCGTTCGTACTCTTCCACGACGGGTTGCAGCAAGGCGTGTTCCTTTACCAGTTTCTGCCACTCCTCTCTCTTTGCCATAACTTCGGGATCGGCTATAAGGTCGTTCAGTTCCTCGAACCTTTTTTTCATCGCCGCAAGTCTTTCAAACACTTTATTCCTCCTCTTTAGCCCCGTTTTCTTCCGCAGAAAGCTTTTCCGCTCCCTTCTCCGAAACGGTAAACTCCTTTTCGACGCTTTCTTCCGCCGTCTCCGCCTTCTTTTTGGCGATGACCGCTCTTTTTATCGGCGGTTCGTTCAGATCGCACGCAAAACTTATTTCGTAACCGTCCAGCATTTGCGCTATGAGTTCGGCTTGTCCCGCTCCCGCTTCCAGTATCAGAGCTCCGCCGTCTTTCAGATATTTCCCCGCTTTGGAAGTTATATCCCTGTAAAAATCCAACCCGTCGGGCCCGCCGTCCAACGCAATATGCGGTTCGTAGTCCCGTACTTCCTTATCCAGTCCCGCTATCGCTCCCGACTGAATATAAGGAGGATTGGAAACGATAATATCGAATTTCCTCTTCTTTACGGGAGAAAACAGACTCCCCTGCAGAACTTCCACTTCCGCTCCGAGAAGCTCGGCGTTTTCCTTGCATAAACTCACCGCGTCCGCCGACACGTCGGTAGCCGTCATTCTGCATTTGACGTTCTTCGCTACCGCTACGGCTATGGCTCCGCTTCCCGTGCATAAATCGAGAATTTCGGGATTGTCGTAACGAGCGGCTTCTTTCAACACGGCTTCCGCAACGTATTCGGTATCGAACCTCGGTATCAGCGCACGGCTGTCGGTGCGAAGCTCCAACCCGTAAAAACAAGTCGTGCCGAGAACGTATTGCAAAGGCGCTCCTTTTTTCCTGCGTTCTAAAAGTTTTTCTCCGAGTTTATATTTTTCCGCAGGCACTTTCCGTCCGTCGTAAAGCTCGGAACGGGTCTTTGCTCCGGTAAGATACATAACTATAAGTTCGGCTTCGTTTTTGTTCCCCAACTTATCTCCAAACACCGCCACCGTCTTTTCCACCGTGGAAAAAGTCGGGAAGGTCTTGGTCGGATACTCTTTGTCGCTTTCCAGTAAAAGCACTTCGTTGAAAGCGGCGATAGCCACTTCCAGCATAGAGTCGTCGGGTTCTTTGGTGGTAAGTTTCTGAAGCCAGAGCCCGGGGGCTTTGCATACCTTCGTAAACGCATTGTCGTAACGGGCGAACAGCTTCAGGAATTCGTAGGATATTCCCGCCACGACGGGTATCATAATTATACGGCTGAGAACTCTCAGGATAAAGTTGACCACCTTTCCGCCGCCTGCGAGAAGTTCCACCGGAAACACCGAAAAGAACAGTATGGAAAAAGCCATCACGATAAACATAAAAGTGGTGCCGCACCTGTCGTGCACGGTGGTCATGGTACGGGCGTTCTCCACGGTGAGCGGTAAACCCTTTTCGTAACAGGAAATGGTCTTGTGCTCGGCTCCGTGATAACGGAACAGTCTGTTGACGTCTTTCATAAGACTGACGAGCACCAGGTACAGTATGAAAATCAACATTCGGATGAACCCGGCGATAAGATTGTAAACCACACTCATTCCGAACCCCGAGGAATCGAGTTTAGCTAAAGCAAAAATCCCCGTCGCCGCAAGCTGGGGCAAAACGACGAAAAGCCCTATGCTCAGAAGTATCCCCAGCACCACTCCGACGACGAGGACGACGTTCATAATATCGACTTTGAACTTTCTGGCGAGCCACTTTTCGAATTTACCGGGTTCGCCTTCCTCTGCTCCGAAAACTTCGGCGCTGCGGTTAATGAGCCTGATACCGTCCACCATGGACTTTGCGAAACTGACTATACCTCTGACGATAGGTACGCCGTAAATTTTGCTTTTCTGTTTGAGGGGGGTAAAACGGGAACTTTCCAAAAGAATTTCGCCGTCGGAAGAACGCACGGCGGTGGCCATGGAGCCTTCCCCCCGCATCATAACGCCTTCTAAAACGGCTTGTCCGCCGATATTGCAACTGTTTTTCTTTTTCATTAAGCCTGTAAATGCGGAACAGGGAGTTTTCCCCCACCCTGTACAGGAATTTGTAATCCGTACGAAGGGAAAAACCTTCCCTTGTAAAAAACGCTGTTTATAAACAAAAAATATCCCCGAGGGATATTATTTGCGACCTGTCGAACCGACGACGGCAAAACCGACGTCAATCGATAAACTTAATCTATTTAAGACTGGCTGAACCGAATCTCTTATTGAAACGCTCCACACGTCCGCCGGACTGAACGGTCTTTTGCTTTCCGGTATAGAAAGGATGACATTCGGAACAGATTTCCACCTTGAGGGAATCGGTCTTCTTGGTGGTGCCGGCCTTGAATTTGGCTCCGCAGGCGCAGGTTACGTCAACGATTTTGTAATCGGGATGTATTTTTTCTTTCATAGTTTCACCTCATAGTCTCCGTCATACAAACGGAAGTATGGTTATTATATAAAAATAAACTCGCATTGTCAACAAAATTTGCATAGTTAAGAAAATTTCGGAAAACGGAAATTTATTTCACTAAACTAATTTTTCCTTCATAAAATATTTTATGCTCGACTTCGGTAAACTCGGTCACGTTCATTTCATAGGAGCGGGCGGGATAAGTATGTCCTCGCTGGCTCTGTTCTGCCTTGCGGAAGGCAAAACCGTCACTTGTTACGACGATAATTACGGGGAAAAAATCCCTTTGCTGGAGGAAAAAGGCTGTCGGGTACGAATAGGACTTCCCCCCGAACAGG
This sequence comes from uncultured Christensenella sp., assembly GCA_949285605.1. Taxonomy (GTDB): domain Bacteria; phylum Bacillota; class Clostridia; order Christensenellales; family DTU072; genus CAG-1782. The sequence goes on from CASDZI010000003.1 coordinate 8,356, forward strand.
ATTTTTCTCCCGATATTACCGTTTACAGCGGAGCTATCCGACCCGATCACCCCGAACTGCTCTTTCTCCGCAAAAAAAATCTGCCCTGCATAGAACGGCAAATTTTTCTGGCGGAAATAAATTCGCTGTTCCGATACACCGTCGCCGTGGGCGGAACGCACGGAAAAACCACGGTAACGGGTATGCTTGCGGAAATTTTTACGGCGGCGGGACTGCCTTTTTACGGCCATATCGGCGGCGATACCGTAAAAAACGGAAATTTCATATATACGGGTAAGACCTATTTCCTTACCGAGGCGTGCGAATACCGCAAAAGTCTCCTGTCCCTCCGTCCCGATATAGGAATAGTCCTGAATGCCGAAAGCGACCACCCCGACACCTACCGTACCCTCTCCGAGGTGTACGACGTTTTCGACGCTTTCCTCGACGCTGCCCGTCTCAAAGGCGTCGCCCTGACCAACGGCGACACCCCGTACTATGCCGCCAGACAGCAACACAACCTATGCGTCACCTTCGGGCTCCGCCCGGAAAACGATTTTCGGGCAGAAAACCTTCGTGAGTATAAAAACGGTTATTTCGGTTTCTCAATTTCTCATTTAGGTATCCCCGAAGCACAAATAGAGTTATCCGTCCCCGGCGAACACAACGTCCTGAACGCTCTCTGCGCTTACGCCGCTGCCCGTATCGCAGGGTTGTCTTGCGACCTTACCGCAGAGGCTTTGCAAAAATTTTCCGGAGTAAAAAGAAGATTTGAAAAAACCTCCGTGTTCATGGGATCGGAGGTCTACACCGACTACGCCCACCATCCTGCGGAGATCAGGGCTGCCATAGCCACGGCTCTGAAGATAAAGCCCGTCGCAGGCAAGCTTCGGGTGATATTTCAGCCGCACACTTACAGCCGCACCGCCAAACTTTTCGACGCTTTCTGCGAATGTTTCGACGGGGCCGACGAAGTTATCTTCCTGAAAGAATATCCCGCAAGGGAGACCCCCGATAAAGGAAAATCGGCTAAGGAGCTTTACGCAAAAGTCAAAGCGGCTTCGAAAAAATATTTTGCAAATATCATAGACGTCGCCGCTTGTCTGCTGCAAAAAACCGCTCCCGACGACCTTATCCTGGTCCTGGGAGCGGGCGACGTAGTCAATCTTTGTTCGCTCTTGAAAAACGACTGAATTTACATTTCCACCCAGGTGGAATAGAATTTGCCGGGATTTTCCGTCAAATCTCTCAAATGAGGTTCGATGTCGTCGACGTCTACCTTTTTTTCGATAAAACCGTCCAGGTTCAATATCTTCTGTGCGAGGATATTGATGGCGGAACTGAATTCGAAAGCTCCGGTGGAGACCCCTTTGACTTTCAGCATTTTGCGGCTTATCACGCTGACGTCGGCATCGAAGCTCTTGACCACGTTGTTTTCGCAAATCAGAGTGCAGTCGCCCCCCGTCCTGGACAGCGCAAACAGGAAGGCTCCGCTTTTATAGGCGGATACTTCTATTACCGTATGCTCGCTCATTCTGCCGCCGGTAATTTCCTTCACCCTGTCCAAAGGCACCTCGGCGGAAGAGTTGACGGTATAATAAATGCCCTTGTCTCTCGCTTTGGCGAGGCGAGTGTCGTTGTTGTCTATAAGTATGGGTATCAGCTGGAAATACAATGCAAGCTGAGCTATTATGTTGCAGACGGTGCCGCCCCCTATTATTACCATATAATCGCCTTTCTCCACCCTGAAACTGTTGATGGCCGCCATGGCAAGGGCGATCTTTTCGGTAAAAATAGCCTCTTCCTCCTCCACTTCGTCGGGGAAAGGTACGAATTCCTCTATGTCGAGAAAAACGAAATCTTTCATAAACCCTTCCACGTCCACCCCTCTGGTGCGGACTTTGCCGGGAATGTCCAGCCTGTCGGACGGTTCCACGATGTAAGGGTTGAGGATGACTTTCGTTCCTCTCTTCAATCCGTATTCGGGACGGTCGTCGCTTATCACGCCTATCGCCATATGTCCGAACACGAACGGATATTCTCTTTTGACGCTGCCGTTAAAAAAGTTCAAATCGGAAGCGGTGGGCATAACGTGCGTGACCTTTATTTTAACCTTGGAACTCTCCGCGGTTTCGATATTCTCCACTTCGACGGTACCTTCTCCGCTCGCCTGGTAAATTTTCATATAATCTCCTTTATTTTCGGATTTTCTCCGTTATTAACATTATATCGGTAAACCGACCCTGTGCGTTCCTCTCATCTGTTCAGAGGATTATACCTTCGGGAAACGCCCCTTCCTCCACCCTGCAACTTTCGGGCAAACTCACATAGGCGAGTTTATCGCATTCGGCGAAACTCCCTGCGCATATCAAAGCCGTCGCCCCTTCCGCCAAGGTAAAGGAAACCACCCCCGAACCGTTGAAGGCGTTTGCCGAAATCAAGGTCACGTTCCTGCCCAGCTCGACTTCCTTCAACGCCAGGGTGCGGTAAAACGCATATTCTCCTATCTTCGCCAGCAGGGAATATTCTCCCGAAGCTTCTACTTTTTCCAAAGCCACCGCTTCGTAAAACGCCCTGTTCCCTATCTCGGTAAGACTGTCGGGCAATTCTATCGTCCTCAACGCCGAGCAGCCGAAGAACGCCTCCTCTCCTATGACGGACAAAACCGAACCTATTTCGAAACGGACGTTCTCGAGTTTACTGTTCTTGAAAGCGTAATTCCCGATAATTTTGACGGTAAAAGGCACGATCAGTTCTTTTACCGAGGTATTGCCCTTGAATACGCTGTCGCCTATTGCCGTCAAGGCATATTCCCGTCCTTCCTTTTCGACGTACGAGGGCAGGAAAAGGGTGTCGCCGTCGAAAGAAGCGCTTATCAAAGTAGCTTCATCGGTCTTCTCGTCGAAGGAGTATTCCGCCTGTAATTCCGACGGATTGACGTAAAGTCTGCCCGAAAGGAGGGTTTTTAATTCCTCGGATACCGCCGCATACGCTTCTGCCGTAACGAAAATCTTTACTTCGGGAGAAAGCTGCGACGCTATCGCTGCCAGAATATCGTTTATCCCGTCGGAAGAGGTAAAGAGCATGACCGTGGCAAGTTCGGTACAACCGTCGAAAAGATTTTCATCGACTGCCGTTGCGGCGGACGATACGTTGACCGTCGCCACGAGCTCTTCTATGTCGATATAATAAGATACCGCCTTATCCACTACGGTAATTTCCTTTATTGCGGCGCAGCCCGAAAATGCGCCCTCTCCTATGTGCGATATACTTTCCGCCTTGACGCCTTTCAGCCTGCCGCACCCTGCGAAAGCGTAATCTCCTATGGTCGTAAGCTCGTCGAAACGGATATTCGAAAATTCCAACACCGCACAATTTTCAAATGCGTGATTGCCGACGGAAACCACCCCTTCGGGTAAAGTTATCGAACCGAGTACTCCGTTGTCGTAAAAAGCGTATTCTCCTATTTCGGTGACGGAAGAAGGAATAGTCGCTTCAATCAAGGAAACACAACCCTTGAATACGCCCGTAAAAGTTTGATTCTTTACGCTTTCGGGGAAAACCGTGGATTTAAGCATAACGCAACCGTCGAAAAGATATTCTCCTATACTTTCGGTAGCGGAATTTTCTTCGAACACGAAACCGCTAAGCGACGTACAACCGGCGAATGCCCGGTCTCCTATACTCGTTACGGTACGGGGCACGGTGACTCTCAAAAGATTGGCGCATCCTTCGAAAGCGCTTGCTCCGATGACGCCCACGTCGGACAGGCTCAACGTCTGCAACGCGCTAAGCCCCTTGAACTGTCCGTCCGATATGTTTCCGCCCAAAATACTCAATTCGGTCAGAAAAGCGGGCATCTCCTCTCCGTTTTCTATAGCGAACAGATCTGTTATCATAATCGCCGAATAGAGCGTAAGGCTCCGTAAAGGATTGCCTTGAAGCATTCCGTAAGCAACGCATACCGTCTGCGAAACGGTCTCGTCCTCGCCTTGGAGCTCTTCGTAAAATACCGTTTGTTCGGGTATCGTCACCGAAGAGATTCGGTTGAAAGCGAAAGCGTATTCTCCCACACGGGAAAGGTTTTGACCGAGGGTCAGCTCCGTTATTCCACTGCAATTATAGAAAGCGTAGGCTCCTATTTCGGTGTTGTTGTCGGGAAGCGCCAAACAGAAACTCCAACCCGTAACGTCGTTTTTGAAGGAATCGTAAAACGCCCTTTCTCCGATAACGAGTTCTTCCGTTCCCTCTTCGAAAGAAATTCTTCTCAAAGCCGTCCCCTCGAAAGCCGATACTCCTATGTAAATTACGGACGACGGGAAGGAAAATCCCGCCAGAGAGGTTTCGTAGAACGCTTTGTCTCCGACGTAAGCGAGTACCGATCCGCTCCTCAGATAAACTTCGTATAGCGCTTTGCTCCCCTCGAACACGCCCCTCGCCTCTCCGTCGACAACTATTCCTATGGACGTCAACGACGCCGGAAGGGTGATTTTTTCGAGATAAATATTGTCGGCGAACGCCCCGTCGTATATTACGGTAAAACCTTCCTCTAAAACGTACTCTTCCACCGCCCCGAAACCTTCGTAAATTCCTGCGACTATTTCCGTAGTCTCGTCGGGCACTATCGTTATTTTCTTCAATGAAACAGGTATATAATAATTCACTTCGTCTTTAACATAGACAATATAATCTGAACTTTCGTTTTCCGAAACGGCAAATAACGTTTCGGGTAAGCGGCTTGCTCCGATTTTTATTTCCGCAAGGAGCGGATTGCTTCCGAAAACGTTCTTGCCGAGAACGGCTTTGCCCGTCAGCGAAACCGAAGTGAGCATTTTCATGTTGCGGAAGGCTTCGTCTCCTACGGAAATTACCGTTGAAGGCAAACTTACCGCCGCTATACGCGAATTCCCGTAAAAAGCGCCTTCGCTAATGGTATCGACGGAGCGGAAATCTTCTTCCGAAAGGGCGGATTTCCCTACCGACGCAACGTAAGACTCGCTTATCCCGAGGGCGACTCTGCCCAGCTTGACCACGCCGATATAATTTGCATACCATTGCGTTTCGGCGAAGGCCTCTCTGCCAGCAAACGTGAATGCGCTGTTAGCGTCCACGGTCACGGAGGATAATTGTTGCAGATTGTAAAAAGCCCTTTCTCCTATCCTTTCCAGCGACATCGGAAAATGTATTTTCTTCAGATCGTTCCTTCCTTCGAATGCGTAAGCGCCGATCTCTTTAAGTCCAGCCGGCAAAATAACGGAAAATTCCGTAGCGGAAAGGGCGGAAGAATCGTCCGTAGCGAATGCGTAATCTTCTATGACGGTCACGCCTTCGGTGAGTATAACGCTTTTGACCGAGCGAACGTCTTTGAAGGCTCCGCTTACCACACGTCCCGCCGAAAGACCTTCGGAATACGGATTGGGGGTAACGAGAACGGTAAACAGACTTTCGGGCAGATAATATACCTTCCCGTCGTTCTCCACTGTATAAAATCTTCCCGAAGTCGGCTGCGTATTGCCGAATAAAGTATAGACGGGCACCGAGCTGACCGTGGTCACGCTACGCAAGGAATAGCAATCCGCAAACGCCCCTTTCCCTATCGAAACGAGGGCGGGAGCGGCAAACTCGTAAAGATTTACGCAACTGAAGAAAGCTCCCTCTCCCACTGCGGAAAGCGCCGTCGCCCTACCGAAATCGAACTCGGTATTTACCGCCGAAGCGAAAGTCTCGGCTCCTATTTCGGTTAAAGTTGCGGGCAGTACCATTTCGGCAAGCACGGTATTGTTTTTGAAGGCAAAATCGGGAATGACGGTTAAGACGGATTCCCCGAAGTTATCGTAAGACCGTACCGAGGTACAGTTCTCGAACGCCGAAACGCCTATTTCGGAGGTAAAAACGGAAAACTCGAAACCTTCCAGTTCCGTACAGGAATAAAACGCCCTCGCTCCGATTTTTTCTATAAAACTGCCGTCGGCGAATTTGACTTCCTTGAGATAAGGACAATTCGCAAAAGCGTCGGCGCCTATTTCCGAAACGGTGGAGGGCAAGGTCACCGAAGAGAAAGACTGTCCCGAAAAAGCTCCCTCCGCCACCTCGGTCACCCAAACCACTGAGTCGTTTTCGATATATTTATAGGGCACGGTAACGTCGGACTCGCTTCCCGTATACCCGGTCACCGCTCCGTCGGCGAAGGTAAATCCCTCGTCGAAGTAATTGTCTGCCCACCTTGCGTAAAGCACGGCGTTGCCGTCGAAGGACATCGGGAATACCGCTTCGTTACGGTAATAAGGGTCGTAATACCACCCCAGAAAATCGTAACCTTCCCTGCTGCCGGCAGGTACGGAATCTATGACTTTTCCCGTATCCGTGGCGAAAGTATCTTCTCCGGAATAGGAACCGTTGAGGGTGATCGTGGCGAAATAATAAGCGTAAACCGTCATATCCCCGGTAACGGAATTAAAATCCGCATCGGTAAATACGCCGTTTTCCTTAACCGCCCATTTCCCCGTAAGATCGGGTTTTTCGGGAACGGCAGGCACCGAAGAAAGTTTTCCGCCGTCGGCGTATTCCACCGAAATTACGGTGTCGCCGTCCATAAAGGTAACTGCGGAAACCAATTCCGTATAGACTGCGTAAACGCTGATATCCCTATCCACTTTCGAGAAATCGGTCACACTCCAGCTTCCTCTGAACCCTGCTTTTTCGGGAACGGCAGGCACGGCGGTAAGAGCGGTGTTTTTCTTAACGGTATAAGTCTGCCACACTTCGTCGTCCACGGTAAAAGTCACGGTAAAATAGCTTTCGGAATACACTGCGTAAACCGTCATATCCGACTCGATAACTTCGAAATAAGTTTCGCTCCAGACGCCCGTAATACCGTCCTTTGCCGGCACTGCGGGAACCTCTTCTATGTATCCGCCTTTTTCCACGAGGAAATAATCGTAAAGCTTGCCGTCAACGTAAAACTCCACCCTGCAGGTATCTCCGCCGCAGCCTGCCAAGGCCGCCGTCAATAGGCAGCAAACGAAAATTATTAGAAACAGAGTTCCGGTCTTTTTCATACTGACTTTTTCCTCGTAATAAATTCATTAGATAATAAATAAAAATATTATCTATGTTATTATACTCTAAAAAAGAAGTCAATGCAAGAGTATTTTTCCGAGGGAAGACACGGAAAAAAAACCGTTTCCCTTTCTCCGACAAAATTTTCGGAAATATTTAATATTATTTTAATGTTGTCGGGGTTAAAATAGAGGTGTAAAAAGCAAACGCTTATCCGAGCCGAAAGGCTGATACATATTCATTTTGTTCCCTCTTTTTTGAGAAAAACGTCGGCATTGCGCCGGCGTTTTTCTCTTGCTTTCCGAAGGCTTTTCCCCTCTTTCTTTCCGATGTACTAACGGGAGGTTTTCGCCCATAAAAATAATGTATGAATGTTTTTTTCAGCGGCGTGCTCCTCGTCTGTTCTCTTCTATTACTGATTTTTTCTCCCGAGAAGCTTCTCGACTCCCTGTTGACGGGAGGCAGCGAAGGCTTGACTTTTTCCTTGAAACTCTTCGCGGTTTACGCCGTGTGGCTGTCCATACTCGACCTTTGGAAAAAACTCGGGGTAGACCGTTTCCTCGGCAGAATTTTGTCCAAAGTCACAAAAAAGGTGTTCCCCGGCGAAAACGACCTTTGCTACCACGCTCTGTCGGTGAATCTGTCGGCGAATATGCTCGGTATGGGCGGCGCAGGCACCCCTGCCGGAATAAAAGCCGCCGAAAATATGACCTCGAAAAAAAACCGCATAATGCTAATCGTGATAAATTCCTCTTCCGTCCAGCTTATCCCCACCACGATAATAGCTATGAGAAGTTCCTACGGCAGCGTAACGGACATTATACTGCCCTCCCTCATAGCCACCTTCGTCAGTACCTTCAGCGGTTTCCTGGCGGTCAGATTTTTGGTTAAATGATCTACGTCGTCCCCGCCGTAATACTCCTTACCGTCGTCGCCGCCTGTCTGAAAAGAAAATCCGTTTACGACAGTTTCATCACAGGGACTAAAGAAAGCTGGACTCTTATTATTTCTCTCTTGCCCTACCTCGCCGCCGTTTTCATGCTCATCGAAATATTCCGTACGTCGGGACTGAGTCAAAAGATAAGCGACGTTTTGGCTATCCCTTTATCGTGGTTAGGTATCCCAAAAGAGCTTTGCGAGTTACTTATCCTGCGACCGCTTTCGGGCTCGGGAAGCCTCGCCGTAGTGGAAAAAATTTTTGCTTATTACGGTGTGGACAGCTATGTGGCGAGGTGTGCGTCGGTCATTATGGCAGCCAACGACACCGTGCTTTACATTACCGCGGTTTACCTTTCCACGTCGAAAGACAAGTCGTCGGGAGCGGCTATTCCGATATCCCTTTTTACTTCGTTGCTCGGCGCCGTGACCGCCTGTCTTTTGTGCAGGATAATGTAAAAAAGCTATAGTTCCAGCGAAAGTTTATACACTCTGTTTTTCGAAACCGAAAGCCGCTCGGTAACTTCCTTTACGGCGGTTTTTTTATCCTTGCCCGAAGATATTTCGGCTGAAAGCCTTACCCTTATTTCCTCGTCGGAAATTTCCTTCTTCGCCGCAGGTTCGCAGATTATGATGTATTCGCCTTTCGGCTCCTCTTCCCGCAAGTTTGAAAGGTTGCCTTCCTTTACGCTTTCGAATATCTTAGTGATTTCTTTCACGAGGTAAACCTTGGTCTCGCCCAAAACGGAATACAGAAAATCCAGATTTTTATTGAGGTCGTGAGGAGCGCAATAGAATATGAGATTGGCTCCGGTGTCCTTATGCGAGGAGACCAGATCGAGTTTGTCTTTGTTTTTTTCGGGCAAAAAACCGAGAAAAGTAAACGCCCCCGTGACTCCCGTCAAAGCTATAGCGCTCACGAATGCGCACGGTCCGGGACAAACGGTGTACTCCAGACCTCTTTTCCGAAATTCCTTCACGAGTATGCTCCCGGGATCGCTGATACAGGGCATTCCGGCGTCGCTCACCAAAGCTACGTTTTTGCCGCTTTCCACGAGCTCCGCCAGATATTCGCTCCCCTCTTTTTCCTTGTGCTTATAATAACTTACCAGCGGTTTTTTTATCCCGAGACAGGCTAACAGCGTAGCGGTATGTCTGGTGTCTTCGCAAGCTATTACGTCAACCTCGGAAAGGACTTTTTTCGCCCGTTCGGTTGTATCTCCGAGATTTCCTATGGGGGTTGCCACTATGTAAAGTCTGCTCATTTATTGTAAAGTCTCCTTGCGATCTCGCCGTAGAAATTGTCTTCTTCGTAAACGGTTATCGGTTCCGGCACCAGGAGCGAAGGCTTTGCTCCTTTTTTGCCTTCTACGATAAATACGTCGATTTCTTTGCCTTTTTTGGGTTGAATAAGGTAAAGTTTTTTCGGTTCGATTTTGGCGTTTCTCATAGCGCACAGTACGTCGGTTAAACGTCGGGCTTTGTTTACGGTATAAAACAAACCCCCGTACCTCAAAAGAGCGTTCGCTGCGGCGACGGTCTCCTTTACGGTCAGCATGATTTCGGTTTTTGCCACGGTTTTTTCGTTTTTTTCCGAAACGGCGTCTTCGTAAGGCGGATTGGAAATTACCACGTCGAAATTGTTTCCGATGATTTTTTCCACTCCTTGAGCCGGAGCGCAAACTATTTTTACCCTGTCCGAAAGTCCGTTGTATTCCACGCTGCGGCTCGCCATATCCGCAAGTCTTTCCTGTATTTCCACCCCCACGACCTCCTCGGGAGAAAATTTCGCCGCAACGAGTATGGCGATGATCCCGCTGCCCGTACCTATGTCCGCCACTCTGTCGGTGCGTTTGACTTTTGCGAGATTGCTTATCAGCACGCTGTCGGAAGTAAAACAGTATCCGTCGGGGTGCTGGATGATTTTCAGCCCTTTGTATTCGAGATCGTCGAGTCTTTCGCCTGGTTTTAACATATATTTATTATAATAAAAACTACCGCTTTTGTCAAAAAATTAACCTTTCGCCGAAATAATTTATTTCAATACTGGACTTGCCGACTAAAAAGTTGTATAATAAACCTAATTATAAATCAGGAGGTCGTTTATGCCACTTGTTACAAGTACCGAAATGTTCAAGAAAGCCTACGAAGGCGGATATGCTATCGGAGCTTTTAACGTAAACAACATGGAAATAATTCAAGGCGTCGTCGGAGCGGCAATGGAAGAAAAGGCTCCCCTTATCTTACAGGTATCCAGCGGCGCAAGAAAATACGCTAACACCATTTATCTTAAAAAAATGGTAGAAGCCGCAGTAGAAGAAAGCGGACTGCCCATTTGCCTGCACCTCGATCACGGCGACACTTTCGAACTCTGCAAAGACTGCGTGGATAACGGATTTACTTCCGTTATGATCGACGCGTCACACCACAGCTTCGAAGAAAACATCAAAATCACCCGCAGCGTAGTGGAATACGCTCACGACCACGGCGTGGTAGTGGAAGCCGAACTCGGACGTCTGGCAGGGATAGAGGACGCCGTCAACGTCAGCGACAAGGACGCAGCCTACACCGATCCCGATCAGGTTCAGGAATTCGTGAACCGTACCGGGGTGGACAGCCTCGCAATAGCCATCGGCACCAGCCACGGCGCCTTCAAGTTCAAAGGCGAACCGAAACTCCGTTTCGATATCCTCGAAGAAGTCGGAAAACGTCTCCCCGGATTCCCTATCGTTTTGCACGGAGCAAGTTCCGTTCCGCAGTACCTCGTGGAACAGATCAACGAATACGGCGGCAATATGCCCGGAGCTAAAGGCGTACCCGAAGAAATGCTTCGTCAGGCCGCCACGATGGCTGTCTGCAAAATCAATATCGACTCCGATATTCGTATGGCCGTTACCGCAACCATCAGAAAATATTTCAAGGAAAACCCCTCTCATTTCGATCCCCGTCAATACCTCGGGCCGGCGAGAAACGCAGTCAAAGAGATCGTACGTCACAAACTCGTCAACGTGCTCGGCTGCAACGGAAAAGCGTAATTTCCGCCCTAATTCGATATCCGAAAAAGGAACCGTCACAGGTTCCTTTTTTTTATTGCCTGCAAATAAAAAAGCCGCAAAATATTTGCGGCTTGCTTTGTCGGAGGTTATAAGGAATTAAAACTCGTCTCCTCTCAAATTTGCTCTCTGGATTTTTCCCGAAATGGTCTTAGGAAGCTCTTTGACAAATTCCACTATACGGGGATATTTATAGGGAGCGGTATGCTCTTTTACAAAGTTTTGAATTTCTTTAACCAGTTCGTCACTCCCTTCCGCACCCTTGACAAGGACGATGGTGGCTTTTACTACCATTCCTCTCACCGGGTCAGGCACGCCCGTTACCGCCACTTCCAGAACAAGCGGATGCTCCATAATCACCGATTCGATTTCGAAAGGCCCGATACGGTATCCGCTGGATTTTATGATATCGTCGGTACGTCCGATGTACCAGTAATATCCGTCGTTGTCTTTCCAGGCAGTATCTCCGGTATGATAAAGCCCGTCGTGCCATACTTCGTCCGTTAACGACCTGTCGCCGTAATAAGATTTGAAAAGTCCTACCTGTTCCTTATCGGTACGCAAGACGATTTCTCCCACTACGCCGGTTTCCACGCTGTTACCGTTCTCGTCCACTATATCGACGTTGTATTGAGGATTAGGTTTGCCCATACTGCCGGGTTTGGGTTCCATTCCTATAAGATTGGCGACGGTAAGAGTAGTCTCCGTCTGTCCGAAGCCTTCCATAAGCTTTATGCCCGTGGCGTTATAGAACTGCTTAAAAACTTCTGGGTTCAACGCTTCACCGGCGATAGTGCAGTACTTCAGCGAAGTCAGGTCGTATTTCGATAAATCCTCTTTTATAAAGAAACGATACATCGTAGGCGGAGCGCAGAAAGTGGTTATTTTGTATTTTGCAAAGAGCGGCAAAATATCGTCTGCGTGGAAACGGTCGAAGTCGTAAGTGAAAACACACGCTTCGGCAAGCCACTGTCCGTAGAGTTTTCCCCAAACGGCTTTTCCCCAACCCGTGTCGGAAATGGTGAAATGTATTCCTTCGGGATCTACGTTATGCCACCATACTGCGGTCACGATGTGTCCTATCGCGTATTTATGGTTATGCGTGGCGACTTTGGGATAACCCGTGGTACCCGACGTAAAATACATCAGCATATCTTCGCTAGCCATAGGTCTTTCCTCTTCGGGAAGTTCCAGCGTGTCGGGGTAAGATTCTATCCCCTTGTCGAAATTGTCCCAACCTTCTCTTTCCACGTTTATTACGGCTTTGAACTGTATTCCGTCGTATTCGGCGCAGGCGGCGTCCACTTCGTCGCAAACTCCGTCGTTGGGGGTGCAGACTATGGCTTTGACGTGAGCCGCCTTGAAACGATATACGAAGTCCTTTTTCATAAGCTGGTGCGTAGCCGGTATGGTCACGGCTCCGAGTTTATGCAACGCAACGATACAAAACCAGAACTCGTACCGACGTTTCAGTACCAGCATAACTTTATCGCCCTTTCTTATTCCCTTGGCGCGGAAATAGTTGGCTGTCATATTGGAGTAACGGGAAATATCGCCGAAAGTGAATATTCGCTCTTCTTTATTTTGGCCCAACCAGACCATTGCTTTCTTATCGGGATTGCGACGAGCTAATTCGTCCACGACGTCGTAGCCGAAGTTAAAGGTGTCGGGAATGTTGAAGGTTATGTTCTTTAACATTCCATTTTCGTCGATAGTTTCGTTGACGTACTTTTTATACAGTCTTTCCATATTTGTACTCCTTTTTTGGGAGATTTTACATAAAAAAATCTCCATAATATCCGATATTATGGAGAGACGAATTTGAATTATCCGCGGTACCACTCTCTTTACCCCGTAAAAGCGAGGTCACTCATGTATCCAACAATACATTATCCTACTATCGTAAGGAAAACGGTCCGATTACTTGCTTGACGCTTTCACCGAGCGGGCTCGGAGGTGATTCTGCCGGAACGCTCATACCGTCTCACACCAACCGACGGCTCTCTGAAAATCGCCTTTTCCGCACTGTCCTCGTCACAGCCGATTAAGTTATTATCATTATAAAACCTAAAAATTTTTATGTCAATTGTTTTTTTCTAATTTTTTTTGCGGACGGACTTTTACCCCCTTTCTTTTCCTTACGATCCCGGCGAGAATGTTGCAGAGGAGGAAAAGCAAGGCGGTATCGGCAAGGTATATCCACATAAAGTCCGTTCCCGGAGTATAGGAAAAGAATTCCAGTTCGAAGCTGAATGCCTGTTTCAAGCCCTCGGTGAAAGCCGGAGGCATATTTTCGGAAAGTTTTTCCAACGTCCCCCTCATAAAATAGTTGCGGAAAAGTCCTCCCGTGGAACTTCCCGGAATCACCGTGGTAAAGTATCTTATCCCTTTGGGGAAGGCGCTTATGGGCATGTACGCACCGACGAGGAATCCTATCACCGCACTGAAAATACCGCTGAAAGCGCCGCTTGCCGAGGAAGTGTTTATGAAACTCATCACAAACATCATAAGCAGAACGGAATTGGTCACGGATAGAAGCAAAACGCCGATATTGACGAACACGTCCGACGCCGTCATATAAAAAGAACCCGACGCCGCCAGATAAATAAGCCCCACGACAAAAACGGCAAGACAGATGAGAAGCGTTATGAAATAGAAGGAAAGGAAATACCCTAACGTCAACACCGCAGGTTTAACGGGAGTGGAGGTAAAATCCTTAAAGAGATTTTTCTCTTTATCGCTGACCATAACGAGCATAGAGTTCAAGGCGACGGTAAGGCTACTCACGCACATTATACCTGCGATAAGCCAGCTGTCCACAAAGGCGGAAATGAGTTTTTCGTCCGCCTGTACGCCTTCGGGGAAATAGGATTTTACCGTCATCACCTGCAAATCTCCCAAAAAGAAAACGTAAAGCATAAGGACGATGAGCGGACTCAGTAACGAAAAAAATACCGTGGCTTTATCCCTGAAAAATAACAGTATGTTTCTTTTTGCAAACTGAACGGTTGCCAAAAAATCGTTTTTCAAAGAGTTTTTATTCATTTAACTTCTCCCGATGTGCCTATGCTCTTTCCGGTCACGTTGAGGAAAACGTCGTCCATATTGCCTTTCAGTATTTCGAAATCCTTTATTTCGTTGTCTCGTAAAAATTTCAAGGAAGAATAAGTGTCCGGAATATTAACTTCGTAAGCGCCGTTTTTATACACGAAATTCCCGAAGTTTTCGGAAAGAAGTCGTTCCGAAGTTTCGTTTTTGTCGGTAACGATACGCATTTTGTCGTAAGCGTAACGGTTCTTCAATTCGTCGGGCGAACCGCTGACGATTATTCGTCCTTCGTCGATGACGATGACCTTGTCCGCCCTTACCGATTCCTCCATATAGTGGGTGGTCAAAAATACCGTCAATCCGTTTTTGAGACGGTTGTCCACGATCTCCCACACCAGCCCCCTCGTCGCAGGGTCCAACCCCGTGGTTGGTTCGTCCATAAACAAAAGTTCTGGTTCGTGTATAAGGGCTCTCGCTATATCCACCCGCCTTCTCTGTCCGCCGCTGAGTTTGCCGTAAGGCCGTTTAAGTAAATCGGTCAAACGGAATTCCTCGGCTATTTTTTCTATGGTGATTTTGGCATTTTTCCCCGTTATTCCGTAAAATGCCGCTCTCGAACGCAAATTTTCACTAACGGTAAGCCTTGCGTCCAGTACCGAATCCTGAAAAACTATCCCTATACGCTTTTTTACTTCCTCGGGTTCTTTTTCCAGTGCCTTGCCGCATATCGTCACTTCTCCCGCAGACGGGTTCAATGCTCCGCTCAATATGTTTATGGTGGTGCTTTTCCCTGCGCCGTTGACGCCGAGAAAAGCAAACAACGACCCCTTTCCCACGGTAAAGGATATATCGTCCACCGCCTTGAGCTGACCGTAATATTTCGTTAAGTTCTTTACTTTGATTATTTCCATATCGTTTTTTCAAAAAACAAGCGGCTCAAAAGCCGCTTGCTTTTTTTAAGCTTACTTTTGATTATCTTTTAGTGACTTCGTATCCGGCATAAAGCACGAGATCGCAGCTTATCTTGTCGTTTTCGTTGAACTCGTATTTCAGCTCGGTGTCGAGATACCAACCTTTGAAGGTGTAACTGTAGGTATAATTACCGGTGGTATTGTTGGGAGCGGTCTCCTGAACGGTGCTGTTAGCTTTAGTCGGTTTGGAGCCTGTTGCCGTGCTCTCCTCGTTTGCCCACCAGTTTTTGTCGTTAGCTTCTGCTTCTTCCATACTTTCGGCAAAGGTCTTTCCGCTGGAAACGGATATTTCCTTAATGCTGTAATAGGTTATGCCGGTAAGATTGGAAGAAGCGAGGCTTCCGTTATATCCCGGAGTGAGCGTTACGGGCGTGTCGGGCGAATATACGGCTATAACGTAGTTGTTGGCTTTGTTGTTCGTTGCCGGAGAGGTCGCCTGAAAATCCACGGACGCCTGTCCCGCCATATACATCAATACCGTCTCGTAGTTCATAACGAACTTGGAGATATTGTGCGTTTCGTCGTATTCCTTGGTGCAGTTGACGTGACCTTCGTTGGGCGTAAGTTTACACGGTTCGTCGATAGCCGCTTCGCAGCTGTATTTACGTTTGACGACGAGGTCTTCCATTCTCTGAACCTTAGCCGCCCAGGTTTCCAACGTGTCGTAATCGTAATCGATAGCCGTCTGAACTTCTCCCTGCATCGCTTTCCAGGGCTGGCTTGCGGCGCTGTTGGCTTTTTCGTCCACGTTGGCGGAGGTGTAAGAGTTCCTGAGCTGAGTGAGGATAGCTCCTATCTTGCCCTGAACGTAGGCTACTTCGTCTTCTGCCGGCAATCCCGCCTCCAGACTGGTTACGTCTGCGGGTTCTTTCTTGCCTACGCCGACCAAAATGGAATCCTTCTGATAGGACGTTGCGCTGCTCACCACTTCTCCGCTGTAAGAGTAAACCTGGAAACGGAGGGTACGACCGAGGTCGGTAGTGGACATATTGGTGAGAATGTAGTTGATCATCTTCAGCTGTTCCATATTGTAACGGAACTCGCCTTCCTTAGCCTGTTCGTTGCTGCCGTTCTTGCCGTTTTGGTAAGCGGTGTTGGCTTGGTTGTATTCTTTCATAACCGTGCTGTCGCCGGAATAGCACCACAGCCAGTCGGTGAAGTTGAGCTGTCCGTCCATACCGTTGTTTCTGACGGCGTTACGCATTTCTTCGGTATAGCTCTTGTTTTGCCATTTGCTCATTCCGTAAACGGTGAGTTCGTGATTTTCCACTTTTTCCTGGAAAGTGAAGTGTTTATTGTAGAAAGTGGTGTAGAACGTATTGCTGTAACGGTATGCGCTGGTATAGCTCGTCCTCTGAATGCGGACGTAATCTTCCCATTCGGAATCGGTAAAGGTCTCCTGGTGGCTGTATTTAAGTTGCTTTTCAAAGTCCTCGTCGCTCTGGGAATCGTAATTCGTTTTGTTGTATTCGTAATAATATCCGTAAAGTTCCACGCAGTCGGAAAGTCCGGTATCGCTTCCGTCCATCTTATAATAATCGTTGAAGGCACGGAGATAAACGAGGGTTTCGTAATCGAGATTTTCCTGACAGTAGGTATCGAAAGCGTTGATCGTGGTGGATATTTCCAAAGTAGCTCCCGCCATATCGGCGCTTTCCACCACGTCGGTGGCATATGCCAGCATATAAGTAGCCAGACGGGCGAATTCGTCTCCACTCATACCTATGGCGAAAACTTTACCCAAAATATTACGATACTGTCTTTTTACGTTATCCTTGTCGTTGTCGGTGCTACCGGTTGCGTCTGCTCTGTCCTGAAGTTTTTCATAATAAGTCCAGTCGTCAAAGAACGACCACCCCGTCGTTGCCGAAAAGGTTCTGCTGTCCACTTTAGCCTGAATGATATCGTCGGTGACCGTCTCTTCTCCTGCCAGATAATCGATGGTTTTTGTCATCTTGTCGGCGGGGAGAGCGGCTTTACTCATAGTATTGATTATGCCGTCGGCAGTGGAATGAGCAAAAATTTTGGTGATGGAAGAGGTATCGTCGCCGCTTTCGAGATCGGCTTTCTTTTCGTCGATACGGGTCTGAAGTTTCGCTCTTTCCGCAGTCGTATCCGCATATGTGACCGCAGCCGCAGCGTAGTAACGGGCTTCCTGTCCGTAATTAGTTATATCTTTGATATATGTAATGGACTTGGGCGTAAGAGTAGTGCCGGGCGTAGTCGAATCCCCGCCGGGTCCGCCGCCGGTCGGCGTACAAGCGACCATTCCGAATACGACCGCCGCAACTATCAGTACGGATAATACTACTTTCGCAACTTTCATAGAGACCTCCGTCTTATAAATTTAAGAGAATACTCCCCTTAATATATATATTATACTCTTATTTAATTATCAAGTCAATAGTCATAAATCGGAGTACGGCATCGAAAAAGGGGACGTCGCTAGTCCCCTTTTTTCTGAAAAATCTTAGTATTTGCTTCTCGCAATATATTTTGTATGCAAAATAGCGTGAGACTTATGTCCGTTCGGTTCACCGAGATAGGTTTCGTAAAGTTCCTTGATAATGGGATTATCGTGGCTCTTACGAAGTTTCATCTTTTCGTCGGTATCGTAGATAGCGTTGGTACGCAACGCCCTGTAATCGGTATTGTTCCTGACGTCGGCAGTCTTGATCGGCTGTCCGCCGCCGTTCACGCAACCGCCCGGGCAGGACATTATTTCGATGAAGTGATAGGGAGACTTCCCTTCCTTGATCTGGTCGCAAAGGATCCTGGCGTTGGCAAGACCGCTTGCCACTGCGACTTTAACTTCTATCCCGGCAATTTTGTAAGTAGCTTCCTTGATACCTTTAGCTCCTCTTACGTCGGTAAAATTAATTTTGCCGTAACTCTTGTTTTCCAGAATTTCTCTAACGGTACGGAGCGCCGCTTCCATAACGCCTCCTGTCACGCCGAAGATAAGTCCGGCACCGCTGGCTATGCCGAGAGGCAAGTCGTATTCGGCGTCTTCCAGTTCGTTGAACATAATACCGTTCTTTTTGATAAGGCGGGCAAGCTCTCTCGTGGTGAGAACGTAGTCGATGTCCGGCACTCCGGCAGCCGCCATTTCGGGACGGTTCTTCTCGAATTTTTTAGCGGTACAAGGCATTACGCTTACCACAACTATGTCTTTGGGATCCTTTCCTATCTTTTCTGCGTAATAAGTCTTGACTATCGCCCCGAACATCTGTTGCGGAGATTTGCAAGTGGAAAGATTGGGGATAAGCTCGGGGTAATTATGTTCCACGAACTTGATCCAGGCAGGCGAACAGCTGGTCATCATCGGAAGCACGCCGCCTTCCTTGACTCTGCTTAAAAATTCCGTACCTTCTTCCATAATGGTAAGGTCTGCGGTAAAGTCCACGTCGAAAACTTCGTCTGCGCCCAACGCTCTGATGGCGGCTACCATCTTGCCCTGGCAGTTGCTTCCCACGGGATAACCGAATTCTTCTCCTATACCCACTCTGGTAGCGGGAGCGGTTCCGAATATAACGTATTTGGACGGGTCGTTCAAAACCGCTATGACGTCGTCGATTTCCTCTCTTTCTTTCAACGCTCCGGTGGGACATACGTTGATGCACTGTCCGCAGGCTACGCAGTCCACTTCGCTCAGGCTCTTCTCGAAGCTGCAGCCGATATGCGTATCGAAACCTCTGGAGTTGGCGCCGATCACGCTAACGCCCTGGTAATATTTACAGGCGGCAACGCAACGACGGCAGAGGATACATTTATTGTTGTCTCTGACGAGGTACGGAGTGCTGAGGTCTATATCGAACTTATTGGTTTCTCCGCTGTATTTGCCGGTTTCGCACCCCATCTCGGTACTGAGAGTCTGAAGCTCGCAGTTACCGCTGCGTACGCAATGCAGACAGTCCTGATTGTGGTCGCTCAACAGAAGTTCCACCGTGGTCTTGCGGCTGGACAACACTCTCTTGGAATTGGTGGTGACTTCCATACCTTCCGACACGGGATATACGCAGGCTGCCACCAGGCTCCTCGCCCCTTTGACTTCCACCACGCACACACGGCAGGCGCCGATGGCGTTGATGTCTCTCAGATAACAAAGCGTCGGGATACGGATCCCCGCTTTCCTCGCCGCGTCCAGTATAGTGGTCCCGGCAGGAACGCTTACGTCTTTTCCGTTTATTTTCAAATTTACCATATTTTCCATAATTAACTTTCCTCCGGACTACTTCTTCACGATGGCGTTGAACTTACAGGTATCCATACATACGCCGCACTTGATACACTTGGACGGGTCGATGGTGTGGATCTCCTTGACTTTGCCGCTGATTGCGTTGACGGGGCACTTGCGTGCGCACGCCGTACAACCCTTACAAGCGTCGGTGATTTCGAAGCGGACGAGTTTCTTGCAGACGCCTGCCGGACACTTTTTGTCACGGACGTGAGCGACATATTCGTCTCGGAAATAACGCAACGTGCTTAATACGGGGTTGGGTGCGGTCTGACCCAGTCCGCAAAGAGCGTTATCCTTAATATAATAGCAAAGCGCTTCCATATCGTCGAGGTCCTGCATCGTGGCTTTCCCGGAAGTGATCTTTTCCAGGTATTCCAGAAGTCTCTGCGTGCCTACGCGGCAGGGAGTACATTTACCGCAGGATTCGTCTTTGGTGAACTGGAGGAAGAACTTGGCTATATCCACCATACAGTTGTCTTCGTCCATAACGATAAGCCCGCCGCTTCCCATCATGCTTCCTATGGAAATGAGGTTATCGTAGTCGATGGGAATATCGAGATACTGAGCAGGGATGCAACCGCCGCTCGGTCCGCCGGTCTGAGCCGCTTTGAACTTCTTGCCGTTGGGGATACCGCCGCCTATTTCTTCTATAACGGTACGGAGAGGAGTTCCCATCGGGATCTCCACGAGACCGGTATTGGTGATCTTGCCGCCGAGAGCGAAAACTTTGGTGCCTTTGCTCTTTTCCGTTCCCATGGAAGCGAACCAGTCCGCTCCTTTTAGAATGATCTGGCAGATATTGGCATAAGTCTCGACGTTGTTGAGAAGGGTGGGTTTTCCGAAAAGTCCCTTTACCGCAGGGAAAGGAGGTCTGGGACGAGGCTCGCCTCTGTGTCCTTCGATACTCGTCATCAAAGCGGTTTCTTCGCCGCAAACGAAAGCGCCGCTGCCGAGACGGATCTCCAGATCGAAGTCGTGACCGGATTGCAGAATGTTTTTACCGAGAAGTCCGTATTCCTTCGCCTGGTTAATGGCTATCTGAAGTCTCTTGACGGCTATGGGATATTCGGCACGGATATAAACGTAACCCTGGTGACTGCCGATGGCGTAACCGGCTATGGTCATGGCTTCGATGACTGCATGGGGATCGCCTTCCAGTACCGACCTGTCCATAAACGCACCGGGATCGCCTTCGTCGGCGTTACAGCAGACGTATTTGACGTCGCCGGGGGTGTTTTTGGCGAACTGCCATTTCACGCCGGTGGGGAAACCGCCGCCGCCTCTTCCTCTCAGTCCACTCGCCTTTATAATGTCGATGACGTCCTGAGGAGTATATTCGGTAAGCACTTTCGCAAGTGCCTGATAACCGTCGTAAGCTATGTATTCGTCGATATTTTCGGGGTCGATAAGTCCGCAGTTACGGAGAGCGACGCGGGTCTGTTTCTTGTAGAACTGCGTCTCGTTGAGGGACTTGACCGTTTCCTTCTCCACCTGTTCGGGATCTTTATAAAGAAGATGGGTGACTATTCTGCCCTTAATAATGTGTTCTTCGACGATCTCGTTGACGTTTTCGGGTTTAATGTGAGCATAAAACGCTCCTTCGGGATAAACGACTACGACAGGTCCGCAGGCGCAAAGTCCGAAACAACCGGTCATAATGCATTTAACTTCGTTTTCCAGACCTTCGGCTTTGAGCTTTTCTTCCATCAGACGGGCGATTTCGTGGCTGTTGCCGCTGGAACAACCCGTTCCGCCGCAGATAAGTATGTGGTTTCTAAACATCTTGTTTCCTCCTGATTATTCGTTGCCTATAACGTATTTGAGTACGGGATTGCCGTTTACTATATGTTCGGCAACTATCTGTTTGGCCGCGTCTGCGGTAAGTTTGACATAGGTGACTTTCTCTTTCCCCGGTACGAATACTTCCACCATGGGTTCGAGTTTGCACATACCGAGGCATCCTGCCTGGGTGACTTTTACGTTGGTGAGGTTCCTTTTGGAAACTTCTTCCAGAAAAGCGTTCAGAACGGGACGGGCTCCGGCGGCTATACCGCAGGTGGCCATGCCGACGACTACTCTTATATCCTTGCTGTCGTCCACGCCCGCACGGTTGTTTATCTGCGCTCTCATTCTTTCTTTGATGGCGTTCAGGTCTGCCAATGTTTTCATAAATCCATTCCTCCGTTTACAATTTTTATGTTGTCGTCCAAATATTCCTTAAGATAATTGACGATCTCGACGCTCTCTATGGGTATCCCTTCGAGAAGAGTTTTGAATTCCGCCGTATCGAATATGAATTCCCTGTCCTCCACCTTGTAAATCAATTTAAAATCGATTTGCGGCGAAGTCATTATCAGACTGGTGAGGGTCTCCGCCACGTTCCCGAGAGGCATTCTGTCGATACTGTCGATAACGAACGACGCCGTGGTCTTGGTGCCCTTCCCGACTTCGGACTCTATCGAAAAACTCCCTCCGGTGCTTTCGGCAGCCATTTTGAAAAGAGGGATTCCCATCCCCACCTTACGGGTGGTCCTCGTGGTGGTAAAGGGATCGGTCACGCTTGCGAGGAACTCTTTACTCATTCCTTTCCCGTTGTCGGAAACGTAAATTGTAAGAAGATTGTTTTCCGCAAGAATGCCTATTTCGACCTTGCTTGCCTCCGCTTTGACGGAATTTTGAGCAATATCGAGAATATTCAGACTTATTTCACGCATTACTCGCCGTCTATGTAGGGTCTTAAAATCCCCGGAACTTCGTCCTTGGTCACTTTACCGAAAACCTGTTCGTTAATGGTAAATACCGGGGCGAGTCCGCAGCAGCCGATACAACGGGTGGCGTTGAGAGAGAATTTACCGTCGGCGGTGCATTCGCCGGGTTCGACTTTCAAAACTTCGGCTATTTTGTCGAGAACTTCTCCCGCTCCCTTGACGTAGCAAGCCGTCCCGATGCAAACGGAAATCTGATACCTGCCCTGGGGATTGAGCGTGAATTGCGAATAAAAGGTAGCCACTCCGAAAATTTCTTCCATAGAAACGTTGAGCTCTTCGGCAATAATCTTCTGTACTTCGATGGGAAGATAGCCGTAAATTTCCTGCGCCGCCTGCAACGAAGGCATAAGTCCGCCCTGCATTTTTTTGGTTTCGGCGAGTTTGGCTCTCAGTTCGGCTTCCTGTTCGGCAGTACCGGAGAAAGCAACCTTGGTGAGTTTTATTTTACCCATATTAACCTCCTGAAAAATTAACCAAATAAAATTATATCATAATAAAAAATCCATTTCAATATAAATTATTAAAATAAACTTAAAAATCCCGCTTCGGGGATTCAGATTGCCGCAAAAACGGCCTCGACGGAATTTTCTTCCGCCTCGAGAAAATTCACGGGGTCGGAGATATCGGTCGGACGGTGGGCGTNAAGCGACGGAAAATGTGGTATTTGTCTTTTATCGTTTCGTCGGCATAAGGGGAAAATTCCAGTGCGTCGAAAGATAAATCGGGAGGAATTTCACCTAAAATTGCCAGAATCCCGTTGGCTTCCCTGTCGATATGCGCAGGGACGGCTTTTCCGCCGTATTCTTTTATCCTTAAACAAACGGTATATATATCCTCCGTCGCTCCGCTCAAAAGGTAACGGGTTTCTTCTCCCGTGATTTCGTTGTCGGAGTCGTAAAAATACTGGTTCCCGAAAATATCGGGTTTGTTCTTTATATCGGGGAAGTTGAGGGTAGAGAAAAATTTTTCCAGCTTTTCGTAATCGGGAAACAAAGCGAGGACGTGAATGTCTTCTGCGGTCTGAACTTCCACGGCAGGCAAAACCGTCACGCCGAACGCCTCTCCGCATTCCATAGCCGTTTTCACGTTGCCGATTGCGTTATGGTCGCTTATTGCTATGGCGTCCAAGCCCTTGACCGAAGCCATGGCTACGATATTGCAGGGCGTCATCTCCTCGTCTCCGCAGGGCGAAAGCGCAGAATGTATGTGAAAGTCGTAACTAATCCGCATTATTGTATTTCAGAACGGCGGTATAGATGTCGTAATCGGTTTCTATCAAATCGATATTTTCTCTTTTTACCCGTGCCGAGAGGTTTTCGTCGGCTTTGGCTCCTTCGCAAAGCACCACCACGCCCGTTCCGGCAAGGATCGCCACTCCTGCGACGTTTACGTTGCTCATAACGGTAAACCAGGCGCAGTTTTCGGGAGCCTTGCCCATTACGAAACTCAGAAAATCTCCTGCGTAGCCCCCTTCTATTTCCTTGTCGAGGTCGCTTGCGTTGACCGCAGTGGCGTGAAGTTTGTCGATAATTTCCCTTAATTTCATATAAATTTATCCTTATTTATCGTTGAAAGTCAATATTTTGTCCAGGTCGATACGGTGGCAGTCGGTAAGTTTTGCGGTGCCTTCGGCTACGTCCATGGCGAACGCCCTGCAGCTCGGCGCTCCGCAACTGCCGCAGTCCAACGCCGGAAGAAGTTCGCATATACGGTTTATCCGTTGCAATTTTTCCATAGCGACGTCTAAATTTTCGTCCAGCCGCATAACGTCCTGTAATTCCGGCGCCTTCGCCCAAAGATAAAATTCCTCGGGACGGGCGTATGAAGCGAGATGATTTTTACTTATGGGCAGGTATTTCCTTTGCGACATCAGTTTGGCTTTCGCCACGAAAGGATTCTCTACGTTGAGGACTCCCCCCACGCAACCGCCCACGCAGGCGTTGAGTTCGATAAATTCTATTCCTTCGGCGAGTTTGCCGTTTTCCAGCTCCTTCAATACGTTCAACACGTTTTCCATTCCGTCGGCGGCAAGATACCTGTCCTTGAGAAGGGACGCCGCTTCTCCTCCCGAAAACGCCCAGCTTATCCCGAATACGCCTATTTCCGACAAGTCTCTCGGATTTTCCACCTTTTTCATTGCCGGGAGCAAACGGAAGTAACATTCGCTGGAACTTAATACGCCGTCCACTACCGGACTTTTTTCGCATAACCCGGTTTTCAGAGCGTGGACTTTCGCCGGACACGGAGAAATAAAGAACACCCCTATCTCTTCGGGTTTGTAACCCGTTTTCTTCACCGCCTCTTCCCTCGCTATTTTTGCGGATACGTCGGCAGGGGTAAGGAGATTGAGGAGCCTGTCTTTCAGATTGTGGAAACGGATCATTATAAGTTCCACTATAGCCGGACACGCCGTGCTTATGACGGGAGTTTTCAGTTTTCCGCTCTCGAAAAGTTTACGGGTGTATTCGCTGACCAGCTCCGCTCCTCTCGCCACTTCGAAAATATCGTCGAAACCTATCTTCAGCAGCCCTTCCGCCAGATAATTGAGATTGTCCAAATGCTCGAACTGCCCGTACAAAGACGGCGCAGGCAAAGCTATGCGGTATTTGTATTTTTTATCGAAAATAATATCGAATTCGTCGAAAGACGCCTTTTTTGCGTTATGCGGACAAATACGGACGCATTCGCCGCAACCGATACATTTTTCGTAATGGATCTGCGCTTTCCCGTTCCGCACCCTTATGGCTTCGGTGGGACAACGCTTCATGCACGCCACACACCCTTTGCACTTGTCGGTGTCTAAAGTAACGGTATGTAATTGTTTGGATATTGACATTTTTCACCTGCCGTAAACACGTTTGTACTCCGTGCGTTACGATTTTTTAAGCGTTTTAGCGAATCTTAACGCACATTCTGACCGTGGTCCCTTCCCCTACCACCGACTCGATCTCCATCTTGTCGCTGTATTTTTTCATATTCGGAAGCCCCATACCTGCGCCGAAACCCAAAGAACGGATGTTATCGGGAGCGGTGGACCAGCCTTCCTGCATGGCAAGATTTATATCGGGTATCCCCGGTCCTACGTCCTTAAGGGTAATGTTGATTTCGTCGCTGTCGATCTCCACCACCGCCTTTCCGCCCTTGGCGTGAATGACCATATTGATTTCGCCTTCGTACATAACTATAGCCACCCGTCTTATGATGTCGGGCGCTATGCCTAATTGTTTAAGATTGTATTTAACCGTTTCGCTCGCCGTACCCGCCGAGGTAAAATTATCCCCGTCCACGTCGAATTCGAAACGGAGTTTCGCTTCGTTCGTCATACCGCCAGGTCCCCTCCCTTGAGTCCTGCGTCGTACAGAATACCGCAAGCCGGGAACATTCTCTTGTCACAGCTCAATAATACAATTCCCTTCTGACGGGCAAGTTCCACGCTCAGGCTGTCGGGATTCTTACCTCGGACGTAAACTACGCAACGTATATCCATCATAAGAGCCGTCCTGACCACCTGCGGATTGGCTAGTCCTGTAACAAGCACCGCCTGATCCTTGACGAAAGCAAGGACGTCGCTCATCATATCGGACGCACACGCAGAAGTCACTTCGTTGTCCAGATCTTCTTCGCAGCAAAGTACTTTGGCTCCGAGTAATTCAACTATTTCTCTGATTTTCATATAGTTTTAATATCCTCCTGAAATATCGGCAAATTCGTGTTTTTAATCGTATATTTATTTTATTATATCAAAAATGCCGCCTGAACACAACAGTTATTTTTTTTGACGAATCTTAAAGAATATCGGTAAAAAAAATTCCGACCGAAGTCGGAATGTTTTTTTGTTTAACGGAAAAAAAATTATTCGTAAAGGGGGTATTTTGCCAAAAGTGCGGCTACTTTCGCCGAAACTTCGGCTTTGCAGGCGTCTTTTTTACGGATAACTTCGGTAATGAGGTCGGCTATGAGAACCATATCCTCTTCGTTCATACCCCTCGTGGTGACGGCGGGAGTTCCCAGTCGCAAGCCGCTGGTAACGAAAGGACTGAGCGTTTCCTTGGGAATGGTGTTCTTGTTGGCGGTGATGTGGACTTCGTCGAGAAGTTTTTCCAGCTCCTTTCCGGTAACGCCCGTTCCCGTCAGGTCGAGAAGCATAAGGTGATTGTCGGTGCCGCCGGAGACCAGCCTTATGCCGTTTTCGGTGAAACGGGCGGCAAGACGGGCGGCGTTGGCTATGATCCGTTTCTGATATTCTTTGAATTCGGGTCTCAACGCTTCTCCGAAAGCCACGGCTTTCCCTGCGATAATATGCATAAGCGGTCCGCCCTGTACTCCCGGAAAAACGGCTCGGTCGATGTCTTTGGCGTACTTTTCCTTGCACATGATAACGCCCCCTCTCGGACCTCTCAAAGTCTTGTGAGTGGTGCTGGTCACGAAATCGGCGTAAGGAACGGGACTTTCGTGCAATCCCGCAGCAACCGGTCCGGCTATGTGGGCAATGTCCGCCATCAGAAACGCTCCGCTGGCGTCGGCTATTTCCCTGAACGCACGGAAATCTATCTTCCTCGGATATGCGCTCGCTCCGCAAATAATGAGCTTGGGTCTGCACTCGAGAGCGATTTTCATAACTTCGTCGTAATCTATGGTTTCGGTATCCTCGTTTACTCCGTAGGGTACCACTTTGAAATATTTTCCGCTTACGTTGATGGGGTGTCCGTGGGTGAGATGTCCGCCGTGGGTAAGGTTCATTCCCATAATGGTGTCGCCGGGATTGAGGACGGCGAGCTGTACCGCCCAGTTGGCGTTGGCTCCGCTGTGAGGTTGCACGTTGGCGTGTTCGCACCCGAATATTTCGCAAAGACGTTTCTTGGCGACTTCCTCGGCTATATCTACGAATTCGCAGCCGCCGTAATATCTTTTCCCGGGGTAACCTTCGGCGTATTTGTTGGTGAGTACGCTTCCGCAAGCCGCCATTACCGCGGGAGACACGAGATTTTCGCTCGCTATAAGTTCGATGTTGTTTCTTTGTCTCGACAGTTCGGATTCCACCGCTCCGAACACTTCTTCGTCGTATTGTTTCCAGTAGTCCAGATTAAACATTTTCGCCTCGTAAAAATAATTCAATATAAAAAATGTACCACAAAACCTCTTTTTTTCCAAACGAATTAGGGCGACTTGACAAAAAAAACGGGAGAAATTTCTCCCGTGAATTTTTTTATAAGGAATTTTGCCCGATTAAAGAATTTTTGCAAGAAATTCTTTCAGACGGTCGTTCTGCGGAGCGCCGAACACCTGTTCGGGCGGACCGTCTTCGGCGATTTTTCCTGCGTCCATAAACAGCACTCTGGTAGCTACTTCCCTTGCAAATCCCATTTCGTGGGTGACGATTATCATGGTCATACCCTGGTCGGCGAGTTCCTTTATGACGTCCAGGACTTCCCCCACCATTTCGGGGTCGAGAGCGCTGGTCGGCTCGTCGAAAAGCATAACTTTCGGGTTCATGGCAAGGGCTCGGGCTATCGCTACTCTCTGCTTCTGTCCTCCGCTCAGAGTCGAAGGATAGGCTTCGGCTTTCTCTTCCAGCCCCACCCTTTTCAGAAGTCGTAAAGCGTTTTCTCTCGCTTCGGCAACTATCGCCTTCTTTCCGCCTTTTTTTATTTCGGGCACTGCCTTCGGCTGAGGATAAATGCAACGGGCGAGAGTCTGCTCCGCCTTTTCTATCCGCCTGACGAGCTTGGTGCGTTTTTCGGTGAGTTTCGGGTCGTAAGTGACCATACGTTTACCCGCATTTTCCACTATTTTTTTAGTGGCTTCCCACTCTTTTTCCAACGGCAGGAAGATAGTATTCAGTTTTGCTAGAATACCTTGGCGAAATACGCCTTACGCATTTCCTTACATCCTATCTGTACGGGTGCGAGCATAATGTTTTTGATTATGGAAAGATTGTTGAAAAGATTGAATTGCTGGAACACCATACCCATTTTCTGTCGGTGGGCGTTGATGTCTATTTTCATATCGGTAAGGTTGACGTTTTCGAAAAGTACGGCGCCGTTCGTCGGATCCTCCAAAACGTTCAAACACCGCAAAAAAGTGCTTTTGCCGCTGCCCGACGGGCCGATGATCGCTACCCTTTCTCCTAATTTTATCCCTACCGAAATATCGTCCAAAACCAGTAAATTGCCGAATTTCTTGACGAGGTTTACCGTCTCCACCAGATTATCGTTAATCTCGTTTTGCGTAACGACATCCGAAACGACTTTTTCTTCGGTATTTTGAACGAGGTTTACGTTATCTGCGTTTGTCACTTACGCTCAACCTCCTTTCCAAAAGTTTAATTCCTACGGTAATAAGTATAACCAAAACAAGATATACCGCCGCAAGCAAAAGATAGGGAATAATATACTCATAGTTGGCGTCGGCTATGGAACGGAACGCCTTGGTCAGATCCACGACCGCTATAAAACTTACTACCGACGTTTCCTTGATAAGGACGATAAATTCGTTTCCGAGAGTAGGCAGGATGTTTTTAATCGCTTGCGGAATGACTACTTTTCCCATGGACTTGGCATAACCCAACCCCAACGCTCTCGCCGCTTCCAGCTGTCCCGGGTCCACCGAAAGAATACCGCCTCGCATAATTTCCGAAACGTAAGCTCCGCTGTTTAAGCCGAATATGATTATCGCAACGACGGTTGCGTCGGCGACGATACCCAAAGCGGGCATCAGAACGTAATACCCTATCAGGAGTTGAACGACCATAGGGGTCCCTCTGAAGAACCCCACGTAAACGTCGCTTGTCTTAGACAAAATCTTTGCCGCAAGTTTATATTGCGGCAAAACTTTGGTGATTGCTATAAGGATACCTATAACTATACCTATTATCAGACCCAGTACGGCTATTTCCACCGTGGTAAGAAGTCCTTGTAAAACGGTTTCGTATCCTTTGTAAGTGACAAACTGTTTGTAAAACAGTTCCCATTTAATACTCATTACGCAGCCTTCTTAAGTATTGCTTCTACCTCGGCAGCGGTAGTGCAAGCGTCAAACTGGGTGTTGTCGGCTTTAACGATAAGCATCTGGGAAGCGTCGTAATATGCGTCTGCGAAATTAACAACCTTTTCACGTTCTGCGTTAACGGTAAGTCCTGCCATAGCCATATCTACGCCGTTAGCGCCTACGGAAGAAACCACAGCGTCGAAATCCATATCCTGAATAACCAGTTCCATATTGAGTTCTTCTGCGAGAAGAGCGGCTATCTCCATATCGATACCGGCAAACTTATTTCCGATCTTGTATTCGAAGGGAGCGAAAGCGGCGTTGGTTGCGACCACGAGCTGATTGGTTTTGCTTGCGTCGTAGGTAGCGCTGTCCACACCGACTATTTCGCCTTCGCCGCTAAAGTATTTGTCGAGGATCGCTTCAAAAGTACCGTTGGCTTTGATGGCTGCGAGGAACTCGTTGACTTCGGCAAGTAAAGCGGGCTGGTTCTTGTCCACGGCAAAAGCGTATTCTTCTTGGGTAAGAGCAATATCGATAACTTTGATCTGTCCTTCTTTACTGGCAACAAGCTGTTTTGCAGGAGCTTCGTCGATAACGACAAAGTCGATCTGACCGTTCAGCATATCCTGCACGGCGAGTCCGCCGTTACTGTAGGGTTTACATTCGATGTTGGAAAATCCGGTAAATCCCCAGTCTGCGTCGCCCTTTACGTATAACTCGCCGGTGGTACCGGACTGAACGCCGATTTTATAATCGTATTTGTCTGCGCAAGCCGTGAATGCGAAAATACAGCTTATCGCAACTACTAAAATAAGTACGGAAATAATTACTTTTTTCATAACTGTTTACCTCTCCTTTAAGATTGTTAAACCTATATTACCACCGCAAAAATCGTTTGGCAAGCGTTTATACACAATAATTTATAAAAAAAGATTAAAATTTCTTTTTTAAGCATAATTTATGCATAAAATTAAAAATATTCGTGAATATTTGCATAAATATAAATGCCTCCTTTTGAGGGAGGCATAAGCACGATTGAAGAAAAAACAAGTTAATCCAATTCGTCCGTCCAGCTTGCGCCGCAAGCGTCGGAAGGCATTTTCCACCCTGCCGAGGAAATATTGACAGAGGTTACCGAAGGTCCGTCGGGCAGGCAGGAACGCTTGAACTGCTGAGCGAAAAATCTGGAAAAGAACTTTTTGAGCCAGGCTTTTATTATATCCTTATTATATACGCCCTCGAAAGACTTTTCGGCGACGGTAAGAATTTTTTTCGGGGAATATCCGTAATTGACGGCATAATAGAGGAAAAAGTCGTGCAATTCGTAAGGACCCACTATGTCTTCGGTCTTTTGCGCTATGGCGTTGTCGTCGGAAGGGAGGAGTTCGGGGCTGACGGGAGTTGCCAGAATATCGGAAAGTACCTCGGCAAGCTCCTCTCCGTACATTTTCGCTTCGTAACCGACGAGTACTCTTATCAGCGTTTTCGGAACCGAACCGTTGGTGGCGTACATCGACATGTGGTCACCGTTGAAAGTAGCCCACCCGAGGGCGAGTTCGCTCAGATCCCCCGTGCCTATAACCAGACCGTTGCACATATTTGCGTAATCCATCAACACTTGCGTCCTTTCCCTCGCCTGCGCGTTTTCGAAAGCGGTATCGGGCGTTCCGTCGTGTCCTATATCGGCAAAATGTTTTTCCACCGATTCTTTGATGTTTATTTCCTTTAGGGTCGCGCCCAGTAAATTCACCAGTCGGCAGGCGTTTTTATAAGTTCTGCCGGTGGTGCCGAAACAAGGCATGGTCACGCCGACTATTTCCAAGGATCTATTCAGAAGTTTTTTACTTCTTGCGGCAACTATTAAGGAAAGACAGCTGTCCAGTCCGCCGCTTACGCCTATGACGAGTTTTTGAGAGCGGGTGTGTTCGATACGTTTGACCAACGCTTCCGCCTGTATCCTCAACAGGCTTTCGCAAAAAGCGTCGACGTCTTTTTTCGGTAAAAACGGCGAGGCGTCGTATATCCTGTCCAAAGCGGACTCGGTTATTTTAAGGTCGAAAGGAACGATCGTCCCTTCCCCTTGCGGAAACCCGTAAAAACGACTCCTGCGGAAAGCAAGATACTGCGTGTCGACGTCGGATACGACGGGTTTGTTTTCAAAAGGTGCGTTTTCGGTAAGGATTTCCCCCGCTTCGGTTATAAGATCGTGCCCTGCGTAAACCGCCGAAGAAGTGCTTTCGCCTTTACCTGCGTAAGCGGATACGACGGCGCAGAGGTTCCTTCTCGAGTACTCCTTGAGTTTTGCCCTTCGCAGGTCGGCTGCCCCCGAAATCTCCGCAGAAGCGGAAAGGTGGGCTAAGATAAAAGCTCCCGAAGCGACGAGGTCGGCGCCTTGAGAGAAGGGGGTGTCGGCGTCCTCTCCTATGACCGCCCCCACGCAAAAATCGGGGTAACTTTTATGACGGAAAAGAATATCCGTTCCGAAAGGATAATCCTTCCCGTCCATATTTATAACGCCGTCGGAAGGACCTTCGGCGAAAACGTCGGCGTTCGATCTGCAGGACTGAGAATTGCCTCCCGGCACGAAACCGAGAATTTCTCCTTTGCAAAGGGCGCAGGCTACGTTATAAACAGCTCCGCCCCTACGAAGAGGCATTCCCACGAAAAACAGAGCGTCGCAAGACGATGTGGCTTTCGCTATACGGAAAAGTTCCTTTTTGGCTCTGTCAAGCAAAGCGGACTGAAAATACAGATCGCCGCAAGTAGCCCCCGTAAGAGCAAGTTCGGGCGTAACGACGACTTTAACTCCCTTTTCCGCAAGGGATTTCAAGGAAGAAATAATTCCGTCGGCGTTAAAAGCGCAATCGGCAACTTTGATTTCGGGCGAAACAGCAGCACATTTTATCCAACCGTAATTCATGGCGAAACCTCCGCAATAATTTTCATAATTATAATATTTCTCCGAAAGAAAGTAAAGTTATTCAAATAAAAACCGCTTGCAAAGGGGAAAATTTTGTGATAGGATAATATATGCGAAGCGTGCGAATGTAGTTTAGTGGTAAAACAGCAGCTTCCCAAGCTGCGGTTGTGGGTTCGATTCCCATCATTCGCTCCAATATACAAAAAAGCACCCTCATACGGGTGTTTTTTTGTATATGAAAAAGTTGTTTATGGGAATCGAACGGGCGGATAGACGGCACAAGAAAATTCAAAGAACATTGCCGTCGTAGTTGATGCCATAGTATGGCATCATACCGCCCAGGCCTGTCGCAAAGCGGTAGCTTTGGTGCGAGGGATTCCCATCATTCGCTCCAATATACAAAAAAGCACCCTAAAACGGGTGTTTTTTTGTATATGAAAAAGTTGTTTATGGGAAAATCGAACCGCGGACAGACGGGCAAAGAGAAGATAAGACGGCATCTTTTCCTTTTTCTGCGTGACGGGCGTTGCAGTCACATACGACTTAGTATGCTCCTTTACGTCCGCACTTGATTTCTCTTTGCTTTTCTAAATAGTTGATATCGTTGATTGTATGCCGTCATACGCTCGTCGCAACAAGACCTTTGTTGCAACAGACAAATATCCGTTTGTCCGTTTCGTCTTTTGGTCTGTTGCTCCTCTTTCCCAAAAACCTTGCTTCACTCCGCTCATTCTTTCTCGGGGTCCCCGAAAAGCGGTACGCTTTATGGGGTATCTTTTCGGGAGCCCTGTTCTCCTCGACCTTTTACCTCAACAGACAAATATCCATTTGTCCGTTTCGTCTTTTGGTCTGTTGCTCCTCTTTCCCAAAAACCTTGCTTCACTCCGCTCATTCAGGTTTTTGAGAGCCCCGAAAAAACAAAGTTTTTTGGGGCGTTTCTCTTCGGGGCCCCCATAAAGCGGTACGGTTTATGGGGTTTTCTCTCGGGGTCCCCGTAAAGCAGTATGCTTTATGGGATTTTCTCTCGGGGTCCCCGAAAAGCGGTACGCTTTATGGGGTATTTTTTTGAGAGCCCTGTTAAAATATGCGAGAGTGCGAGGGATTCCCATCATTCGCTCCAATATACAAAAAGCACCCTTAAACGGGTGTTTTTTATTTTAGAACGCATCGTATTTCTTTGAACCTTTGCCCTTATTTTGTAAGTCTTGTTTTAATCTCGCAGTTGACCGCTAAATTGTAATTATTATCGTAAATTACAGCTAAAAGCGGAATGTAACTGTTGTAAAAAGGTTATTTCGGAACTATTATTCCGAACTATTATTCCAAATTATCGTAGTATTTGGCTATAAGTTCCCCGAGAGGTTGCCCTGCTTTCAGGCGGTACTTGGCTTCGCTCAGGTCGTCGGATAATTCCGTTATCTGTTCCCTTAGTTCCACGTTGAGGAAATGTTCGCTTATGGCATTTTCCCCGAGGTACGCTCCGAGTATGTTCCCCGTTACCGCTCCCGTGGAGTCGCTGTCCCCGTCGTGGTTAACGGACGCTATAAGGGCGTCGGTAAGGTTGTCGGAATATTTCAGACAGGCGTAGAGCGCTATACAAAACGCTTCTTCGGCTA
This sequence comes from uncultured Christensenella sp., assembly GCA_949285605.1. Classification (GTDB taxonomy): domain Bacteria; phylum Bacillota; class Clostridia; order Christensenellales; family DTU072; genus CAG-1782. The sequence continues at coordinate 41,936 of CASDZI010000003.1, forward strand.
CCCACCCTTCCCCTATTTCCTTTATCGCTACGGGATCGGAAAGGTTTTTTGCGGCAAGCGCTATCGCTTTATCGGTCATTTCTGAAAAATATTTTACGTTATGAGAGGAAAATATCACGCTTTCCTTTCGGAAAATATCCAACGCCTTTCCCAACGCTTTTTCAAAGGTCGTTTCTTCGTGGAGCAGAATGTTCAGAAGTATGCCTTCCAGCATACAGGGAATGTTCCCCAGTTCGTGACCGTGCGTGACGGCGCCCGATTTTGCGCTCAACAGTCCGCAAAATGCCGCGTCTTCGTAAAACAACCCTATCGGCGCCACCCTCATTACCGTGCCGCACCCTTTGCTTGCGTTTATCGGTTTTTCCAAAGTTCCGCATATCCCGGATCCTAAAGCGGTCAGGCAGGTGCTTCCGGGGTGACGGATTTGATGCAGTTCGGTAAAGGATTTTATCCTCGAAACGGTTACTTGCGTTTTTTCTCCGTTCTGCGTTTCCAGCCAGTCGAGATAGCTCAAATATATCGCTCTTTCGGCGGAAACGACTTTGCCACGTTCCTTTGCCGCAACGTGATACAACAATGCGTTTGCGGTAAAAAGAGTCATCTGCGTGTCGTCGGATATCCTGCCCTCCCCCGAAAGAAAATCCGTCACCTGTTTATCTTTGACGTTCCGAGCAAATTCTATCTGATAACCCAAAGCGTCCCCTGCCGCTCCGGCTAAAAGCGAACCCGTTATCCTTTCTTTAGTCGTGACGCTTCCCCTGTCCATAAATCTCCTCGAATTTCTAAAATCGCCCTGCCGAAAACTCAAAAATTATTCCGCAGAAGACTGGTAAACCGACGGCGCAACCCCGGTAACCTGTTTGAATTTCCGTACGAAATACGCAGGGTCGTCGTAGCCGACTTCTTCCGCTACGGCTTGTATCTTCATCCCCTTATTTTTCAGAAGCTCCTTGGCTTTCAGAATGCGTTTTTCCAGAATAAACTGCGATACCGTGCTGCCTACCGTGGTACTGAAAAGCCTGGAAAAATACGTTTCGTTTATAAAGCACATAGAGGCAAGGTCGGAAATTTTTATGTTTTCCTTATAGTTGTTTTCGATATACTGTATCGCCGGTTGCAATTTGTTGAGGCCGGTGGCTTTCTTTGCGTCCAGTTTTTTCATAGTAGACATCAGTCCGTTCTGATTGATGTATTCCACGAGGTTTTCTACCAGGTGTACTATCGAAAAATATTTTTCTTCCCCTAAATCGGGCATTGCGTTAAAAATTTCTTTCAGCTCGGGATAATCGTCCATATTCAGCAAAGGCTGACAATAGTCGTAACGGTCTTCGGCTAAACCGCATCTGGCAGAACCGCCGCAGATGGCTCCGATATATTCTCCTTTGTAATATAAAGGTACCGAAAAGTCGGTCAGTCCGAAAAAACATTTGTATATAAGAGTTTTCCTTTCCCGCGCCGACTCGAACGCAGAATGAGCCGCCGCCGTGAGACACTTTTTCCTTAATTCGGGATTAAGCCTCGCCGTTTTGCAAAAATGCGAATCGTTGCAAGGATATACCACCACGTTCCCTACGGTATCGAGTACGCATAAGTTTACTCCGGTCGCTTTTGCCATGGAATCGAGGATAATTTTTAATTTATCCAAAGGAGCGATTTTAATCAATTTTTTATCGGGCATAAGACCTCCTTGCGTCTGTATTTCTCCCTTGGACACAAAAAAGTATAAAATTATACAACAAAATTATACTATATCTTGCAGGTTTTGTCAATTGTGACGACTTTTGAATTTTCGTATTATAAAAGTAGAAAAATAAATTCATAAGGCAGGCGGTGCCTTGAGGAGGTGAAAATTTACCGCAAAAACATATTTAATCAACTTTTTATACTTAAAGGAGGACGAAAATGGACTATTTCAAAGACGGTTTGAAAAATTATTTCACCAAAAACAAAGTCGCAGTTATATTTCTTATCGTTTGCCTTGCCGTTATATTTTTGAGCAGTTTTATCGCTTCCGGCATCCAGTCCGACGGCTGGACGGTGGAAGTTACCGATCTCCGTGACGAAACCAACGAAGGCACCAAGGACGTGGTGACGGTTGTCGAAGGCACGGAAACGGTTAAAACCGAAACTATAAAAGGTAAAGTGGTAAGCGGTATACTCTTTAAGCCGAAAGAAGCTTCCGCAGATAACCCTCTGCCCGCCGTAGTGCTTACCCACGGGTATCTCAACAACCGTGAAATGCAACTTCAGAACGCAATCGAACTTGCAAGAAGAGGTTTCGTCGTGCTGACCGTGGACAGAGAAGGTCACGGTAACTACGAAAACAGCGGTTCTACCGACGCCCTTATGGCGACGAACGGACTTTACGACTCGGTAAAATACGTTTACAACCTCGACTACGTAGATAAGGATAAAATAGGTATCTCCGGTCACTCTATGGGCGGTATGACAACCGCCTCCGTTCTTGCACAAGATATACAGCTCGGCCTTGTCAGCGCGGGACTTATGCAAGCCTGGAGTACGTTCTTTATGGCAGGAGCCGACGTGGACGTAGGATTTCTGAAAGCCAAGGACGACGAATTCTTCTTTACCGATCCTAAAGCCGGCATAATTTCCAGAGAATGGCTCACTTCCAACGCCGCAAAAACCTTCACCGGCGAAACCGGCGACAGCGTAGTCAACAAAGCCATCTACGTCAACGGTCAGATCGTGGAAACCACGGGCGGACAGGAAGTGGACGGAGCGTTCAGAGTTATCTACGAAATCGACGGCGTTCATCCTCAGAACCACTGCTCGGTGGAAGGCGCAAACGCCGTAGTCAATTTCTTCTACAGCGCATTCGGAACCCCCAACGGCTTCGAATATATTTCCGAAGGCAACCAGACCTGGTGGGTCAAGGAAATGTTCTCTCTCATCGGTCTTATCGCTTTCTTTGCGTTGATATTCCCGATGGTCAGCCTGCTCCTCAGAGTGCCTTTCTTCCGCAGTCTTAAAGGTAAACAGGTCGCTACCGAAGACGGTACCCTCGTTTGGGTGGACAACGCTCTTCCCGAAGCCAAACCTCTGAAAGGTATTCAGAAAAACCTCACTTACTGGCTGGGCGCAATAGGTATAGCCCTCTTCAGCGGATTTTCCATCAATTCCATCTACACCGAATACGGCGACAAATGGTTCCCCAATACCCAGCTCTATCCGCAGGATACCACCAACTGGGTAGCTATGTGGGCGGTATGCGTGGCGTTGTTCTCGGTTGCGGTGATCCTCTTCTTCTGGTTCGTCAACGGCGCAATCAACAAGATAAGATACAAAGAACAAGGCTCGTCCTATACCGAAAATCCCTTCGCTTCGGCTCGTCTGCAATCGGGCTTCGGCGGACTGGTAAAGACCTTTGTCCTCGCTTTGACCGTCGTAGGACTGCTGCTTGCTCTGCTGTTCCTCAACTGGGCTATCTGGAAAGTGGACTTCCGTATCTGGACGTTCGCCGTTAAGGTATTCGACCTCGGAGTGCTGCTCCCGACTATCGTAAGATACTCCGTCTTCTTCGGAATATTCTTCATCGTGAGCGCTATCTTCAACGAAAACTACCGTGCCAAGAACCTCCCCGAATGGGCAAGCATACTGATAAACGTATTCTTCAATATCTTCGGAGTTCTGCTGGTAGTGGCTATCCAATACGGCACCTTCACCACCACCGGAGAAATGTGGCAGCCTGAAATGGATTTGGGTTATATCGTACTCTTCCCGATGATCCCCATTCTCGCCATAGCTACCGTTATCTCCAGAAGAATGACCGCAAAAACCGGAAACATCTGGCTGGGCGCATTCATCAACACGATATTGTTCACCCTCATTACCTGTTCCAACACTGCGGCAAGCTTCTCTTATATCATGGGATAAAGGAATCTCTGCTAATAGAAAAAGCACCCGCCAAGGGTGCTTTTTCCTTTATGTTTTCCTTTCGAAATCAGATGTCTCTTTTTATCTTACTTCTTTTTCCCAGTCCGACGCTGATTATCGCAATCGCCGCCACGGCTCCCGCACAGGCGAGGGCTATGCCAACTATCGCCCCCACCGGCAATCCGTCGTTTCCGTCTGCCGGTTCTCCGTCTCCCGAGGGAGGTATTTCGCTCCATTTTGCGTAAAGCACGGTATCCTCTCCGAGCTCATTCAACGAATATATCCTCTCTCCGCTGAAATCGGGACTTGCGTACCAACCGTCGAAAAAGTAATTTTCTTTCTGCGGAGAAGGCAAAGGCGTGCCTGCCACATAGTTTTGCAAAACCTCTTCCCCGTCGCTCAACGAAAGGGTATAAATATTCCATTCCACCGTCACGGGATCCACCGTGTCGTCCTCCCAGGTATAATTGACGCTGTCTTTCAAACTTACCGTCGCCGTGTACGTTCCCGCATCTTTAGCTTTGTTTCCGCTTATGTCGCACAGCTCGGAAACGTGTATTTCCGCAGTCTGTTCGCTGCCGGTATAAATAAGGTTACGAACGTTTTCGGGCTTGAATACTTTTGCGGGTACTATTTCCCAATTCAAAGTCAAATCCTCCACCGTGGAGTCCTGCCAGGTGAAATTAGCTTTGTCTTTAAGCGAAGCCGTTGCGGTGTAATTTCCCGCAACAAGGGCAAAATTACCGCTCAAGGTATAATACTCGCTCTCCGCTATAGCCGCATACTGTCCCGACGGGGTATAAACGCTGTCTCCGAGGACGACGGGTTTATTTACTTTGAAGGGAACGATTGCCCACGCAACGGTCTTTATCCCGTAGCTTCCGTCTGCCCAGACGTAATTTGCGTCTTTCAAACTTATTTCGGCGATGTATTCCCCTGCGTTTTTAGCCGTGTTGTCGCTAAGAACGCAACTTCCGTCCACGGTGATGTCGGCTTCAAGCACAGACCCGTCATAGGTAACGCTCCCGTTATAGAACGGAAGAGCAAGCGTCTTTTTCTCCACAGTCCAGTCTAAGTTTTTATCCTCGGTCGTTCCGTCCGCCCAGACGTAATTGTTTTTACTTGTCAACGTCGCAGTGACCCTGTAACTGCCGGCGTTTACGGCGCTATTTCCGCTTAAAGTATAATGATCCGCTTTATTTACGGGAGCGTAAACCGTTTCGCCGCAATATACGGGCATCTCCGTCCCCATAACGGGTATCGCCACTTCCAAAGGAAGAATTTTCCAGTCTATCGTTACGTCCGCAGTCTCTCCGCCCGTCCAACGGTAATTGGCGTTGACTAAACGTATCACGGCGATATATTCCCCTGCGTCGGTAGCCTTGTTCCCCGTTACCGTGTATTCCGCTCTGGAGGCGACAGCTAACTGCTGTTCGGTCTGCGGAATGTAAACGAATACCGTTTCTCCCACCGTGGGTACGGCAATTTCCTTGGGCAAAATACGCCAGGTCACGGTTTTTTCACCGTCGCCACCCGTCGCCCAGACGTAGTTTTCTTTGATTAAATTGAATTTTACTTCGTAAACTCCCGCATCCAGCTGTTTTTCTCCGGAAATTAAAATGCCGTCTCCGCCTTTCCATTCGAAAGTCTGCATTTCGCCGCTGTAATAATATGTTTTTTCGACTATAAGCGTTTCGGGCAAAGGCACTTTTTTCTTTGCTATAGTCCATTCCAGAACGCGATCCTCCGTGGTTTCGTCCGCCCAACAGGTATTTGCTTTATCTTTAAGAGCAACCGTTAATTCATACGTTCCCGCTTCGACGGCGGTAAGTATACCCGAAGCTGTATAGTATAACCCGGACGAAACTCCGCTTTCTTTTGCCTTTCCGTCGTAAACATTGTCTGTCTCAACGGTCGGGGCGGAAACTTTATATTTTGCGACTACCCAGACTATATCAAAATAATTGCCTTCGGTATTCCGCCAACGGTAATTGTCGGGGTCGTTAAGGGTGACCGTAACCGTATAAGTGCCTGCCGCAACCGCCGTAAGAACTCCGCCGAGAGTGAATTTGTCGTTGCTCGTCAAGGCAAAGTGCAAGGCGTTACCGTTATCGTAAACGTATTCCGTTTCGTCGGAAGGCTCGGGCAGAACTATTTTTTCCACCGAAAACCCGTCTATCCGCAAAGATACCTCTCCGTAACGTAAAACGATATGCTCGTCTCCCGCTCTGAACGAATCCGCCGTCGGATACTCCACCGTGTAAGCGGATAAACTTTCTTCCGAGCCGTCGTTGTAAACTACGTTCACCGCCATATCCGTGGCATCAATTTTTTCGAAAGCAAAATATTCCGTCTTGGATGGCATATTTACCAAGACAAGTGCGACGACGTATTTTTTTACGGCGGTTATGGTCATCGTTCCGTTTACCGTCAGGTAATTTTCGTCGTCGGGAGTGAAAGTCCAGGCGTACTCCTTTTCTCCTATGACCAGTCCGTCGTAGTCTCCCCAAACGTATGTGCCTGCGGTGTCTCCCGAAGCGGAAATAATTTCGGGCAGGACGTTCCCCTCGTAATAGGTCACGTTCGCTACCGCAGGCCGTAAGGTAGGATAGGCTTTCGCTACGGAAACCGTTATCTCCAGAGAATAATTTATATAATTCGTCGGGTCGGAATTGAAATACGCTTCGTATGAAGACTTACTCACTACGGGTTTTTCGGTATCGTCGTTCCAGTAAATGTTATCGGGTAAGGTAATGTCGGCTAAAGTCGTTTCGGGGTCGTACGTCACCGAAAAAGACGGGAGGATATAAGGGAGCATTTCTCCCGTAAAAGTGCCTTTTTCCAAGTTTACCGTCACGCTTAATTCGTAGTCTTTATAATTCGTCGGGTCGGCGTTATAGTAAGCTATGTACGAGGTTATTTTCCTCGTGGGTACCGTCGAAGCATCTTTCCAACGGAAAGCGGGGAAACCGGATTTTTCGAAATCAAATGCGCTTAAGGACTGCGTTTTCGAATAAGTACCGCTGAAAGACGGAACTTCTCCGATATCTTCCTCGGTATAAGTTGCCTTTTCCAAAACAAGCGAGATGTACAGGGAATAATCGTTATAGTTTACGGGATCTGCGTTGAAAAAGGCCTCGTAAGTTTTCACGTCGACGGTCGGCGTTACGGACGAGTCTTTCCAACGGAAAGGGGAAGAATTTCCGAAATCGTAACTTTCCAATGTGGTTATTTTGGAATAAGTTCCCTCAAAGGACGGAACGGTTCCCACTTGTTCCTCCGTATAATCGGCTTTGGAAATTACTACCGTAAAGTTTCCGCTTTGTTTTTTAACGGTAAGTCCGTCGGCGTTGACCGTCGCCACGCAGTAATACGTCCCCGACGAAGAAACGTCCGTTAAACTAATAGAAGAAGCGTTCGCCCCGTCGATTTTTTCGAATGGACCTTCTTCCGACAAACTGTAAAACCACTCGTAGGTTATCGCTAAGTCGTGGGTAAATTCCGCCGTTATCGTACTTTCCTGTCCGTCGTAAACTTTACTTACGTCTCCGCTTTGGGATACGAAAACGATTTCGTCAAGTACCCATTTGGCGGTAAAAGTCGTGTTCTGACTAATATCGACCTTGGTTAACGGAGCGTAAGAAGTATCTCCATCTCCCGTCTTCCAGCCGTCGAAAGAAAAGCCGGTTTTTTCTCTTGCGGGTAAAACCAGATACCAACCGTTATAGAGATCAAAGGTTTCGTCGGTAACGTCGTGGAGAGTAACGCTCTTTGCATCTCTTAACGCAACTCCCTGTATATCCGCCGTATTCCCTGCCAGAACCTCGGGTACAGGCAACCGACCTTCCGCCGCGCTCCAGCCATCCAACTTAGGATCTTTCATTTCGTCGGCGGAGATACCGCCTTGTTCGGGCGTGAGATATTTTACGAAATTCGAGTCCGAGTCCGAAGCGATGTTCGGCGCCGTTGCGTAAACCGTTCCCGCAACAAACTCGTTTTCCACGGTTTCGCCCGTGGCTTTCACGTTGGCGGCGACAAGGGAATTTAATACGGTACCGTTATTTGTATAAGCTATGCCTGCCGCTCCGACTACTCCCTCGGCTTTACCGTAGAAAGCGCAGGTCGTTATACTTCCCGTGTTCTGTGCGGCGATCCCTCCGACTTGTCTTGCTTTCAAGACTCCCGTAGCAAGGCAGTTTTCCACCGTGCCGCCGCCTTCGTTCGTTCCTACTATTCCGCCTGCATTTTCGATACCTTCGGAAGTTATCGAGGCTGACGATAGACAAGCCGTAACGGTGCGGGCGTTAATTCCGACTATTCCGCCTGCATTTTCGATACCTTCGGAAGTTATCGACGCTGACGATAAACAAGCCGTTACGGTCCCGTCGTTGGTTCCTGCTATTCCCCCCACCGTATCGGCTTTCGCCTCGGTAACGCTCGTAAGAGTACAGGAAGATACCGTGCCTGCATTATATCCGACGACGCCGCCTGCGAAGTAGTCGGGAGCGTTTATGTTTATATCGAGGTCTTCGACGGTAACGCTTGTGACGGCGCCTTCGTTGTAAGCGATCGCCCCTGCGTATCCTAAGTCGTCCGCTGTCGTCCCGAACGTTACGTCCAGTCCCGAAACCGTAAGGTTTTCTACCGAACCGCCCGTGCCGACGTAACCGAACAGCCCCGCCGCAACGGTTTTTACGCTTACGGTGACGTTACTTACCGTAAAACCGCCTCCGTTGAAAATGCCTTTGAAAACTTTAGTCGTAGTCTGCGTTTCCCCGATTTCGATTTTTCCTATCGGAGTCCATTCCGAACCGTTCAGATCTATGTCTTTCGTAAGGGTGAAATATTCTCCGGCATAATTCGTACCGCCGTTGACTTGTGCGGCAAGGTAAGCGAGATCGTTTCCCGAAGAAATTTCGTAAGGATCGTCTTGCTTTCCGCTTCCCGAAAGCGTATCGGAAACGGCTCCCGTCCAAGGATCTATGGCGTAAGAGGTGTCGGAAACTCCTGCGGCTAAAACCGCTACGAATATCGCTAAAACAATCGTTACCGCCAACATAATTGCTAACGACGGAATTCTTTTTGCCATAATGCCTCCTTGCATTATACTATAGAAATATTACTTTTATATTATACTGATTATTCCGCTACACCGTCAAGCCCCGTGCCTTCGGGAGAAAACCGACTTTATATCGGTATTGACATCGGAACGCATTTTGATTTAGAATGAAAATATAAATATTTGAGGAAATAAATTTGCATAGTTCCGTAAAAAACACAGGTATCAAAAGACTCGCCCTGCTCGGTATATTTACCGCAGGAGCTCTTTTATCCTTTCTTTTGGAAAGCCTGATTCCGCCCCTTTTTATCCCGGGCGCAAAATTCGGAATAAGTAACGTATTTACTCTGTTTTGTATGGTGGTACTTTCACCGGCAGAGGCGGCTGTTCTGCTTATTGCCAGAATTTTCCTCGGAAACCTTATCGTAGGCAATCTTTTTGCCACGGTATTTTCTCTGCCTGCGGGACTGGTTGCCCTTCTTGTCGGCGCTTTGCTTCTCGCTTTAATCCCGAAAATCAGCCTTACTGCCGTAAGCGTGGCTATGGCGGTTATGCACAACGCAGTGCAAAATGTCGTTTTCTGCTTAATTAGCGGAAGTTTCGCTGCGGCAATCTACCTCCCCTATCTGTTGCTTTTAGGCGTGATAAGCGGTTTTTTCGTAGGTTGCCTGGTTTATTTACTCGTTCACAAGATCCCGTTAAACGTTTATTCAACGTTTCTAAATGAAAAAAAAGCGGTTAATGGAGGTAATTTTGAAAATTCGGAAAGGTAAATTTCTGTCCAGAGGCATCAGACTTCACGATATGAAATATCTGGCTAAGGATATTCCCATAGAAGTTATGCCTGCTCCCGAAATAGTATCGATAAGTATGGGGCAGCATATAGGAAAACCTGCCGTCCCCGTGATAAAAGAAGGCGACTTCGTCTATCAGGGACAGCTCATTGCACAAGCCGACGGACCGATCAGCGCCAACGTATATTCCTCTGTAAGCGGTACGGTGGAAGGTTTCGAGAAACGTCCCGTCGCAAACGGCGCCATAAAAGATTATATCCTCATCCGCAACGACGGCAATTATATGTATCGTCCCCTTTCCCCTCTGCCCGACAGAAACAAAGAAACCATTATAACCCGTATCAGAGAAGCGGGTATCGTAGGTATGGGCGGAGCGGGATTCCCCACCGCCGTGAAACTTGCTCCGAAACAAACTCCCGACACCTTGGTCATAAACGGAGCCGAATGCGAACCTTATCTTACCTGCGACTACCGTCTTATGGTGGAAAAAACCGACGAGGTGGCGCAAGGGATACGCTTGATAGCGAAAGCTCTCGGCGTTACGAAAATCGTCGTCGGTATCGAAAAAAACAAGCCCGACTGTATCGAAAAATTTGCTTCCTACGAGGATTTCGAAATAGTGGTTTTGCGGAAAGCCTACCCCATGGGCTCGGAAAAACATTTGATATACAGTTGCACGGGCAGGAAGGTCCCCGTAGGGAAACTCCCGTCGGACGTCGGGTGCGTAGTCAACAACATAGCCACTGCTTACGCCGTTTACGAAGCGGTGGAACTCGATAAACCGCTCTTTGAAAGAGTTATGACGGTATCGGGTAAAGGGATAGTCCACCCGGCTAATCTGTTGGTAAAAAACGGCACTCGTTTCGACGACATAATCACTCATTGCGGCGGATTACGAGACACCGTAGCGATGCTCGTTTCGGGCGGTCCGATGATGGGTCCGTGTATGATAAGTACCGATTTGTACTCCGGAAAGACCGATTCCGGGATCCTTGCTCTCGATAATTCCGAAACCGACTCCCGCAACCCTTCGCCTTGCATAAACTGCGGCGCCTGCGCCGAAGTCTGCCCTATGCATCTGCTTCCGATGATGATAGACTTCTACACCCAGGCAAGAGATTATCAAAAAGCCCGAGAGGTCGGCGGAGTGGATAACTGCATCAGCTGCGGCTGTTGTTCCTATGTGTGTCCTGCCCGCAGAGCCATAGTCCAGAGTATCACTCTCTGCAAACAAAAATTAGCTTCGAAGGGGTAAATATGAACGTAATTATTTCCGATACTCCCCACGTACGCAAAAGGCGTACCACCAAAAACATTATGCTGGACGTAATTATCGCCCTTATTCCTGCGGTAATTGCCGGGATAGTCTTTTTCGGTTACAAAGCGGCGGTGGTGCTTTTAATTAGCGTGGCAAGCGCAGTCGCCACCGAATTTGTCTATTCCCTCTGCCTGAAGAAAAAACCTGCCGATATTTTTAAGAACTTCGATTTTACCTCGGTGATAACCGGACTTCTTTTAGGGCTTTCGCTTTCATCGACGGTACCGTGGTACGTTCCGCTTCTGTCGGCGGTATTTGCCGTAGCCGTAGTAAAAATGCTGTTCGGCGGAACGGGTAAAAATATCGTCAATCCCGCCGTCTGCGGCAGAGTGTTCGCTTTTATCGCCTTTCAGGCGGTGATGATCTCGGGGTGGGCGGACGCCGTGTTCGGACCCGTGGAAGGTTCGTTAAAAGCCGGAGCCACCGTTTTAACCTCGATTCTTAGCGAAGGGACGTCGACTATAGGACTTACAAATCTCGACCTTTTCCTCGGTACGGGACTTCAGGGTTGTATAGGCGAAACCTGTAAGCTCGCCCTTCTCATAGGTTGGATCTATCTCGGAATACGGAAAGTCATCCGCTGGGAATATCCTCTTATAATCCTGCTTTGCACGGCGTTTACCACGGTTTTTCTAAACAAAGCCGATTTTTCTTATTTCCTGCCCTCTGTCCTGTCGGGCGGAATTTTCCTCGGGGCGGTGTTCATGGCGACCGACTACGTCACGAGTCCTTCTTCGAGAGTGGCAAAATACGTCTATTACGCCTGCCTCGGCATACTGGTGGCGGTCTTGCGTCAAGCTACGAAAATAGAGGTGGTGAGTTTCGTTATCCTGCTTATGAACCTGACCGTTCCCATCTTCAACCGTATCTTCCGCCCCGTAATATTCGGAGCGCCTTCTCTTAAAGAAAAGCTGAAAGCCCGTGCGGCTGAAAAGGAGGCAAAATGACGGTCAAACAATTTCTCAAAAGCAAAACTTTCGCCGCTTTGATCGTTCTGGTCTGCATAGCTTTGGTTTCGGGAGGACTCCTTGCCATCCTCAACGACCTCCTCGCAATCAGCGAAGAGGATCGTATCCTCGCAGCCATAGAGGGTATCTACGGGCAGGAAACTTCCTATACCGAAATTTTTCTTCCCGACGACCTCAAGGAAAACAAATACGGCTCGGTACAGAACGTTTATTTACTGGAAGACGGGAATTATCTCATAAAAAGTACGGGAATAAACGGTTACAAGAACGGTACGGTGACGCTTTGGCTGGTAGCCGAATACGCCGACGGAGATTTTCTCGGACTCGGGAAAATAGCCGTCGCAGAAAATACGAAACAGACTTTAATGGGCGATTTCAAGGCGTCGTTTTTTGAAATTTACGCGTCCAGCAACGTCCTCAACGACAACTACTTTTCGGTGGAAAGTTCCTCCGATACGATAACTAATGTAAAAAGCGGAGCGACGAAAACTTCCGTCGCCGTCAACAACGCCGTGAATGCGGCTCTCTATATGATAAGAAATAACGGAGGGGTGCTGTGAACACGCAAAAATTTCGCAAAATAGCTTCCGACGGACTTTTGACCAACAACCCGACTTTCCGTCTGGTACTCGGGACCTGCCCCACTCTCGCTCTCACCACCTCGGCTTTCAACGGAGTGGGTATGGGACTTGCGGTAACCTTTATCCTCATTTGTTCCAACGTCCTCATCTCCCTTCTTCGGAAGGTTATCCCCAACTCGGTGCGTATCCCCGCTTTCGTGCTTATTATCGCAACTTTCGTGACAATAGTCCGTATGGTAATGGAAAAATTCATACCGTCGCTTTACGACTCCCTGGGCGTGTTCCTGCCGCTCATAGTGGTAAATTGTATAATATTAGGCAGAGCGGAAAGTTTCGCTTCCAAAAACGACGTTTTAAGTTCCGCCCTCGACGGATTGTTCACGGGACTCGGGTTTACCGTCGCCCTGACTTTGATGGGTACCGTCCGAGAAATACTCGGTTCGGGAAGTTTCTTCGGGCTTGCCCTCTGGGACTTTAGGATAGCTTTCTTCACTTCGCAGGCGGGAGCGTTTTTCGTTTACGGCATATTCATAGCTTTGTTCAACGCCGTTTATTCCTATTTCGAAAGAAAACAACACCGCAAAACGTTCCTTGCGGAATTCGACGTTCTTCCCGCGTCCGAAAAGGTAAAGGAGGGTTGATATGGGCACCTTTATGATGATAGTCATTTCCGCAGTATTCGTAAGCAATTTCGTCGTGGTGCAATTTTTGGGTATCTGTCCTTTCCTCGGCGTTTCCAAAACCGCTTCGGGCGCCCTCGGTATGGGCGTTGCCGTCACCCTCGTAATGACCGTCACCTGTCTGATAACCTACCCTATCTACGTCTATATCCTGACTCCGCTGGAACTGGAGTATATGGAAATTATCGTATTTATTTTCGTGATCGCCGCATTGGTGCAGATGATAGAAAAAGTTATCAAGAAGTTTTCTCCCCCTCTCTACAACGCTATGGGGATTTATCTTCCGCTCATTACCACCAACTGCGCGGTCTTGGGCGTTGCCGAAACCGTCATCGACACCTCCCTTATGATGGATCAGCTCGGTGTAACTTCGGTCAATCTCGGTACGGCGGTTTTATACGGATTTTTCGCAGGAGTGGGCTTTACGGTAGCGATAGTTTTACTCAGCGGACTACGGGAAAAAGTGGATTTTCTGGACACGCCGAAATCTCTTAAGGGTTTCCCGGTAACGATGGTCACCGCCTGTTTTATGGCGATGGGATTCTATGTATTCAATCTTATAGGATAGGAGGACGGAATGCTTACTCTGATAAACGCCGTACAATGGAATAAAGTCGGACTGGTCCTCGGAATAATAGCAGGTATAGCGATTTTGCTCGGTATAGCCATACTTATTGTCACGAAACTTTGTCACATAAACGAAGACGAAAAGGTGCTTAATATCCTTTCCAATCTCGCAGGAGCCAACTGCGGCGGTTGCGGACACAGCGGTTGCGAAGGTTTCGCCAAAGCCCTCGCCGAAGGGAAAGCCAAGCTCTCCGACTGCAAAGTCACTTCCGACGACGCTAAGAAAATAATTTGCCAAATCAACGGAACGCCCTTCGAAGCGGAGGAAAAAACCGTCGCCGTGGTGCGTTGCAACGGCGGAAACCGTGCCCTCGACAAATACTCTTACGTCGGGAACGAAGGGTGTCTTAACCGTATGGTCTATCACGGCGGACAGAAAATTTGTCAGACAAGCTGTATAGGCGGCGGAACCTGCGAAAAACGCCCCCGGACCAATGAGTACAACGGCGCCAAATCGTGCGCCGTGGTCGCGTCGCTCTACGCCGGTGAGACCGGTTGCGCGTTCGGATGCCTCGGGCTGGGGGATTGCGTCGCAGCCTGCGCTTTCGACGCCATCCGCATGAATCCCGAAACGGGCCTCCCGGAGGTCGATCCATTCGTGGCGTGCTCCTCTCATTGTCGGGGAAAACAAGTGACTTCGTTCTGTTCGGCAGGGTGCATAGGGTGCGGTCTTTGCTCCAGAGTCTGTCCCGAAAAAGCCATAACCATGGATAACTTCCTGCCCAAAATCGATTACAAAAAATGCTCGGGTTGCTTCACCTGCGTATCCCGTTGTCCTCAGAAAGTCATAAGAGTTCACACGGTAAAAAAATCCGTTTCGGAAAAGGAACCGACTTCCGAAAAAGCCGCCGTCTGAAAAATTTTTATCAAAAAAAGTTAATAAAAATTAAAGTCCGACGAAAAACCGTCGGATTTATTTTTACCCGCTCACGGGTCTGTTTACTCCGTCGGTACACTCCACCCTCAGCAAATGCGGCAAACAGATTATTGAATCGGACTTCTTCGAGATTTTCATATACCTACAGTCTCCTCCCTCGCAATCGGAGCTCTCCACCGTAACGGTCCTTTCCCCGACGTTCACTTCGAAGATGTTTGTTCCCTTTTCCGTGGTAACCGTAACCCGATAACCGTAATTCGTTTTTTCCGAAGTGACGACCTCGGAATAAATTATCCCTTCCTCGCCTATAGTCATCGTGAATATCACTTCGTCGGCATATATTATTCTTATGTTTTCGGGCGCGTCTTTGTCCTCGGAAAGAAACACCGCTAAAAAAACCGCCGCGATCGCAACCGCCACGAGGATATAAATTATTAAATCTTTTTTTCGGAAAAACTTATTCTGTTTTTCTTCGCTGATTTTTTTAAGGCTCATTTTTCCGTTATATCGGAAGCCGTAATGACCGCCCCGACTCCGTTGTAAACTTGTAAAACATCCTTACCCGTTACGAAAATCGCTTGCAGTTCGGGGTGATTTTTCAAAAATTCCGAAGTTTTTTCCTCACCCATTACGCAGAACGCCGTAGAATAAGCGTCGCCTGAAGCCGGGGCTTCGCACACCACAGTCACGCAACGCATATCGTTGTCGAAGGGTTTTCCGCTTTTACCGTCTATTATATGGGAATAGGTTTTGCCTTCGTAAAGGAAATTGTTTTCGTAATCGCCGCTTGTGGAAACCGAAACGGAATTTTTTTCCAGACGAGCGTAAATATCCTGTCTTGTCGGATGAACGAGATCGACGTACCAGTTGTCCCCGTTTCCGTAGTCGTCGGAAAAATTCTTTAACAAAACCAGACTGCTGCTGCCTGCCGAAACGTAGCCGTAAACGTAACCGGCTTCCTTCATAACCTCGGCGGCGAGCCCTGCCGCATATCCCTTTCCTATCCCCGAAAAATCCAGTTCGGCGGTATAAGTTTTGCCTTCTATCGTAACCGACGCAAGCGGTTTGGTCACATAGTATTTCCCTTCCGCTTCGGTAAATTTTACCTCGGAAAAATCGGTTAGAAGTAACAGTTTATCGATATATTCCTGCGAAGGAAGTTCGCCGTCTTTTCTTGCAAACGGCATATCCGAGGGCAAAAATCCCCAAAGTTTTACCAAAGGCGCAACGGCGGGATTGAACGCTCCGTCGGTTTGGTCGTAAATTTTTGCAGACAGTTTCAAAAGATTATAGAAATGAACGTCTGTTTCCATAGTCTCGCCCGCTTCGAGTGCGTTGAAGTCGGCTAAAAGGGAATTTTCTCTTCCCACCGAGGCTTCCACTTCGGCAAATACCGCTTTGACCTCCTGCCAGGTCTTATCCGCTTTTTCCTCGTCTTCCTTGCGGACCGAACCGTCGTATATCACCATAACCGTCTGCGTGCCGAAATAAGCGGTGGTGGTATATTGTTTTCCCTTTTTTCCGCTGCAGGAAACCAACGCTCCCAAACAAAGCGTGGCGGAAAGCAATATCGTCGCCAAAATAACGAGGAATTTTTTCATAATATTAACTATACCACTTCGAAAAAGCTTTTTCAATAACGAAATTTCGGATTTTGAATAAAAGCGGCATAAAAAAACCGCCCCGAAAAGGGACGGTTCGGTACAGATTAAGCAAGTTGCCGTCAAGCCGATCTCTTGGCGTAGAATTTCCTCACGAAAACTTTGGCTAATTCCACCAAAGGAATGATGGCGAACGCCGCAAGTACGGAAACCAACCACTGTTGCCAGTTGAGGTGTACCACGCTGAACACGTCGTTTACGCCCGGCACCAAAGCTACCAGTAACGTCAGCAACAGTCCTATCCCGAAAGCTATCAACATAAAGCGGTTCTTGAACAGATCCTTATGGAATACCGTCCCGTTGAGGCTCTTTGCGTTGAAGCAATGGAAAAGCTGAATAAGACAAAGGGTTATGAACGCCATCGAGGACGCCACTTCGTGTCCCCACGGACCGTAATGGGCTCCGAAGAACACGGAAAGGATTATTACCGTCTGCAAAACGCCCTGATAAACTATATTGAGTCCCAGATGTCCGGCAAACAGGTTATCGCCGGATTTTCTCGGGGGATTGTTCATAATGTCGTCGCTGCCCTCTTCCATTCCCAACGCTAAAGCGGGCAGACTGTCGGTAACCAGGTTGACCCACAATATCTGTATCGGTAACAGGAACGCCACGCTCTCTCCCGTTATCGAGAAAACTATGGTTGCTATAAACAGGCTCAACACTTCGCAGATGTTCGCACTCAACAAAAATTGAATGGTTTTCTGCATATTGTCGAATATTTTTCTGCCTTCCCTGACTGCGGAAACGATGGTGGCGAAGTTGTCGTCGGCAAGCACCATATCCGCCGCCCCCTTGGTAACGTCCGTTCCCGTTATACCCATACCGACTCCGATGTCGGCTGCCTTTATGCTCGGAGCGTCGTTGACTCCGTCGCCCGTCATAGCCACGGTCTTTCCTTTGGACTTCCACGCCTTGACTATACGGACTTTGTGTTCGGGGCTTACCCTTGCGTAAACGTGATACCTTTCCACTTCGGAGGCAAGACGTTCGTCGTCCATTTTGGAAAGTTCGGCTCCCGTTATGACTTCCTCGTCGGACTTGCAGATATCGAGCTCCCTGGCTATGGCGTAAGCGGTGTCCCTGTGGTCGCCCGTTATCATAATAGGCACTATACCCGCCTTGCGGCAAACCGCCACCGCGTCTTTAACTTCCTCTCTCGGCGGATCTATCATTCCGCTCAACCCGAGGAAAGTAAGTCCCTGTTCGTATTCCGTCCCGTCGTCTGCTTTGAATGCGTAAGCCAGCACTCTCAATGCGTCGGACGCAAAAACGGAATTTTGCTTCGCTATATTTTCTTTATCTTCCGCATTCAACGCCCGTACCTTGCCGTTTTCGTAAACGGACGTGCATTTTTCGATGAGCATATCGGGCGCTCCCTTGGTATAAACCACCCGTCCTGAAGACGTTTCGTTGACGGTGGTCATAAGTTTGCGGTCGCTGTCGAAGGGTACTTCGTCCACACGGGGATTTTCTTTAACAAGGAGTTTTGCGTCGCCTTGCAGATTGTAATACGCCACGAGAGCGGTTTCCGTCGGATCTCCCATAAGGACGGTTTCCCCTTTTTCGTCGGTCTTTACCACCGTATCGTTACAAAGAGTCATACATTTGAGAAGTTCGCTTTCCCCTTCCTTCCCGTAAGAAAATATCTTTTTGACCGTCATACGGTTAAGAGTGAGAGTCCCCGTCTTGTCCGAACAGATTATTTCCGTGGACCCCAACGTCTCCACCGCCGGTAACTTCTTGATGATGGCGTTGCGTTTACTCATTCTCTGTACGCCGATTGCCATAATAATGGTAATGACCGCCGTCAACCCTTCGGGAATCGCCGCCACCGCTATGGCTACCGCCGTCATGAATGCGTCGATAACGGTATCCACCGTGACCCCTATGTGGATCGTGCTCAACACGCTTACCACGAAAATAACGGCGGCTATGGCTATGACGGCTATGGAAATGAATTTACCGGTCTTGTTGAGTTTTTTCTGAATGGGCGTCAGTTCGTCTCCGCTTTCGGCAAGCATATCGGCTATTTTACCCATTTCGGTATTCATACCCGTGCCTACCACTATGCCTTCGCCTCTGCCGTAGGTAACCACCGACGTGGAAAAAGCCATATTGTGACGGTCGCCTATCCCTGCGTCGGGAGCGCAAACGAATGTCGCTTCCTTTTCGCTCGGGACCGACTCGCCCGTCAAAGCCGATTCCTCTATCTTCAGCGAACGGCTTTCGGTAAGTCTTAAGTCTGCAGGCACCACGTCGCCGGCTTCCAATATAACTATGTCCCCCGGAACGAGTTTCGCGCTTTCGACTTTGAGTATCTCTCCCCCTCTGCGGACTTTCGCAAAGGGCTTGGACATATTCTTCAACGCTTCCAGCGCCTGTTCGGCTTTACTTTCCTGAACCACGCCGATTACCGCGTTTATTATGACGATGGCAAGGATAATCCCTACGTCTATGAATTCGTCGTAACTTTTCTCCACTATGGCGATAATCGCCGTAACCGCCGCCGCACAGAGAAGCACTATTACCATAACGTCCTTGAACTGTTCGAAAAATCTCACGAACAGGCTCTTTTTCTTTTCGCCTTTAAGTTCGTTGGGTCCGTATTCGGCCAGCCTTTTTTCGGCTTCGTCGGCGTTCAACCCCGCAGAAGACGTGGCGGATGCGGAATAAGCCTCGTCCACAGTGGACGCAAACCAGTTCTTTTCCATTTGCAGAACCTCCGATAAAATTGTTCTTTATATAATAAAGACCCAATGCACCGAAAAAATGCATTGAGTCTTGTTAATTACGATAAGCCAGATTACTATGCGGTAACCAGTGATGTTGACTTATCACATTTCCTTATACCAAGGAAACGGAAACTACTCCCTCAATATCAAAGATATTAACATAATTATATTCCGTTGTCAATCGGGATAGTCGTTTTAGGAAAACGACCTGCCGTTTTTTCTTTTGTCGCTTGACTTAAATGCGGTTTCGCACTTATAATATCCATAGTCGCTAAACGCGACGAAAAAAATATTTTTTAAGGAAAAATTCATATGAAACAACCCTTCTTAACCAAAGAAAAAGCCGAAGAAATCATCGCAAAAATCCCTACTCCTTTTCATATTTACGACGAAAAAGGAATAGTCGACAACGCTCGGGAGCTTTTCAAAGCATTCTCCTGGAACAAAGGTTTCAAGGAATACTTCGCCGTGAAAGCCACCCCCAACCCCGCCATTCTGAAACTTCTGAAAAAGGAAGGCTGCGGAGTGGACTGCTCCAGCTACACGGAATTGCTTATGGCGGAAGCCTGCGGATTTAGCGGAGATGAAATTATGTTCTCCAGTAACGAAACCGCCGCCGAAGAATACGCCCTCGCCCGCCGTCTGAATGCGATAATCAACCTCGACGACATCACGCATATAGATTTTCTGAAAAAGCACGCAGGTATCCCCGAAAAAATCTGTCTGCGTTACAACCCCGGCGGAGACTTCAAGATAGGCACCCGTATAATGGGCAATCCCGCCGATGCAAAATACGGTCTGACCCGTCCGCAGATGTCCGAAGCGGTAAAAAGACTTCTGGACGAAGGCGTCAAGGAATTCGGGATCCACTCCTTCCTTGCCAGCAACACCCTCGGAAACGAGTATTATCCCGAACTTGCCAAAATCCTTTTCCGAACCGTTGCCGAGCTTACCGAAGAAACGGGAGCGAAATTCGTATTCGTCAATCTGAGCGGCGGTATAGGAGTGCCTTACCGTCCCGACCAGCCGAAAAACGACATTTTCGTCATCGCCGACGGCGTGGAAAAAGCCTACAAGGAAACCTTGCTCGACAAGGGTATCGAAGGGATAAAAATATTCACCGAACTGGGAAGATATATGCTTGCGCCCTACGGACTGCTCGTCACCACCGCTATCCACGCAAAACACACCCATAAGGAATACATCGGGGTGGACGCCTGCGCCGCCAACCTCATGCGTCCGGCTATTTACGGAGCCTACCACCACATCACCGTCCTCGGCAAGGAAAACGCTCCCTGCGACCACGTTTACGACGTAGTGGGGTCTCTTTGCGAAAACAGCGACAAGTTCGCCGTGGACAGACCGTTGCCGAAAATCGACGACGGCGACATCTTAGTCATTCACGACGCCGGAGCTCACGGATTTTCAATGGGCTACAATTATAACGGAAAACTCAGAAGCGCCGAAGTCTTGCTTCACCCCGACGGCAGTTTCGACCTTATACGCCGTGCCGAAACCGTCAAGGACTACTTCGCCACCTTTAACTTTATGGATGAATTCCGTGCCTACAGATAAAGGAATAATTGCTTTTAAGCGATAAAGAAAAAAAGCCCCGACTTCGGTCGGGTCTTTTCTTTCAGTCCAGAAATTTGAGCTCCTTAAAACGTATGACGTCGGCTTTTATCGCCACCGTCATAAATCCTTCGTCGTTTTCGCAAACAGCCATTTCCACCTTGCCGTCTTTAAGTTCGAGGTATGACGCTAAGATTTTCGTAACGTCCTCTTTGAGTAACTGAAACGCTCCTTCCGGGATATTCAAACAGTCGTTAAAGAGCATTTTCTTCAATCTTCCCATTTCGGAGAGGTTCTTTTTTTTCATTTCAGTTTCCGCTTCAGAAATCCCACTACTCCCTTATACGGGTGGAGGTAGTCGTAAAGTTTTCTGTCTCCGCCGCCGAGATAATCCGCAATAAGTCCGTAACTGTACGTTACCGGAGACTTCTTGTCGGTAACGTCTATGAGTCCGTTAAGATTGACCGAGTCGTCCTCGGGGATAACTCCGTAAAGCGGAAGCTTTACCGCTCCGGCAATCTCTTTTGCGTCCAGCATAGTCTTATCCATTACGAAATCCCCTCTTATGCGGTTTATGATGAGCCCTTGTCGGGTAAATCCAAGTGAAGACAATATCTTGCCTGTCTTGTATCCGTCTCTTACGCTTGCCAGATGCGGCGTAGCCACTATTATGCTTTCTTCCGCTCCGCTCGCCGCACGCAAAAAACTGTCCTCCACCCCTGCCGGACTGTCGATAAGGACGTAGTCGAAAATTTCCGCGGCTTTCAGGCATATTTCCCGAAATATCTCCGTCGTCACGAACGCTGAACAAGCCGTCATTGAGGGCAGCAACCTGAGTTTGTCCCCTAAATCCACCATACACCGGCTTAAAGTCGCTTTCCCTCTGGCGAGGTCTCCTATATCGTAAAGGATTTTTTCCTCCGCGCGCATCACCACGTCCAGATTGTTCAAGCCTATATCCCCGTCCACCAAAAGCACCGATGAGCCTTTGGCGTTCAACGTAAGTCCTAAATTTGCCGTTACCGTGGTTTTGCCCACGCCGCCTTTGCCGCCGGTTATAAGTATTCTTCTTCCCATACCCGACATTTTACCGCCGTTTCCGTTGCGAATTATTTGTTATTATCGCTTTTAGCGACAAATAAAAGCGAAATATTTTTTATTCGTTTGACACGTCTCGTCTTAAGAAGGTATAATTCTAATAATATACTCATTTACGGTTTTGTAATTTTACGTTAAAGCGAGGTTAATATGGCAAAAATTCTTAAAGAAGGACTTACGTTCGACGACGTGTTGCTCATACCGCAGCACAGTACCGTCACCCCTAAACAAGTGGATCTGAGCGTAACGCTCGCCCCCGGCATCAATCTTCAGATACCTATCCTCAGCGCGGCTATGGATACGGTGACCGAATCGGGTATGGCTATCGCCATGGCTCGTGAAGGCGGACTCGGTATAATCCATAAAAATTTAACCATCGAGGAACAAGCCATTCAGGTGGACAAAGTAAAGAGAAGCGAACACGGCGTAATAACCGACCCGTTCTTCCTCTCCCCCCACCATATGATAACCGACGCCCTCGACCTTATGCGGAAATATAAAATCAGCGGCGTACCCATCACCGAAGGCACTCGTCTCGTCGGTATCCTTACTAACCGTGACTTACGTTTCGAAACCAATTTCGACCAGCCTATCGGCAACGTAATGACCAAGGAAAACCTCATTACCGCCCCCGTAGGCACCACGCTCAAGGAAGCGCAAGCCATTCTCGGAAAACACCGTATCGAAAAACTTCCTATAGTAGATAAAGATTTCAACCTCAAAGGACTCATCACCATAAAGGATATCGAAAAATCCATTCAGTACCCCCATTCGGCAAAGGATCGCAACGGCAGACTGCTTGCCGGAGCCGCAGTAGGCGTGGGCGCCAACTGTATGGACAGGGTCAAAGCCCTGGTGGACGCAAAGGTAGACGTCATCGCAATAGACACCGCCCACGGACACAACCAAATGATACTGGACAGCGTCAGAAAGATCCGTGACGCTTTCCCCGATCTACCGATTATTGCAGGCAACGTAGCCACCGCCGCCGCCACGAAAGCGCTTATAGAAAGCGGAGCCGACGTAGTAAAAGTCGGTATCGGACCGGGATCCATCTGTACCACCCGAGTGGTCGCAGGTATAGGCGTTCCGCAGATAACGGCCATTATGGATTGCGCCGAGGAAGCCGACAAACACGGCAAACGCATCATAGCCGACGGCGGTATAAAGTTCTCGGGAGATATGGTAAAAGCTATCGGAGCGGGAGCAAGCGCGGTTATGGTCGGCAGTCTTCTTGCCGGAGCCAAGGAAAGTCCCGGCGCATTGGAAATTTTCCAGGGCAGAAGTTTCAAAGTTTACAGAGGTATGGGCAGTATTTCTGCCATGGAAGCGGGAAGCAAGGACCGTTACTTCCAGGAAGACAGCACCAAGTTCGTCCCCGAAGGCGTGGAAGGAAGAGTTCCCTATAAAGGCGCTCTGTCGGAAATCATCTTCCAGATGGTGGGCGGTATTCGCAGCGGTATGGGTTACTGCGGCAAAGCCACTATCGAAGCACTCCGTACCGAAGGCGAATTCGTCAAGATCACCAGCGCCGCCCTCGTGGAAAGCCATCCGCACGACATTTCCATCACCAAGGAAGCCCCCAACTACTCCACGAAAGCGTAAAAAACGTCATTCTGCAAAAAGAGTTCCGTCATTTCGGAACTCTTTTTTTGTTATCTTAAATTCGAATATCTTTATTACAAGGCAATAGTATAAATATTTCTTTCATAAATCTCATTTTTGATCGTTGTTGCCTTTAATTTCGCACCAATATGAGCAAAAGAATGTAAACTTGCTTGATTATTAGGATGAATTGTAGCAATAATATTCTTAATTCCTTTCTTTTTTGCTATTTTTAGAAGCCTTTTGTTGAGTTTATATAAATAATTATGCCCACGATATTTCGGCGCAATCATGCACCGTCCTATTTCAGCAACAGGTCTCTCTGTATGAGAACATAATTCTAACGAAGCACCATATTCGTGTTCGTTGAAGAATAAACAAGAGGCCCCTATAAGTTTTCTCCTATCGAATAACCCCAAAAAATAACACCATTCATCGTTCAGAAAATTTTTTCTGGAAACTTCGTTTATCGGCAACCACCATCGTTTGTCAACCAGATTCTTTTCTATCTCCTCAATCAAGGCATCCAAAATTTCGGAGTGTTTTTTCTTTAATTTCTTGATTTTCATTATTTTCTTATTATAATACATGGACGGAGGCTTGCCGCAGTATCGTCTACATAATTACAAAAAGGCACGGCTTCGACACAACCCCTACGATCTATATTTTCTACCGAGTCGTTGGTAACTCCCGGAGATCTCGTCCACCAGTCTCCTTTGCCGTAATGACTGGCGCTTGTGCTGGAATATGCTCCTCTGGCTTTAGCATAATCGGTAGTCAATGCACCGTCACAACTCGTTTTGTATATTTCCTTATGACTTATCAGAAAGACTTTATCGTTGGTATCCGCCGATGTAGAAGGATAATAACCGCTATTAGTATTGTCGATTTTGGTATATACAATTTTTTCCCGCTCAAACTCATTAAAAGCGTCATAAAAGAATTCATTGTTTAACCAACGCCTTATGTAGGAAGTCTCCCAGTTATTTGCGGCGTAAAAAGTGCTATTATCAATTCTTTGGGCAAAACGGTTAAGACTAAATTGTACCGCATCGATAATTCTTTCCGAAATAGCAAAATAGTGTTGTTCGTCCTCAAACAGAATATTCCAAACAATAGGGCTTATTTCATAATAATTCCTCGCACCTGCATTAATAACCTTCCCGTTATCGAATTTGGTTTTATTAAAAGGATTTTCCGCTATAGTGGCGTAGGATTTTCCTCTATAGTTCAAAGTATATGTGTTAGGATTAAGGGTCGTCTCTCCATTAAACATTCCCGTCGCTATTTTGTCAATAAGATCTATGTCCGATACTACGGACTGCGGATAACTACCGAAGGATATTTTTTTATCGTTAACTATTTTAAACTCGTCAATATTCAATTCAAAAACAGATGTCGTTTCCGTTTTCCGCGGATTAGAATCTAACGAAGCCAAAATAACGGGAATTAAATCGATTTCAGCCTTAAAATTATATACACCTAAATAATTAACCGGATTTATATGCCTTATTCTGTTAATTTCCGTATTTTCAAAAACACGAAACATTTCAGGCTGATCGTCATAGGAGAAATCAGACAAAGCAACCGGTATGAATGAGATATTAGGATTTTGCAAGGCAGTTTTTATTTCAAAATACACCATATCGTCATCATTTACACATTTTCGAAAATAATCCTTATCCAATAATAATATAAAGCATTTGACGTCTTGCAGTACGTTCTTGATGACTTCCTTAAAATCCTCTCCTTTCGGTATACACAACGGTGCAAAAAAAGGAACAAACTCGTTGATCATATTTGCATTACGATAATGCAATAAATCTTTATAAATAGAGGAACCTAATTCACCCGTCCGATCTCCTCTATAAGAAATAAATACGTTGTACTCTTGTCCTTTGTACATAATTCCCCCCTTTTTTAATAATTATACTATAAAACCTTACTATTTTCAATAAAAAATAAAGAAAATTTTGACTAAGTTAAAAGATTTACATAAGTTTCGGTATTGACAAAGGAACGGTTAAATTGTAAAATATTACGGTAAGGAGATTATAATATGTCTAAGAAAACCGATAAACTTACCCCCGAAGAAAAGAAAATAAGATATGACGCCGCTATGGCTAAACTTCAGGAAAAACACGATAAAAAAATAGTCAAGCTCGCCGAAAAAAAGGCTCGTCTTACTGCTAAGCTCAAAGAAAAATATGCCGAAGATCCCGAAAAACTGGAACTCGAACTCGGTATCCTTACCATAGACAACGACGTTTGGATCGCTATGGCGGACGCCGAACTTGCCGAAAAAGCCAAAACTCTGGAACTTTTGTATTTGAAATAAAAATTTTGAGTTAATATAACGACCCCTTTTTGTCGTATAAAAAGGGGTTTTTATTTTTTACATGATCTTTTCGAAACGGAAAAAAGTTTCGAGGCGATTCCCCTCGCTCCCTTCCGCCTTTTCCTGGCTATTATCGGGATGACTTGCGCAGAAAAATTCCACTATACGAAAACCGCATTTGTTCACATAAAAATGAATATTCCTTTCTTCGAAATATGGCGTTACCGTCTCCCATATTTTCGTATCGGGATATTTCCTTTCGATAGCTTTCCATGCTTTATAACCTAAACCTTTGGTATGCTCGGTAACTTTTATGAAAAAAAGATCCAACGAATTACGGTGCGTTTCTTTGTTTATCGAAACAACTACCCCTCCGACCGTTTTCCCGTCGTAAACGATATGATAACTTTCCGCCGAGGGCTCTTCGATATTTGCCAGAATATCCTTCTCCGAAGGTATAGGTTCGTCTTTTCCGAATTTTTCTCTGACCGTTACCGCAAAAGCCTCCCGCAGCGTTTGCGAAAAAACCGGGATTTCTTCCTTTTTTAACGGCAAAAAAGATATTTCGCTTTCTTCCATGCTCACTACCCTCTAAAAGTATTACGGCGCAACGAAAAGTCGCGCCGTAACAAATTCTTTTACTTCAAAATATTTATAAAGTTCTTACTTTGAGAATACCGTTGATACCGCTTAAGTCTGCGACGGCGTCTCCGTCGATTATGGCGTAACCGTAATTCCCTTTCGTAGCTACTGCTTTGTCTCCGGGAACGTATTTTACCGCTTCTTCGGCAGAGGACAGGAAGCATACGCAGGTACGCACCTTCCCGGTACGGGCTTTGGTGAGGGCGGGATAATTTACGCTGTTGACGATCTCTCCCTCTTCAAGATAATTCTTGAGTTCCTTCGCAGCCATTTCCGCACAGTTGTCTTCGGCTTCCTCGGTGGAAGCTCCCAGGTGCGGCAATACGATTATGTTTTCGGTATTGATGACGTTTTCGTCGGGGAAATCCACTACGTATTTGGCTATCTTCCCTCCCAGAGCCGCTTTCAGGTCGGCTACGTTGACGAGAGAACCTCTGCTCATATTCAAAATTATAACCCCGTCTTTCATTGCGGCAATAGCCTCGGCGTTTATCATACCTTTGGTGGAATCGAGAAGCGGAACGTGTAAAGTAATTATATCGCTGTTTGCGTAAATTCCGTCCAGATCGGTTATTTCCACCGCTTCGTCCAAAAGCGATTTGGATTTTTCGGACAGATACGGGTCGTACCCCACGACTTTCATTCCCAACGCTATGGCGGCGTTAGCTACCAAGACCCCTATCGCGCCCAGTCCGATAACGCCTAAAGTTTTTCCGAAAATTTCGTGTCCGCCGAAAGCGGCTTTTCCTTTTTCGGTGGCTTTCGCTACGTCGCTAGTCAAGGTGTTGACCCACTTGTTGCCGCCGATTATGTCTCGGCTCGCTATCAACATTCCGCAGAGGACGAGTTCCTTGACGGCGTTGGCGTTGGCTCCGGGGGTGTTGAATACCACTATTCCCTTTTCTGCCATTTTCTCGACGGGAATGTTGTTGACGCCGGCGCCGGCACGGCCTATCGCCGCCAGACTTGCGCCGGTTTCGTAATCCGCCATATTGAAACTGCGTAAAATTATTCCGTCGGGATCGACGCAGTCGTCGCTAACTTCGTATTTTGCGTCGAATACGTTATTGATGACCGGACTTATTTTGTTAAGTTTAAGTATTTTTACCATAATTATTTATTCTCCGCTTCGAATTTTTTCATAAAGGCTATGAGTTTTTCCACGCCTTCCACCGGCATTGCGTTGTAAATGGAAGCTCTCATACCGCCTACCAGTTTGTGCCCTTTCAGCGTGACAAGCCCGTTCGCTTCGGCTTCTTTTATGAATTTTGCGTCCATTTCCTTGCTCGGAGTGACGAACGGCACGTTCATTATGGAACGGTCGGCGGGATTGACCGAGTTGGTGAACAAAGAGGAATTGTCGATAAAATCGTAAAGTAATTTCGCTTTGTACTCGTTGATCTCCTGTATGGCTTTCACGCCGCCCAGTTTCTTCAACCAACGGAAAGTGAGCATAGCCATGTAAGTGGCGAAAGTGCAGGGCGTGTTGTAAAGGCTGTTGGCTTCGGCCTGAGTGCTGTATTTGAGCATGGTCGGGCAGAACGGAAGCGGAGAACCTATTACGTCCTTCTTGACGATGACCAGAGTAAGTCCGCTGGGTCCGATGTTCTTCTGCGCTCCGGCATAGATAAGATCGAACTTATTGACGTCCATGACTTCGCTCATTATGTTACTGCTCATATCGGCTACAAGGTGCGGCACGTTCGGAAGTTTGGTGTATCTCGTTCCGAAAATGGTATTGTTGGTGGTGATATGCACATAGTCGGTGCCTTCGCGGAATTCTATCTTGTCCACGTCGGGGATATAGGTGTAATTGGCTTCCTTGCTGCTGGCGACGCAGGCGATATCGCCGTATTTGCAGGCTTCTTTGAAAGCTTTGTTTGCAAAATTACCCGTTACGATATAGTCGGCCTTTCCTTTCACGAGGAGGTTCAACGGCACCGCTTCGAACTGGGTGGACGCACCGCCCTGGAGGAACAATACATAATAATCGTCGCTTATCCCCATGAGTTCTCGGATAAGGCTCTGGGCTTCCTCGTGGATCTCGTCGTACCACTTGGAACGGTGACTCATTTCCACCACGCTCATTCCGCTCCCGTTATAATCGAGAAAATCTCTCTGAACCGCTAATTTTGCTTCTTCCGGCAACATGGAAGGCCCGGCGCTGAAATTGTAAACTTTCATATTTATGCTCCTTTTTTATTTTTATAAATATTTAATATATTTTAACATTAAAAATCTATCAAGTCAATTACGGAAATCAATTCCGTCATATCGGAAGCACGGAAGACCGCTTCTTTTATCTCCTTATGTCCCCTGCGTCCTTTTATGTAAAAAGCGATTTGCTTTTTCATACAATTCGCCACCGTCCTTTCGGGCAGAAAAGACAACAGGGAAATATGTTCCAAAATGGTTTCTTTTACGTTAAAATCATACTCTTCGCCCCGAATTGCGGCAAAAACATAAGGACGCCCGAAAGCTCCCCTCGCTATGCTGACGTAATCGACGCCCGTCGTTTCCTTCATTTTAAGGTAACTTTCTCTGTCGGTGACGTCGCCGTTGCCGCAGACGGGAATTTTTACGGCTTGTTTCACTTTTCCGATAATGCCGTAATCGACTTTCCCGGAGTAATACTTATCCCTCGTCCTGCCGTGCACGGTGACCATATCGGCGCCGGCTTCCTCGCTTGCAGCGGCGCACTCGGGAGCGTTTTCGTATCCCGAATAAAAGCCCGCCCGCATTTTCACCGTAAGGAGCCTGTCTCCCGCCGCTTTTTTCGCTTCCTTTACTATGCGGAAGATCCTGTCGGGGTCTTTCATCAATGCGCTTCCTTCGCCGTTATTGACTATCTTAGGCACGGGACACCCCATATTTATATCGATGACGGGAAACTTTTGCAACCGCTCGTCTTTTATCGCCTCGGCTAAAATCTCGGGTTCGCTTCCGAAAAGCTGTACGCCGGTATTTTTTTCTTCGGGGGAAAGCGTCAACAACGCCTCGGTGTTGGCGTTGTTGTATAAAAGTCCCTTTGCGCTGACCATTTCGGTAAAACAAAGTCCCGCCCCGTAACGGGTGCAAAGGGTCCGCATGCCTGCGTCGGTATATCCTGCGCAGGGAGCTAAAATAAGGTCGGTGCCGTTATACGTTATCATTCCTGCGTTTTGGCTTCGTTATAGTACTTTTCCATCTCTTCGAGGGTAAGCTCTTCCACCTTTCTTCCCTCTTTTTCCGCTCCTTCGATGACGTACTTAAAACGCTTGATAAACTTATTTACGGTACCCGTAAGAGCGACTTCGGGGTCTATATCTGTCATTCTAAGAACATTAACTACGGAAAAAAGCAGGTCTCCGGCTTCCTTTTCCTTGTCCTCTCCGTCGGCACGGACAAACTCTTCCGCTTCCTCGTAAAGCTTCTTCACGGCCTCGTTTACGTCGGGGAAATCGAACCCGGTCTTTTTGATTATCTTCTGCACCTTGTTGGCTCTCATAAGGGCGTTGAAGGACTCGGGGACGGAATTTATCTTGTCCTCGACGGAGGTGTAATGCTTTTCTTTCGCTTTGGCTTTTTCCCAGTAATAAAGCGCTTCGTCGGGATCGACGGCTTTATCCGAACCGAAGATATGGGTGTGCCGCCCGATGAGCTTAGCGCAGAGGTCGCTTACCGAATCGTTTATATTAAATCTTCCGTCGCCGTCGGCGATGACTGCGGTAAGTATCCCCTGCAAAATGACGTCGCCGGTTTCCTCACGCATCTGGGCGGTATTCATATTGTCCACGGCTTCGACGAGTTCGTAGGCTTCTTCTATAATGTTTTTCCTTATCGACTTATTGGTCTGAGCCCTGTCCCACGGGCACCCGTCGGGGTCTCGGAGGCGGTATATGACTTCCACCAGATCCCCAAAGGAATATCTGTCCTTTTCAAAAAGAGGCTTCGGTCTGACCACTATGTAATCCTTCCCTTCGGTGAGAAGGGCGTTCCCGAAATATTCCTTTATTTTTGCCTTCACTTCGGGGAAAGAGGTTATGCCGTAAATTACCGTTTCTATCCCGGTGTCGAAATTGTTGCTCGCCCGTTTCAGAAAGGTTTCCGCCGTATAAAACGCAGCGTCTCCGCTCAAAGAAAGTTCGTCGAAAGGTAATGTTTTCATTGTTTTACTCCGTTTCCGTTTATTTTTTCATCGATTTTTACCAGATATTTCCCGAGCGGCATACTTTCCAGTTCCGACGGCGTGAAAACTTTAAGCACCAAAAGCCCTATAACGTAGACAGCCATACTCGCCGCCCCTACCGCAATTACGCCTGCGGTGGTGGATTGCAATTTGTCGCTCATAAAAATTATCATACCCATTATAACACCGCACAAAGTTATTAAGCTACTGTTTTTAGCAAGGAGAGGAGTTTTTCTGACGTAGCGGAAAAAATACGCCATAATCGTCACTCCCGCCGCAAGATACCCGACCGAAGCGCTTATCGCTGCCCCGACTATACCGGTCAACGGCACCATAATTGCCGAGAGGACGGTTTTCACTATCATACAGAAACTCATTATTTTTACGGGAATTACGGTTTTGCCCAGTCCCTGAAGCATAGCCGAATAGATCTGAAACAGACTCAGTCCCAACACGCTCAAAGCGGTGATCTGCAGAAGTTTTCCCGCAAGAGCGAGTTTTTCCGCCCCCAATGACGGAAAAAACAATCCCACTATCCCCTCCGCCATAAAAACGAACAAAAATACGAAAGGTACCCCCAATACGAAGGTAAGCTTGGTCGCCGTGGCGCACTTGTCCATTATGAAATCCACGTCCCTTTTTTCCCTGCCTTCCACCATCTGAGGGGTTATCGCTATCCCTAAACTGATACAGACCATTACGGGAAGATTGATGAGCGGACTGACCGCACCGCTGAAAACGCCGTAGCTTGCCGTTGCCGATTCCAGGTTCTGACCGCCCAGTTTGAGCAGGTTGACTAAAATTATGCTGTCGATAAACTGACTCAACGGAAGTATCATTCCGCAGACCACGAGCGGAGCGGCGAGGTGTGCCAGTTCCCTGACCGATTTACCGTTTTCTTTTAGCGAAACCTTTACGAAACCTTCCTTGTCTTTTTTGATGAAAGTAAACAAAAGTATGATAAGAGTAACCAGTTCGCTTGCCACCACTCCCGCCAAAGCTCCCGCCACCGCATAAGATATGCCGTAGGGTAAAAGAAGTTTTGCCAAAGTAATCCCCACCCCGAGTTTGACTATGCCTTCGGTTATCTGGCTTATCGACCCCGGCACCATATCCTTGTGCCCCATAAACCAACCTCGGAAAACCGAAATGAGCGTTACTATCAATACTGCCGGAGCGATGGTAATATACCCTGCGAGAGCTTCTCTCGATTGAAGCAGAGAAAGCGGATAAGCCGCCGCAGCCAAAACAAGCGTACCCGAAAGTCCTACGAGGAAACAGACCTTTAACGCCACCGAAAAGAACTTTTTGGCTTCGGTCTCTTCCCCTCTCGCCAGATATTTGCTTACGGTTATGGATATAGCCGTAGGCACCGCTCCGCTGGACAAAGTCAAAAGCAACGCAAAGACGGGGTAAACGAACTGATACAGCCCCATTCCCTCGGCGCCGACTATGTTGGCGAGCGGAATACGGTACGCCGCCCCCAGCACTTTGGCAAAAATAACGCTCAGGGCGAGTATCCCCGCCCCTGCAAGAAAGGTTTTTTTCATTTATTACCCTATCTGTTTTGCCAAAAAGCCTGCCGCCACTTCCACGAGTTTGAGAGATGATTCTCCTACGGGCGTTTTTCCGAGCAACATTATCCCGCCCATCACGTCGCCGTTTACTATGAGAGGCGCTATCGCCATATCTTTATAATTTATCCCTTCGTTAGCCACGCTGAAAACTTCGTCGGAACGGAGATAGGAAGCTTTTCTTGCGTTGAGGAAGTTCTCCAACGCTTTGCTTATTCTTTTCCCTTCGTAAACGCTTTTGTCGGTGGCGCAGGAAATGAATATATCGTTGTCACATACCAGGCAGTTATGACCGGTATGTTTGTACAAAATTTCGGCGTATTCGGCGCTGAACTCGCCGAGAGCCTTTAATGCCGAATATTTTTTCAAAACGAGCGTGTCGTCCGGGGCGACGAAAACTTCCATTTCCTCCCCTTCCTTGATGTGCATGGTACGTCGTAATTCCTTGGGAATGACCACTCTGCCCAGTTCGTCTATTCTTCTAACAATTCCTGTCGTTTTCATATTTTCCCTCCGAAAATAAGGTGTGAAAAGAGAGGAAAAATATTCCTTGAGCTTCAGATGAGCAAAACGGTAACCAAAGAAATAAGGGAAGATGCCGAAACGATACCGCTTTTTACATAATTCGGATATTTTACCAAACGGCACGAAACCACCGCCGCAAAGATATAAAACGCCGTCAGCACCCCTAAGCTCTGCACGTTCAGGACGGCGTACGGCAAGGAATAGAGTGCCTTGCTCAAGACCCTTACCGTCATTAAAGGAAATTGCGACGGATAATACAAAAATCCCGCAAAGGGAAATATTACGGTGACGAGAGCGGCTGCGGTGAGCATGGTGTAAGCTACTGTCACGAGGGGCAATATCAGAAGATTGCTGACGATCATATAAACGGCGAAGGTATTGAATACGTTGACGCAAACGGGCAGCAGGAACACGTTTGCACTCACCGTCAAAGCCGACGCTTGCGAAAGTTTTCTCCGAACGGGAGACGTCGTCTTCCCTGCGAGAAAAGAATAAATCGGTTTATAGTAAAGTATTATCCCCGCCACCGCCGAAACGCTCATTATAAACCCTATATCGAACAGTTCGACAGGATTGGTGACGAGAATAACGAAACAAGCCGCCGCAAGGGTGGTTACATTATCGCTTTTTCTTCGAAATAACGGCGCCGCCATATAAAGAAGGCTCATTATAGCGGCTCTTTTTATCCCTGCGGGAAAACCCGTCGCAAAACCGTAAAACAATAAAAACACCGCACTGAACACAAGGGTGGGAAAGGGGCGGAGTTTCAATAATTTCGCAATGAACAGGACTATTCCCATCAGAAAACCGACATGCAGACCGCTTACCGCAAAAACGTGGCTCATCCCGATACCTCTCACCGTTTCGCTGTCTTCCGCGGTAAGACCTCCCTTGTCGCCGAGCACCAGAGCGGCGCCTATCCCGGCGTCCTCCGCCGACATATATTTATACATCGGGTCGGTAATTCTCTTTTTTACTTTTTCCAAAAAGGTGAATTTCCTTTCCCCGAAAACCATTTCACTTTCGGGAGCGATTTCGTAAAATATCCCGTCGTTGAAAGCCGACGCCGAATAAGTGTCGAAAAAATCGATTTCGAGGGTGGATACCCTCCCTGTAAATTTAAGCTTTCTGCCTTCTTCGGCTTCGCCGTAATAGTAGACTCGGGCTTTTCCTTTATACTCTTTCCCGTCCAGAACCAGACTGTCCGCCAGGAAATATCCCTCCCGTACCGAAAGCACCCTCGCTTCCACCTCGTACTCCCCTTCCGCTTCGCCTCCGAAAGAAAGCGCAAAGTCAAGGTTAAAAATCGCCGTGCCGAAGGCAAAAGCTATACAGATTGCCGCAAGGAGAGACCTTTTGAACCCGAAAAGCAAAATTAAACCGACTGCGGCGATCGCAGTCGGCAAAATAACGGTGAGTAAAAGATTGCCCCAAGCCAGTCCGCCTGCAAAAATCCCCGTCATCAACGCTAAAGTGACGAAGAGCAAGGGACGACGGTTGACGGGCGGTTTCATTTCTTATCTGCCGGGCAGGAATTTATTGTTGTACGCCTTTATAGAACGGACAATGGTATCTATAGCCGCCTGTTTACTGGAAATTTCTATTCCTGCGGTACGTTTGTCTTCAAGTTCTTTATATACGGTAAAGAAATGGCAGATTTCTTCCATAACGTGGGAAGGCAACTGTTCTATATCGGTATAACTGTTGTAACTGGGATCCTTAAAGGGAATTGCAATTATTTTTTCATCAGCGTAGCCGTCGTCAACCATTTTTATCATACCGATGGGATAGCAGCGGCAGATAGCCATAGGTTTGATTTCTTCTGCGCAGAGAACCAATACGTCCAACGGGTCGTTGTCCTCGCTGTAAGTACGGGGAATAAATCCGTAGTTTGCCGGATAGTGCGTGGAAGTGTAAAGTACTCTGTCGAGTATCAGAAGTCCGCTCTGTTTGTCGAGTTCGTACTTATTCTTGCTGCCCTTTGAAATTTCGATAACGGTCAAAAAATCTTCGGGTTGAATTCTTTCGGGGTTGATATCGTGCCAGACGTTCATTATGTATCCTCCTTACATCGTTGCGATAAAACTTGCTATACAGATTTGCGCGGCGTAGTACAGCGCATGATTGATTATACAAAGGGTCTTGTCCTTCGCCCTGCCGCCGAAATACATACTCGTAAGCACCACGTCGGATAACAGGAACAAAATCATTCCTATGGTAAAAGTCAACATTCTCGTGGACTTCATGGTTATGCACAGCCCCGCCGAAAGAGCCGTCATGAATATCAGGCAGAAAGCATAAACGACGGAATGAATGACGAATTTCCCGAACTTAAAGCCCATAAATTTTTCTCCGCCGAACACCATTGCGCAGGCTACGACGGCGGCTACGGCTACGCAGATACCCACCAGCGGGAGACTGACCGTCTTGCCGAGCAACAGACAAACCGCCACGAGGTACATAACGTGCCCCAGTCCGAAGGAAACCATACCTCCCGTAAGATAAACGCCTTCTTCGGGCTGTTTGAGATAGACCACTTTAAGGTCGAGCACCATGTCCCCTATCAGTCCGAAAACAAGTCCGCAAATAACGAACATCGCCGCTTTGATATTCTCCACGCCGAGACAGATTGCGGTGACGCCCACGGCGATAAACCCTACGCTTGCCAAAGTCTTGACAAACATAGCGATAACGCCTCCCGTCGTGCTTTTTTCGGCAAGGGTTACCCTCACTCCCATAAACACTACGGCAAGCACGCATGAAACGATAATCGCTATTACCATAATATATTTTTCTCCTGAAAAATTAAAATTCCGTTCTGATAAATTATTTTACCATTATTTGACGATGATGTAAATAGCTTTTGTTTACGATTTATCCCGTCCTTCCTCGTAATAACGGTAATCCGCCTTTCCCATGGCGTTGGTACGGAGCTTATCCGTTCTTTCTATGACCCTCGGGACGGCGTAAGGCATGAGCTTTTTGCCGATATAATTTTTCAACCCCTCTTCGAAACCGACGTCCGGTCTGCCTTCGGTCTCCACGACGAGCTTTACGGCGGGCTTGCCGGCGTAAACTATTCTGACGGCGCAAGCGTTCCTGACGTCGGGATATTTTACCGCGGCTTCCTCTATTTCCTGCGGAAATACGTTGACTCCGCCTATTTTTATTATTCTTTTTATCCTTTCCCTGTAATACAGACAGCCGTCGGCGTCGAGATGACCTATATCCCCCGACGCAAGCCAGGTTTCCCCGTCCGAATAAACGAATCCGCTCTCCACGCCGTCCAGATACCCTTTCATGACCGAAGGACTGGAAACGTAAATTTCTCCGTTTTCGCCCGGCGGACATTCTTTCCCGTCAGAACTCATTATGCGGAAACGCACTTTGCTTATCGGTCTGCCGAGGGAGCCGTTAGACGGGTCGAAAGTGTTGATGCTCGCCACGCTCGCCACTTCGCTCAAACCGTAACCCTCCATAACAGGCGTTAAACAACCGCTTTCCCTCAGTCTGTTTTCGAAATTTCTCTTCACCTCGGGATCGAGTCGGTCGCCGCCGCAGAAGACCATTTTGACGTTTTTCAAAAACTCCCCTCGGAAACTTTTTTCCAAAACGAGTTTCCGAAACATTCCCGGTACTCCCGGAATGACGTTCACCGGTTCTTTTTTCATCAGGCGGACGGTGTTTTTTGCGTTAAACAAAGGCAGAGCCAGCATCCGCCCCTTCCACAACGCAAGATGAACGCATATCCCCAGCCCGAAACCGTGAAAAAGAGGCAGTATCATCAGTACGCTTATCCTGTCGTCTATCTCGCAGACGTCCTTTACCGTGTCGAATACGTTGACGGCGAGTTCGTTGAACGCAAAAGAGGACAAAACCACCGTTTTCGGCGCCCCCGTGGTGCCGCTGGAATGAAGATAGACCGCCGCCTCCGACCCGTCGGAAGGAACTTCGGCCGCCGAAAGATTTTTCCTCAAAACCGTTTCATACGAAAAAATATTCTTCTTGCAGATGACAGGCTCGGTAATGCGGAATAACTTTTTATACGACGGTAAATAATCGCTCAGACGGCAATACACTATCGGAATCTTGCTTTCGCCTTTGCCGATATTTTTCTTCAGGAACCTGTCGAAAAGAAACAACGCCTTAGTGTCGGTACGGATGACGGTATCCCTTAACGACCCGGCGCCCGTTTTCGGATGCATGACGTTGGCTATCGCCCCTATCTTGTTGACGGCGTAAAACACTATCGCCGCCTGCGGAATATTGGGCAGACAAATACCTACGCTGTCGCCTTTTTTTATTCCGACGGACGTCAGAAACCCCGCCGTCTTATCGACGTGCTCGAGAAAAACTTGTGCGTTCAGACGCTTGCCGTAATAATAGATCTTTTCCGCTTTCCCGTCGGCAAAAGCCTCCTTCAGGAATGCGAACATCGACTTTCGGGTATCCATATCTTAACCTATTGTAACCTTTAATCGGTAAAATATTCTTAAAGCCTTTCCTCTTTTTCCGCAGCTTTTTCTTCCGGATCCGACGATTGCGGACACAGGGCGTCTCTTATCTCGTCGGCGCCGCGCCAGTTGTATTTCAGCCACATTTTCTTAAGGATAAAGGAAACGAGGAAAACGCTCCCCACGCCTATCAGTCCGCCGAAAAGTACGTCGCTTAAATAATGAGCTCTGTTGACTATCCTCGACAAGGCGACGAGGACGGTATAGACTGAAGGAAGCACATAGAACCATACTTTATATTTGCGGAGAGAAGCGAACAATTCCGGCAGGATAATGACCGCAAAACTTATTCCCGCAGCCGCCGTGTGTCCGCTCGGGAAAGACTTATACGCTCCGCTGTCGTCCTTTCCTCCGAGTACGTCGGAGTAGAGTGCGTCGGGATCGTGTTTTCCCAGTTGCGGCAGATACCAGGGACTGAACCCTACCGTATCTCCCCCGAAAGTGTTGCCTGCCTGAAGATTGCGGAAACGCTGTCTCGACCAGATATATTTCAGGACCGTCACAAGAAACTGGCTTATTGCAAGACAGGCTAAAATCAGTACGGCAAAAACCACCAGTTTTTCCATAGTTTCCTTTTTGGCGTTGCGTGTGGCAGCCAAAGCAAGTCCTGCACCTACCACGCCGAAAACCGCCATATAGAGGTAGCTCCATTTCAGTTCCACGAACATTTCGTCCATAATGAACGCCGCAAACCACGAAAACGCCACGAGTACGCAGATAAATAAAGCGGGTTTCAGAAATTTATAGAATTTATTCTGCTTGCCTACCGCACGGTAAAGTATGACGCAGGCTATGCACATTCCCGCATAGGCGGGCGTTTCGCCCAGGTAATTGAAAAATTGCCCGAACACGCTGTCGGCGTTGCCTATCGCAAGGCTGATTTCCAGATCGTAAAAGGTCGCCACTATCAGAAGCGCAACGAAACATACGGCTACGCTTATTACGGCGATGAGATTTTTTCTTGTCATCGTTTCCTCCACAGATTTATAGTAGATATTTTACCATATCCGAAACTAACTTGCAATAATCGGCAAAAACTCCGTTTTCGGAAAGTTAAGTCGGAATAATTCGGTATTGAAATAAAGCCTTGACCGTGGTATAATTTTTACGGAAGCATAGCCGCCGGTAAAGCGGATAAATATCTTATTCTGAAGGAAAAAAATGACCATAAAAAGCAATCCTTTATTCAACGAAGCCTACAACGAGGTGATAAAAAGGCTGGAGCTTGCCGGCATAACTCCTCTCATAAAAATCGATGACGCAAAAGACGCCCTTCCCTTGATGGGAGCCTTGACCGCCGCAGGAATAAACACCGTGGAAATTACCTTCCGCACCTCTGCGGCTAAAGAGGTACTACGTCTTATCGGAAGCAAAAACAACACTATGATGGTGGGCGCAGGGACGGTCATTTCCGTCGAACAGGTCAACGACGCCGTCATGGCAGGCGCAAAATACATAGTCACCCCCGCTTTCAACCCAAAAGTCGTGGATCGCTGTATCGAACTGGGGATACCCGTTTTCCCGGGGTGCAGTAACGCCTCCGACATCGAACAGGCGGCGGAAAGAGGTCTGCGGGTAGTCAAGTTTTTCCCTGCCGAGCTTTTAGGCGGCGTGGCGATGCTGAAAGCACTGAGCGGACCGTATCCTTTTATGCGGTTTATCCCCACCGGCGGGATACGGGCGGACAACCTCAATTCTTACCTCAAATTCAATAAGGTCCTCTGTTGCGGCGGCACCTATATGGTGGACGAAAATCTGCTAAAGCAAAAGCAATTCCAGGAAATAACCCGTATAGCCCGCGAAAGCGTCAACAAAATGCTGGACATTAAACTCGATCACATAGCCATCAACGCCGATTACCGTACGGGCACGGAGCTTTTGAAGACTTTTTCCAAACTTTCGGGAGAAGTCTATAAGGAAGAAGAGGACAAAGTCTGCGGCATAGAGGTGGTCCGTGAAAACCACATCGGAAAAATCGGACACATAGCTTTCAGCTCCCCCAACCTCGAAAGATGCGTTTACTACCTCGGGCAAAGAGGTTTCACCGTGGACGCTTCCACTATAGTAAAGGAAAACGGCAAGATAGCCAAACTCCACCTTGCCGGAGACAACGCAGGTTTCACCATTCAGCTCATCAGAAAAGTCTGACGCATAATTCGATTCCGACGGCAGTTTTTGAAAATAAAAAATATCCGACCGCTTAAGGTCGGATATTCTTTTTGGCAGGAGTAGTAAGAATCGAACTTACGCCAGAGGAGTCAGAGGCCTCTGTGCTGCCATTACACCATACTCCAACGTTGACGGTTATGATTATACTACACTCCTTTTATTTTGGCAAGGATTTTTTCACACTAATCCGTTGTTCAAGGCAAAGTTCTGTTCCACGATAAGCCCGTATTTTACCGACCACTTGTGTTCCTTGAACAGAAATCTGTAAATGGTTTCGTTGCTGGTAAGATCCACGCCTTCGCTGTTCTTGGTCACGATGGTGCTCATCTGAGCCAGATTTTGCCGCATTTCGAAAGGTTCGCCGTCCTTGGTGCCGATATAGAAAATTTCCCCGTCCTTTACGGTGAGCGTGCCTTCTCCGGCTTCTTTGAAGGAAGCGTCGGATACGTCTTCGTAAAGCAAAGTCACTTCCTTGCTTATTTCGAAATTTCCTTTTTTCAGTTCTTCGGTCACGGCGTCCTTCTGAAAATCGTACCACAGGTCTATCCTGTCGAAAACCACGCTGTCCCCGACGGGTTTGATCTCGCCGTACTCGGTATATTCCGCCTTGTTTCCGCAGGATAGGCAGGTCAGAACTCTCCCGTCGGACTCGTTCTCGTATTCCGCTCCGCATTTAGGACATTTGTAGAGTAAATAATTGAGGTTGGCGGCGGGAGCCTCGCTTTCGAAACGGATATTGTTTTCCCGTTGATAGATGTGGTCGTTATATTCCATAGCCTTGCATACGCCTTCGTAAAGCTCCTTATTGGAAAGCGTCCGCACCTGTTCCCGTGTGAACAAAACGTAGGCCTTGGTTTCCACTCTTCCTTTACGAAAACCTTTGGTGTATCTCGGACGGGTAAGGTACGCTCCCAACGTATGTATCATAACCACGGTGCAATCCATAAATTTAAGGAATTTCGCTATGGCGGGAGCAAGATACGCCTGTCTGCCGTCCAGACTGGTCTTTCCTTCGGGATAAATAAGGATATTCCGTCCGTCTTCGGCAGCGGATTTCATAGTCCTCATCGCCGCAAGATCTATGGAAAACTGGCTTTTCGGGATCGCTCCGAACCTCTTTATGAAAGGTTTCAACGCAGGCCAGGTGAACAGATCCCTCCCGGCAACGATATTGTACCGCTTCGGGAACAAAGTCAATATGGACAAGACCACGTCGATGGTGCTGCAATGGTTGGCTATAGCCAGAACGGGAGATTTTATCCCCCTTATTCCCTTTTTATCGGCCTTGTAATTCCATTTCAACTTGAAATAAGGTCTCAACAGAAACGCAGGCAGCGTATAAAGCCAGAACGACGGTCTCTTTACTTTGTTTTCCTTATTTTTTCCCATAATAGCTTCTCCGCAGTCAAATCAGATTCTCGGGATTGAGACAGAAAAGTTCGGGCAGAACGAATCTGCCGTCTTTTCTTATCAGCACGTCGTCGAAATAGATCTCTCCTCCGCCGTATTCCGGAGTCTGGATCAACACCAGATCCCAGTGGATAGCCGATACGTTGCCGTTGTCGCAGTCTTCGTAACAGGACCCCGGCGTAAAGTGAATGGAGCCGGAAATTTTCTCGTCGAAAAGTATATCCCCCATCGGTTTCGTGATGAAAGGATTTACGCCGAGAGCGAATTCTCCCACATATCTCGCCCCCTCGTCGGTATCGAATATCTTATTGCAGGCGGCGGTATCGTTTGCGGTGGCTTCCACTATTTTCCCGTCCTTGAAAGTCAGCCTCACGTCCTTGAACTCTATCCCGTTTTCGATGGACGGGGCGTTGTAATGAATGTAGCCGTTCACGCTGTTTTTTACGGGAGCGGAATAAATTTCTCCGTCGGGAATGTTCCTTTCCCCGCTGCATTTCTGCGCGCCTATACCTTTTATACTGAAAGTAAGGTCGGTATCGGGTGCGGTAATGCGGACCTTGTCCGTCCTTTTGAGCAAAGCTTCCAAGGCGTCCATAGCCTTGTCCATCTTGCGATAGTCCAGCGTGCATACGTCGAAATAGAATTTTTCGAAAGCTTCGGTGCTGGTTTTGGCAAGCTGCGCCATCCCCTCCGT
The DNA here is from genome assembly GCA_949285605.1 of uncultured Christensenella sp. Classification (GTDB taxonomy): domain Bacteria; phylum Bacillota; class Clostridia; order Christensenellales; family DTU072; genus CAG-1782. Next base: position 83,442 of record CASDZI010000003.1, read on the forward strand.
CGGCCAACGCAGAACCACCCATTTGGTCTTGTTCACCCTCAGTTCGTGATGAACGGGATGGGAATATAGTCTGCTGTAAAGAGCGGTCTTTTCGTCGGGGACGTCGGACAGTTCCAGGCTGTTGCCGCCGCCTCTTATCCCGATGTAAGCGTCCATCTCCGCCATTCTTCTTGCGTCGAATTCCGCCATTTTACGAACGAGAGGTTCGGTCATTCCGTTGAGAAGAGCCCTCTTCACCTTGTTGTCGTAAATTTCCACGAACGGATATCCGCCCGCACGGTAAGTCTCTTCTATCAGAGCGTTCACCATTTCGTAAGGCACTCCGCTGGCTTCGATGAGAATTTTTTCGCCTTGTTTCAGCGAACAGGAATAATTGATCAATATGTCCGCAAGTTTAGCTATTCTGTCGTCTTTCATAATTATCCTTCTATGATTTTAACGTAAAAATTTCGGGTCCTGGGCGGATCGAACTCGGCAAAATAAATATCCTGCCATCGTCCCAGTACTATCTGTCCGTCCTCGATGATCAGCGTTTCGCTGGCTCCGAAAACGCTGCTTTTGACGTGCCCGTCGCTGTTCCCTTCGTCGTGACGGAATTCGGGAAAACGGGGAAAAACCTTTTTTGCCGCAAAAATAACGTCTTTTGCCACATATTCGTCGGCGTTTTCGTTAATGGTTATCGCCGCCGTGGTGTGCGGACAGTAGACTACGCAGATACCTTCCTTGACGCCGCTTTGCGAAACCGCCTCCTTGACGTAAGGCGTAATGTTGTAGAACGCCTCTTTGTCGGTAGTAATAGTTTTTTTATACAAGTAAACCTCCGCTTTTTTCGGAGCATACGAAAATATTATTTCACCTTTCCGAAAAATATAAGCTAAAAATATCGTAATTATTATATAATAATTTTTTCTTAAAAAACAAGCGTTTTCCCCCTATCCGTTTTTCTTGCGGGAAAATATGACCGATCCGCATAAAATAAAAATCGGGCGGAGACAACCGCCCGACTGTATTGTTTCCGATAACGGGCAATAAAGCGGAAATATTTTACTCTGCATAAAGTTCCGACGCTTTTCCTACCAAAGTGACGAACTCGCTTTTGTAAGCGTCGTCGCCTATATAATTTTCAAGCATCGCAAGGCGTGCCGCCACCGCTTCGAAGGATGCGTCGCCCTTATAGTCCGACTGCCTTAAAAGAAGTCCGAATTCCGCCACGCAGGAAATAAAGGAAAGATCGTCTGACGACGGCGTATCGACGGTTACTTCGATTTTTACGCTTTCGTCGGTTTCTCCTGCCGAAACGTCTTTGTATTTTATCTCCACGTCGGCAAGACGGGTTTCCTCGCTTTCGGCAAGTTTAATTTCGTACAAAGCCGCCACGCAAAGGTTGCTGCCTATTTCTCCTGCGTCGGTGTTATCGTTTTCGAAATCTTCCTGGCTTATAATTTTGGTGTCGTAACCGATAAGACGGTATTTTTCCACCGCCGAAGTGAACGTCACCCCTGCTTTTGCGTCTTTTGCAACGGTCTTAAGCGTGCCGTCGAGTTCCTCGCAAAGCACCTTTTCCGCTTCGAGTTCGCTGTCGAGATAGGCGTAATTTCCGTTGCCGTTAGTTGCAAGCGTTTCCAAAAGGTCGTCTCGGGTATTGCCCATGCCCACGCCGAGTACGGTAAGATAAATATTTTGCTTGGCTTTGTCCTGTATAAACTCTTTCAGTTCGTCGAGGTCGCTCATTCCCACGTTGAAATCCCCGTCGGAAATTATAATCACTCTGTTGTTGCCGTTTTCGATAAAATGTTCTTTCGCCGTTGCGTACGCCAACTGCAACCCTTCCCATCCGGAGGTACTGCCGCTTGCGGTGAGATCGCCGAGAGCGTGTTTTATGACGGTTTTCCCTTCGTCGGAGCACTCCGTCCCGTCCAGCACCTTCCTTACTCCGCTCGCATAGGTGACCACGGACACCACGTCTTTATCTCCCAAGGAATCGGCGAGCTTTTCCATTCCCTTCACGGCAAGCCCCAATCTGTCTTTACCCGCCATGGAACCCGACACGTCGATCAAAAAAACGTAATTCGCATTCTCCGTTTCCAACTCCGAAAGCGAGGTTTTCACGCCCACCAGCATAAGCTTGTTTTCGGCGTTCCAGGGACAGTCTCCCAAATAAGCGCTTATTCCTATGGCTTTATCGACAGGGGCGGGAAAGTCGTAATCGAAATAATTTATCAGTTCCTCCACCCGTACCGAATCGGGAGCGATATCCAGCCCGTCGTTGAGCTGTCTGCGGACGTAGGAATATGAAGCCGTGTTCCTGTCCAAGGAAAAATACGAGGACGGATTTTCGGAAACCAAAGCGAAATCCTGCTCTTCTATGCCGTCGTAAACGTAATTTCCGTCAGCAGGCTCTATGTACGGATAACCGCCCGAATCTTGAAAAAAACTACCGCCGAGGTCATCGCTCCCGCCGCAGGCGGCAAAAAGAAAACTGAGACAAACGACCGTAATCGCGGTCAATAACGCCAAAGCTTTTCTCTTCATAACGACTCCCTCCCCGTATTGTATTTCTATTTTCAATATAACATTATTTAAGAAAGAGAGTCAATAGCAAGTATAAAAATCGCAGTTTTTAGCGATTTTAACGGTTTTTCGGGATATATTTCGAAGTATAACCTTTCCCCGACGCCGCAACGAATTCGGGGGTGCCGATGACCACCACCTGTCCGCCGGCGTCTCCGCCTTCGGGTCCCAGGTCCACTATATGATCGGCTATCCTTATCACGTCGAGATTGTGTTCGATGACGATTATCGTATTGCCGCCTTCGGCGAGACGGTTCAAGATATTGACCAGTTTCTCCACGTCCGCCGAGTGAAGTCCGGTAGTCGGTTCGTCGAGGATATAGAGAGTTTTTCCCGTGCTTCTTTTAGACAGCTCGGTGGCGAGTTTTATCCTCTGCGCTTCCCCGCCGCTGAAAGTGGTGGCAGGCTGACCTAATTTGATATATCCGAGTCCCACGTCCTTGAGGGTTTTCAGTTTGGTATAGATCCTCGGTATGTTCTCGAAAAAGTCGCACGCTTCGTCCACCGTCATATCCAGCACGTCGTAAATGGACTTCCCTTTGAATTTGACTTCCAGCGTTTCCCTGTTGTAACGCTTGCCGTGGCACACCTCGCACGGAACGTAAACGTCGGGCAAAAAGTGCATTTCTATTTTGATGATGCCGTCGCCGGTGCAGTTCTCGCACCGTCCGCCCTTTACGTTGAAGGAAAACCTCCCCGCCTCGTACCCTCTCGCCTGTGCGTCGGGGGTCTTGGCAAACAGCTCCCTTATATAGGTGAACACTCCCGTGTAGGTAGCGGGATTGCTCCTCGGCGTTCTGCCTATTGGGCTCTGGTCTATGGCGATAACCTTGTCTAAATATTCGCTTCCCAGTATTTCGTCGAATTCTCCGACGGGTTCGTGCCCCTTGTTCAGTACCCTGTCCAGATACGGATAAACTATCCCGTTGACAAGACTGCTCTTGCCGCTGCCGCTTACTCCCGTCACCACGTTGATGACCCCTAAACGGAAATCCACGTTGATGTTCTTCAGGTTGTTGAGACGGGCTCCGTGCACGCTTAAGACCTTCCCGTTGCCTTGTCGTCTTACCGAGGGTACGGCTATCTCTCTTCTGCCGCTGAGAAAATCGCCTGTTATGGACTTTGGGCATCTCATTATGTCTTCAGGAGTACCGCAAGCCACGAGTTCGCCGCCGTTTATCCCCGCTTCGGGTCCGATATCCACGACGTAGTCGGCTTCCCTTATGGTATCTTCGTCGTGCTCTACCACGATAAGGGTGTTGCCTAAATCCCTCAACCGTTTCAAGGTCGCGATGAGTTTTTCGTTATCCCTTTGATGAAGTCCGATACTCGGTTCGTCCAGAATATACAACACTCCGGTAAGTCCGCTTCCTATCTGGGTGGCAAGACGTATCCTCTGCGCTTCTCCGCCGCTGAGCGTGGCGCTCGCCCTGCTCAACGTAAGATACCCCAAACCTACGTCGATAAGGAATTTCACCCTTTCGGAAATCTCTTTCAGAACGGGTGCTGCTATGGTGGCGTTCTTTTCCGAAAGACGCAGTCCGTTGAAAAACTCGGGAAGCCTCTCCACGGGAATATCGGTAACTTCGCTTATGTTCCTGCCGCCCACCGTCACGGCAAGCACCTCTTTTTTCAGCCTTTTTCCGTGACAGACCGGACAAGGAGACGCCGTCATCAGTCTTTCGATGTCCGCTCTCACGCCGTCGCTCTGCGTTTCCTTGTAACGACGGGTAAGGTTGTTGACGACGCCTTCGTAATAGGCGTTGAATTCCATAGTGTAGTTGGCGCTCTGCGCACTCATCTTTATCTTTTCGCCCTGCGTACCGTAAAGAATTATATCCTTTATCCTCTGCGGCAGATCCTTATAAGGGGTGTCGAGAGAAAAATTGTAACGCTTGGAAAGCGCCCGAAACTGCATCATACTCATTTTGCCCATATCGAGATTCCAGCCTGTGCATTTTATGGCGCCGTCTCTGATGGACACGTTCGGATCGGGTATGAGTTTATGAACGTCGATCTCGTTTCGGAACCCCAACCCCGAACAGCTTTCGCACGCCCCGTAAGGCGAGTTGAAGGAAAACATTCTCGGAGTTATCTCCCCTATGCTTATACCGCATACGGGACAGGAATAATCGGTACTGAAGAGTTCTTCCTCCCCGTCTTTTTCTATGACCACCAACCCGTCGGCGAGTTTAAGGGCGGTTTCTATACTGTCGGAAAGACGGCGGTTTATCCCCTCTTTCATGACCAGTCTGTCCACCACCACGCTGATGTTGTGTTTCAGATTCTTGTCGAGGCTGATTTCTTCGTTCAGTCCGTAGACGTTGCCATCCACCTTGACCCTGACGTAACCGCTCCTCTTCAGACTTTCCAGCTGCTTGACGTACTCGCCTTTTCTGCCCCTGACTATGGGGGCGAGCACTATGAATTTCGTTCCGTCGGGATAGGCGCAGATCTTGTCCACGATCTGGTCCACGCTTACCGAAGTTATTTCCCTGCCGCAGACCGGACAATGAGGTGTCCCTATGCGTGCAAACAGCAAACGCAGATAGTCGTATATCTCCGTAACGGTCCCCACCGTGGAACGGGGGTTTTGGGAAGTGGTCTTCTGATCTATGCTGATAGCCGGGCTCAACCCTTCGATGCTCTCCACGTCGGGTTTGTCCATCTGCCCCAAAAACTGCCTGGCGTAACTGGACAGACTTTCCACATACCGCCGCTGTCCTTCGGCAAAAATGGTATCGAAAGCCAGACTGGACTTTCCGCTGCCGCTGAGCCCGGTGAAAACCACCAGCTTGTCCCTCGGTATGTCCACGTCGATATTTTTCAGATTGTGTTCCTTTGCTCCGCGAATACGTATTTCGCTCATTTTTCCTCCGTTTCCTGTTTCGGAAAACTATTTTCTGAGTAACTGTTTCAGTTCGGCTATTTCGTCTCTCAATTTGATACAGCTTTCAAAATCCAGCTGTGCGCTCGCCGTTTTCATAAGTCCGGTAAGCCTTTCTATTTCTTTGGAAACTTCCTTCGAAGTCATTTTTTCCCTGCCTTTGTCGGCTTTCTTGGTGATTATGATACTGTTTTTTATTTCCTTCTTAATCGTCCTCGGCGTAATGCCGTGGGCTTTGTTGTAAGAAATCTGATAATTTCTTCTACGTTCGGTCTCCTCCATTGCGCTCTTCATACTGTCGGTGACGGTATCGGCGTAAAATATTACTTTGGCTTCGGCGTTTCTCGCCGCTCTCCCCACCGTCTGAATGAGCGAACTCCTGCTCCGCAGGAAACCTTCCTTGTCGGCGTCCAGTATGGCCACCAGCATAACCTCGGGGATATCCAACCCTTCCCTCAAAAGGTTTATACCCACGATGACGTCGGTTTCGCCCTTACGCAGAGCGTTGATAATTTCGATACGTTCGAGGGTGTCTATATCGCTGTGCATATAGGTGGCTTTAATATTATGTTCCGCAAAATAAAGGGTTAAACTCTCCGCCATTTTTTTGGTAAGGGTGGTGACCAGCACCCTGCCGCCCTTTTCCACGGTGGCGTAAATTTTTCCCATAAGGTCGTCTATCTGTCCTTCGGTCTTGCGTATCTCTATCGGTGGATCGACAAGTCCCGTCGGACGCAAAAGCTGCTCGGCTACCTGGCTTTGTTCCTTCATTTCGTAGTCGCCCGGGGTGGCGCTGACGCAGATAAGCTGAGAGTAACGGGAGGAAAATTCCTCGAAATTCAAAGGACGGTTGTCGTAAGCGGCTTTCAAGCGGAACCCGTAACCGACGAGGTTGTCTTTTCTCGAACGGTCGCCTGCGTACATTCCCCTTATCTGCGGAATGGTGATGTGCGACTCGTCTATGAACATCAGAAAGTCGTCGGGAAAATAATCCAGCAAAGTGAAGGGCGGCGTACCCGGTTCCCGTCCGTCGAAGTATCGGGAATAATTTTCTATCCCCGAACAATACCCTATCTCCCGTATCATCTCTATGTCGTAACAGACCCTTTCCCTTAAGCGCTGTTCCTCGATGAGTTTGTTCCGTTCCTTAAAGGCGGCGCACTCTTCGACCATATCCTTTTTTATCCTGTCGAGGGTGACTTCCAGATCTTCCTCTCCCACCACATAGTGACTTGCCGGGAAAATAGCGGCGTGCGCAAGCGTTGCGGTGACGTGTCCCGTGGTTGCGTCTATTTCGTAAAGTCCGTCCACGGTGTCTCCGAAAAACTCCGCTCTCACCGCAAAAGACGAGGCGTTCGACGGAAAAATTTCCAACACGTCCCCTCTCACCCTGAAGGTGGAACGCACGAAGTCCATATCGCTTCGTTTGTATTGCAGACTGACGAGTTTGTCTATGAGCTTATCCCTGTCTATCTCCATATTCGGACGGAGAGAGATCATCTGCTTGAAATATTCCTCGGGAGCGCCCAGGCCGTATATACAGGAAACCGAAGCCACCACGATGACGTCCCGCCTTTCCCCGAGAGACGCCGTGGCGGAATGACGCAATTTGTCTATCTCGTCGTTTAAGCTCATATCCTTTTCGATATAGGTGTCGGTGGAAGGGATATACGCTTCGGGACGGTAATAGTCGTAATACGACACGAAATACTCCACTCTGTTGTGCGGGAAAAGCTCCCGGAATTCGTTACAGAGCTGGGCGGCGAGAGTTTTGTTGTGGGCGATGACGAGAGTGGGGCGGTTCAGTTTCGCTATGACGTTTGCCATGGTAAAAGTCTTGCCCGAACCGGTGACCCCGAGCAAGACCTGCGTCCGTAATCCGTCCTCCACCCCTTGGCAGAGCTTCTCGATAGCCTGCGACTGATCGCCGCAGGGAGCGTATTCGCTCACAAGTTCGAATTTATCCATTTGAAAAAAATATTAACCGAAAATGGCGTCCAGTATGGCTTTGAAGGAAAAACTGAGAGCCGCTATGGCAATGGCGGTAATTATTCTTATCGCAAGTTTCCGCTGGCTGACTTTTTTGTCCCGAAGATAACTGATGCCGTTTTCTTTGAGCGTAATGATATACTTGACCTCTCCGTTAGGCGTTTTTGCGTGCTTATAATCGAAATAATTATCCAGTACCAGCTGATTGAGAACTTCCTCTAAGTCCGACTCCTTGAACTCCACCCTGTAAGGTATCTGCGAAAGTATGTCCATGGGCGACAAAAGGCACTGACCGTTGGGAGAACGGCTGGCGTGACGGTAAATTATGTTCATAAGCACCTTTTCTTTTTTGCCCAAAACCATGATTAAGCAAACCTCGCAAGTAAAAACGCTATTATTGCGGCTATAAATCCCCCGCCGAAGGAGCTGCCCGCACAGATTAATGCCAGTTTTTTATAATCGAAAACGGGCTTGACGGGTTTATCCGCAACAAAGTCCGCTTCGGGCGATTCGTCGGGCAAAACCACCGGAACGGAGGCGTCCCGCTTGTTTTTTTCCGAAACGAGTTTTCCTTTGGGTAAAAGGGTAACGCAATACAACCCTGCGTCGGAATAGAGAATGCTTATCATATCGTTGACTTCCAACGCTTCCATATTGCTGTCCAGTTCCTCCGAGGTAATGTCACCCGTGCGTTCGAGGAGCTCGCTTTTTTCCACGACGAGGTTTTCGCCCTCCACCGTCATGGAAGCGATGATTCCCAGTATCTTGAAAGCGTTTTTATCCAGCATAATACTTCTCCTGCCGCAAATTCTTAAAGTTTCACTCGGGCGTTGATATCTTTAATGAGTTCCATATCGATCTTGACGACTTTGCGGTCGTAACTCAAAAGCCCGTTGCACTCGTCTTCCACGTCGCTGACTTCTGTATAGACCGACGCCGCAAGCCCCTTGGGAATGTTGGCGATTATGCGTTTTTCGAAGAGCTTTTTATAGGCTTTCTCGAACTTTTCCTGTTCGTAAAATCTGCGGTACCCGAAGAATTTTTCCTTGTTATACATATGTCCTTTGGCTTGCAGACTGAGCCCGCCGAATTCGCTGAGCACCACGGGACGGGTGTCCTTAGGCACTTTTATGGGCGTGAAATAAATATGCAGACTCCGTAGATCGCCGCAACCCTGATCGTGCCAGCCGCTGGCATGATCGATGATACGGGTGGAATCGAGTTTTTTGTAAAAATCGTAGGCATAGGCTGCGTCGAATTGTCCCCAGCCTTCGTTGAACGGCACCCATACCGACAGACTTACCACGTTGTAAAGAGCTTTTACCATTCTCTCGGAATCAACGTAATACTCTCTCCTGCCGGCTTCGTCCTCTCTGGAAAACGCCTTATAATTGCTGTCGTCCATCATATTGCCGAGGAAAGGACGGATGCCTATGGTGCCGAACTTGTAAAGTCCGCCGCCGTTTATCATATCCTGCCATACCAGCATTCCCAGACGGTCACAGTGGTAATACCAACGCATGGGTTCGATTTTTATGTGCTTTCTGAGCATATTGAAGCCCATATCCTTCATCGTCTGAATATCGTAAATCATGGCTTCGTCGGTGGGCGGAGTGTACATACCGTCGCTCCAGTAACCCTGGTCGAGAAGTCCGTTATGGAAATAAGGCTTATTGTTGAGCATCAGACGGGCAATGCCGTTCTCGTCCTTGCCTATCCCGAATTTCCTCATTCCGAAATAAGATCCGACTTTGTCGCAGGAAGTAGTGATCTCGAGGTCGTAAAGGTGGGGCGTCTCGGGACTCCAGAGCTTGAAATCGCCCATTTTTATCTCGGCTTTGCCGTTGACGGTATTCACGCTCGCCACCGCTTCGCCTCCGTCGTAAACGTCCAGTCTCGCATTCTCGACTTCTTCGGCAAAATCCAGCGTCACGTTCAGCACGCCTGCGTCTATATCGGGGGTAAGAGAAGCGGATTTAAGATAGTTTTTGCCGACTTGCTCTATCCACACCGTCTGCCATATCCCCGACTGCGGGGTGTACCAGATGCCCCCTCTCTTGGAAGACTGCTTGCCCCTCGCCTGGCTTCCCGTGTCGCTCGGGTCGGTCACCGTTACGGTTATCTCGTTTTCGCCGTCGTGAACGACGGAAGTAATTTCAAAGGTAAAGGGATAATAGCCGCCCTTGTTTTCTCCCACCTTTTTACCGTTTACGCACACTTGGCAGAAATAATCCACCGCTCCGAAATGAAGCAGAACCCTGTCGGAAGTCTTTTTGAAATCGAATTTCCTGCAGTAATACAGTACGTCGGTGGGTTTTACCACTCTTTCCACTCCCGAAAGAATGGTCTCCGGAGAGAAAGGCACCAGTATTTTGCCCTGATAACCGGCAAATTCCTGTTTGCGGTCGTAAATAGCGTAATCCCATTCCCCGTTGAGGTTCTGAAAACTGTCCCTCGCAAACTGAGGACGGGGATAATCGTTAAGAGGTAAAGTCTTGTCCATTTTTTCGCCGAAAACCGTCAATAATCTCTCCATAATTTGCTCCTGTAAAAATATAATTCGACCACGGAAACCCGTAAACGTAGTAATATTATATCATATATAAAAGTCTATTTCCAGTATTTTTAACAAACAAGTGAGCCTAAGCGAAATAAGACGTAAAATCCGCAAAAAGCACCTAAAACCGCCTTCGGACGGGATAAAAATCACACATTCAGTTGGATTGACGGAAAAGCACCACGAATTCGGTAAACTCCCCTTCCTTGCTGTCCACGCCTATGGTTCCGCCGTGGGAATCCACTATGGACTTGGCTATGGCAAGCCCCAGCCCGAAGCTGTTGGAAGCGGTATGCGCTTCGTCGGTACGGTAAAACCGATCGAAAAGTTTAGGAAGATTTTCCCTCGCTATGCCTGCTCCGGTGTTTTTTACTTTCAGGACCGCTTTCTTTCGGTCGCCCGATACGCTTACGGTGACCTTACCGCCTTCGTCGGTGTATTTCAGAGCGTTCTCGGTAAGGATATAAATCAGCTTCTCTATCTGCGCTTCCACGCCGTTTATCATCACCGAACTCTTTATGTCGGTTTCAAAAGTGATATTGTGCTCGAAAGCCAGCACCTCCGCCCCCAAAACCACACTTTCGGCTACCTCACTTAAGTTTACGGGAACCTTAATATCGTTATTTTTGCCGGACTCCATTTTGGCGAGTTCCAGCATTTCGGTGACGAGATTGCTCATACGGCTGATTTGACCGTTGATGCTGTCCAGCCATTTCCGCTGCTCGGCGGTCAGACTTTCCCGTGAGGAATTGAGTATGCTTATGTCGGTGTTGATTATGGTAAGCGGCGTCTTAAGCTCGTGGGAGGCGTTAGCGACGAGTTCCTGCTGTTTGACGAAAGCTTTCTCTATAGGCGCCACGCTCTTTCTGGCGGAATTGAAAGAAAACAGCGTTATCGCAATCATTCCCAGCGAGCCGGCGATACACATTATTATCAGCATGCTGCGCATATTCTCGAAGTCGACGGTGTAGTCGTAAATATATATAAACCGACCCAGAGCGTTTGTGCGATAAGCGTAAGCGGCGTAATTGCCGTTGATACGCAAATTTCCGCTGTCGGACTCGTTCTCCAACACTTTTTCGATGATGGCTTTTATCGTGGATGCGTCGTAAAATCCTATATCGCTGAGAAAAACGGTATTTTCGTTGTCGATGAAAATCGCAAGTGTATCCCTGCCCACGTCTTTTTTTATACCGTCCTCGTCGAGACTGCCGTTTATGAAATTGAAATAACTCGCCCCAACCATGGCGTTGAGTTTACTGTCGATGTCGTTGGAAAGCTTGGAAAGATTGTAAGAAAAAATAAGGGCAAGCACTATGACCAACATAACCCCCAAAGAAAGGCTTTGCTTAATGGCAAATCTTACCCTCAGTTGTTCGAACATTATTCCTCCAGCCGATACCCTACCCCTCTGACCGTGGAAATGGTAACTTTGGAGCCTAAGAAACTCAGTTTTTTTCTGATGAAAGAAATGTAAACTTCTATATTGTTGTATTCCGCTTCGGTGTCGTACCCCCAGAGTTTGACTATGAGCTCGTCTTTAGTGACCACGAAACTCGGTCTTTCCAGAAAGTATTGCAATATTTCGCTTTCTTTGAGGGCGACCCTCACCTTCTTGTCTCCGCAGATAAGTTCGAAACTGGATACGTTGTATTCCAGATCTCCGAAGCGAAGAACGTTTTCGCTTATCAAGTTGGCTTTTCTGCGGCTCAACGCCCTGATACGGGCGAGAAGTTCGGGCGTGGAAAAAGGTTTGGCGAGGTAATCGTCTGCGCCGAGATCCAACCCTTTCACCTTTTCCGCCACCTGTCCCCTTGCCGTCAAAACCAGCACCGGGGTGGTTATCTTCTCCTTGCGTAAGTTCGCAAGAACGTCGTATCCGTTCATTTTTGGCAACATTATGTCCAGCAGAATGATGTCGTACCGACCCGTCAATGCGTAATTGAGTCCGCTTTCGCCGTCGTAAACGGCGTCCACTATATATTTTTCCTTTTTCAGGATATGCACCAACGCTTCCGATAAACTGACTTCGTCTTCCACCAAAAGTATGTTCATTCCGTTTGCCTCCGTTTTCCGATTTCCTTTTTCAGTATATAAGCCGTAACTTAAATTAAATTTAATTTACCCCTTTTACCGAAAAGAAATTCTTCCTCATAACCTCACGAAAAAAAATTTTATCCCGTTAAGATTAATTTAAGTATGTTTTTTTAAGATAAAGGTAGCCTAATTAATAATATTTACTCGGAAAAAGTCCTGTGCTTCTCCCTTGGCACAGGGCTTTTTCCGTTCGGTCATAATCTGTTGTTTATTTTGACGTAAAAGAAGTTATCGGACGGGTAAGGGTCTTTCTTCATTTCGTAAGCGTAGCGGTCGAACACAGCGTTCAGCAAGCCCCGGACGTCTATGTCGTACAGCCCGAAATAATCGGTCACGCCCGTCAGATAACCAAAAGTCAGTCCTTCTATGAGGCCGGAGTAAGTCTTAACTAAAGAAAAATCATTTTTTATAATTCCGAGAGCGCTTCCCAACGTGCCTGAAGATCCGAAAGCTTCCAGTACGAAAGGCACGAGATTGCTTTCGTAACACTCCAGCTTCCCTTCGGAAAAGAGTTTTTCCACGTCGAGATCTATGACGGGGGCGTCGGGGAAGGCTGCCGCCAGTTCCGCCGAACAGGCGTCGAGGTTATAAATTATTCCGTAAAAAATGTAGGTAAGAAGCTCCGTCTCTCCCGTTTCGCCCATATTCTCGTCCCCTGCGAGAATATTTTTGAGCACGGCTTTTATAACGTCCGAGCCGTATTTATATTTACCGGAAGGCAGCTCCTTGTCAAATCCGTTCACTATCCTCTCCAACGAAACCTCTCCGTCCTTTTCGTCCTCAGTATATAACGGAGCCGAAAGCGTTTTCAAAACCGCCCCGGGAATAATGATTTTCAGAATATTTGCCGACGCATCGTCCCCTCTCAGGTATTTGCCGAGGTAGCCGTTCTCGCTGCCGAGATCGGCTAATATGCGTCCTATATAGCCGTCGAAATGCTCTTCCACATAGGCGTGATAACCGTTTTCCGACAGAAACGCTCTCTCTTCTTCGGTGGCGTACGAGGGCAGATATGAGGGATCGACGTAGTCTATGTACGACGTATCGATCTTCAGATCGTTGGCGGTTATCGTAACTTTACGGTATGCCGCCGGGAAACAGACGGTGGAGGAAATACCCACGTCGAAAAATTCGTTCCCCTTTGCCGTGGTTATCATTTTGATGTCCTGCGTGTGCATATGCCCGGTAAAGACGAAATTCGCCCCGAGGTCCGCATACAGTTCGGCAAGCTCCGCATATTTTTTTACCATACTCTGATCTTCCAACAACCCCGCTGCGTGAGGGAGATGGTTCATAAAGGGCTTATGGCACATTATTACGGGTTGCTTCCCTGCCGAAACTGCGGCCTTGACCTGTTCCGTCACCCATTCGGTATGCAAAGGACTGAGTTCCTCTTTCAGTACTTCCACCCCTGCGGAGTCGTATGAGGATACGTAGGAAATATTGTCTATGGCTATCAGGCGGTAATATTTGCCCAAATCGGCGGTATAACTCAACGTCCCGGGAAAAGTACTCAACGCTCCGTCGTACCCGAAGGGAGCGTATATTTCTTTGAAAAGGGCGGCGGTGGCGTATTTACCGCTGTCGTCGTAAGCGTAAGGTATGTCGTGGTTCCCGTTTATAACGTAAACTTCCGTCCCCGAATCGGCTATTCTGTGCAAAATTTCGGCATAGCGGCGATGACTTGTAAGATCCCCCTGCTCGGTAAGGTCGCCGGTTATCAAAAGATATTTTACGCCCGACTCGATCACTTCGTCGGCAAAACTCTCCATTACCGCTTCGCTGAAATGCACCGCTTTGCTCTGCGCCGACATCACGGGATAATTATCTTCGTTCAAAAGCGCTTCGGCGTAGAGATGAGTATCGGAAACGAATGCGAATTCTATCCTTTCTTCGATAAATTCCCCCGTACAGACTGCCGCAACGGCGACTACCCCTATTAAAGCGAAAACTGCGAGAAAAATAAATAATTTCTTCATTGGAGCCCCTGATAATATTTATATATAAATTATACTATTAAGGATAAAAAAAGTCCATACCGAATTTTACGGACAAAAAATAACCTTTCCCATTACGAAAATCCCCTTATATCGTTGACAAAAGCACGGAAATTGACTAAAATTTCCTATGAAAACGGAGGCAGAATAACCTATGTACAAAGGCGATATAATCGATATGCACGCTCATATTTATCCGCAGAAAATAGCGGACAAAGCGGTGCACAGCATAGAAAACTTTTACGACATCTACGCAGAAGGCAACGGGACTCCGGCTATGCTCGTGGAAAACGGCAGCCGTTACAACGTCAAGACCTTCCTCGTCCACTCCACCGCCACCAAGGTGGAACAGGTAACTCACATAAACGATTTTATTCTTGCCCAGTTGCAGATCTACCCGTGTTTCGTGGGATACGGGACGCTTCATTACGGAATGAGCGGAGAAGAGATCCTCAAGGAGACCGAACGTATAGCCGCTGCCGGCATCTCGGGCGTAAAACTCCACCCCGACTGTCAGCATTTCGTCATCGACGATCCGATAATGGACAATATATATTCTGCTTGCAGAGACCACGGACTGCCCATACTTATCCATACCGGCGACCGCCGTTACACCAATTCCCGTCCCGAGCGTCTCGCCGCCACCGCAAGACGTTTCCCCAACCTGAAATTCATCGCCGCCCACTTCGGCGGATACAGCTGCTGGGACAGCGTGAAATGTTACGAGGGTTGCGATAACGTCTGGTTCGACACCTCCAGTTCGCTTTTCAAACTGCCCGTCGAGCAGGCCATGGAACTCATCGAGTTCTTCGGACCGGAAAGATATTTCTTCGGGACCGATTATCCTCTGTTCGGTTACGAAAAAGAAATAGCGAGGTTCTTCTCCCTTCCCCTCGACGACGAAAGACAGCAACTTATCCTGCACGACAACGCCACCGCTTTTCTCGGGCTCGGGCAATGAATAACCTTTCGGAAATAAAAAAACGGCGGTCGCAGCAATGCGACCGCTTTTAATTACGTCCTTTACCCCGTCCGAAACTATTTCAACAGACTTATGGCGTCTTTGATGGTCTTTTCCATCGCCTCTTTCCCGTATTTATCCACTTCGGCTTTATTCTTTTCGCCGTGGGTGAGACAACCCGCTCCGCCGATACAGCCGTTCACGCACGCCATACCCTCGATAAAGTTGGCTCCCAAAACGTTTTTGGAGGCTTTCAGCAATGCGAATTTGCACTGCTCTATCCCGTCGCAGGAAACGGGCTTGACCTCGAAGTCGCTCCCGTGTTCTTTCATCGCCTGTTTGACCGCGTCGGTAAGCCCTCCGCTGCGGGCGAATATTCTGCCGAAATAAGAGGCGTTGTCGAGGACGTCCTCTTCGAGAGTGGTAATATCCAGATCCCTGCTGTCGAACAACGCCTGCAATTCCTCGAAGGTGAGCACGCTGTCTATCCAGGGATGCACTTCGGGTTTCTTGAATTCCATTTTCTTGGCGGTACAAGGCCCGATAAAGACGATTTTTGCGTCGGGCGTGGTTTCCTTTATATATTTTGCGATGGTCGCCATAGGCGAAAGATTGTGCGAGATATGCTTGACCATATCGGGGAACTTCTTGTGAATGTAATCAACGAACGCAGGACAACAGGAACTGGTCAGGAAGCCCTTTTCCTCCAGCTCTCTCGCCTCGTTGTCCGCCACCATGTCCGCCCCGAGCGCCGCTTCCACCACGCTGAAAAATCCGAGTTTCTTTATGCCCGTGATGACCTGTCCGAGTTTTGCGTAAGTGAACTGGCTGGAAATGGACGGAGCCACCACCGCATAAAGACGGAACTTGGTGTTGTTTTCACTCTTCTTAATCATATCTATGACGTTCAGGATATAGCTCTTGTCCATGATCGCCCCGAAAGGACATTGATAGACGCAAGCTCCGCAGGCAATACATTTTTCGTTGGAGATTTTCGCAGACTTGTCGTCGTTCATACTTATGGCTCCCACTTTGCAGGCGTTTTCGCAAGGACGCTTGTAATTGGCTATTGCGCTGTAAGGACAGACTTTTGCGCACATTCCGCATTCCACGCACTTGGTCTTGTCGATGTGGGCTTTCTGGTTGCGGTCGAAAGTTATCGCCCCTTTGCGGCAGACTTCTTCGCACCTGTGGGCGATACAGCCTCGACAGGCATTGGTCACTTCGTATCCGCCCATAGGACACTCGTCGCAGGCTATGTCGATGACTTCTATCACGTTGGGATTGGAACTGTCTCCGCCCATGGCGAGCTTCACCCTCTCCGAAAGAATAGCCCTTTCCTTGTAGACGCAACAACGCATGGTAGGCTCTTTCCCCGAAACGATCTTTTTGGGAATATCGTTTACGTTTTCCAAAAGTTTGTCGTCGAAAGCCGCACGAGCCACCTCTCGCAAAACTTTATATTTGAGATACTGGACTTTGGTATCGAATTTTCTCATTATAGACCTCTTTTTTCAAGTATTTTTCCTTCAAGATTTTTAAGATAAAGAGTTGTTCCGTCCAACAGAAGATAACTCTTTTCCGAATTGTTTTTAGGTAGCGACACGCTCCCGGGATTTGCTACCACGACGCCGTCTTTTTCGGATATGAATCCGTAATGGAAGTGTCCGTAAAATACTGCGTCGCACCCCGAGGGCAGGTTGTCGAGATTATAAACGTGTCCGTGCGTGAGAAAAATCTTTTTTCCCGTGAACAGATATGCGTCCTCTGCGAAACGGAACGTGCTTATCATTTCGTCCACCTCGCTGTCGCAGTTACCTTTGACGACGATGAGGTCCTTTCTCCCGTTCAGCAAAGCCGCCACGCCCTTGGGGTCGTAACGGTCGGGAAGCGGATTCCTCGGGCCGTGATAATATATATCCCCGAGCAGAACCATCTGTTCCGCACCTTCCCTTTCCGCCGCTTTCAGCAACGCTTCCGCAGCGGTCAAAGATCCGTGTATATCGCTTGCAATTATTATTTTCATATCAGTCGTAATTAACCGTTACCCTCTTCCCCATGGCTTTCAGGTTGGAGGTAAGACTCTCCACCAGTTTGAGTTTCATGGTTATGTCTATGGGCAATCCCTGGTGGGCGGCGTTTATGCTCTGTCCCACGAAAAAGTTTATGTCCGTCCCTTCCTCGAACAATACCTTGGCAAGCAGGCTCGCTCCGTCCTGTTTTTTGAAGGTCTTGGGGGTAAGGTCGCAATTTGAAAGGTATTTTTCCGAAAGGAGCAGAAGTTTACGGAGCGTGATGACTCCCTCGGTGGTGAGGTCTATCCCGTCGATGTGCCCTATAGGCGGCACGTCCTTGTCGGGAAAATCGAAACTCGTCTCCACCTTTTTCCCGAGATGACGAGCGACTATAAGGGAACTGGTCCCTCCGCAAACCACCTTTTTCCCTTCTCCCGCCAGAAATCTTTCCACATAAAAATCGTCTTTGGTCTTGTCCACGGGCGGTCCCACCATGACGTTGACCTGAAGTTTTTCCCTGACTCTCACCGCCGCCACAGTGGTATCGTCGCCGGGTTTGTCGAGATAGAGGTCGTTGCAGGCTCCGGCCAACAGACACGCCACGCAACTTGCCGTCATACCCGGGCGGACGTTCTTGTCGAAGTATTCCATCACCTCTTTCCGCTGCCAGCCGAAATTCATCAACATTCCTATCCCGGCGTGAATGACTCCGTCGCTCATCACCACTATGTAGTCGCCTGCCGAAAGTTTCAGTTCGGATTTATAGACCGTTTTGTCTAAAATAACCATCTTTTCACGGGGAAGTTCGGTGCATTTGCCGTCGTGAATGTAAATTGCGGGAGGGTTATCGAATTCGAACAGATACCCTTCTCCTTGCTCGTTAATGTGCACCACCGAAAAAGTGGCGTAAGCTACCTGCCGTACCTTACATACGGGTAAGGACTGAATTATGGTTTCTATACAGTCCTCCATAGGTATATCGTTGGATACCATAGTGCAAAGAATTTTACTGGTAAGCGTGGCGAGAATATTCGCCTTTACTCCGCTGCCCAGTCCGTCGGCAAGCACCAAAGTGGTGTACTCGCCGTTTTTAGCGTATTCCACCCTGTCTCCGCAGAGTTCTTCCCCCTTCTTGTTGAGAGAAGTATAACCGTATTCCAGACAAAGCGACATTATTCCTCCGTCGTCTCCCCGTTCTGCAGGGTCTTTTTAAGCTGTAATAACGCAACCTTAGTCTCAGCCGTGGTTTCGCCGAGAAGGGACGCTATCTCCTGCGCCACTCTCATTTGCTTTTTGATGACTTCGTCGGTGGTGGCGAGCGTGTCGAGTTTGACCTTGTTGAGCTTTTCGCTGTATTCCACGTTGTCGGTGATGTCCTTCATGACCGCAAATACGGTCTTGTGTTCGCTGAGCACCACTAAGTTGAGTTCTATATATTTCTTGGTCTTGTTGATAAAGACCTTCTTTTTCGATAAATTCTTGTTTTCCACCAAAGCCGAAATCAGATCGGCGGAATCGAATGCGTCGAAAGCGCTTATCCCTTTGGCGTCGGTGTTGTCTATGCCGAGAAGGGTCTTGGCTCTGGCGTTTATTTCGGCGATGCGGTAATCGCTGTCCAGCACCACTATTCCGTTAGGACTGTTCTGGATTATCTCGAAACTCATGCTTTCCGCCTTTTCTCTCATATAAGGCAGACACATATCCAGTTCGGCATAGCCGTTGATGACGGCTATCGCCTTTTCCCGACAGGTGGAATATCCGCACGCCCCGCAATTATACTGCTTTTCGGGAGTGCTCTTCCCAGTGCGAGCCATAACCTCGTTTATCTCCCTTTCGGTGGGGATTATCCTGTGCTTTCTTATCCTCGGGAATTCGCAACGCAATTCCTGCCCGTCCACGGCGGGCATAACGAAATCGCTCCTGCCTTCGGCGACGTAACGGCGTATCTTCGCCCCCGCCTTGACGGCTCCTCCCTCCAACAGACTGCACGGACCGTTGACGCAGGCGAAATCGCAGCAGTTGAGTTCCAGAAAAGTCTTGTCCAGCTGTTCGATGTTCTCCAAAACGTCCATTACCCTTTCCACTCCGTCCACGGCGACGTACTCGTACCCTTCCGGACAAGCGGGGAAACTCTTGATGATACCGTGACTTATGGGGTAATATTTGGCTATGTTCTTTACGCCGCCCTCCGTTCCCGGCAAAACGGCTATTTCGTCGAGCTTTACGTTAGACGCCTCGAACAGATCTTTCAGTTCCTCGAAAGTGAGCACTCCGTCCAACAATCCGCTCTCGTGCGCCTCCCTCTTTTTGGCGATACAGGGACCTATAAATACGAGTTTGGCATTCGGATATTTCTTTTTCAGTATTTTGGCGTGGGCGAGCATCGGGCTGTCCACGGGGGCGAGGTAAGGTAAAGCCTGCGGATAGAAAAGCTGTATCAAACGGTTTATCGCAGGGCAGGCGCTGGTAATGAAGTTTTTATACTTGCCGCTCTCGAGAAGTTTGGCATACTCTGCGGTAACCGCCGCCGCCCCTACGGCGGTTTCTTCGGCTTCGGCAAATCCGAGTTTTCCCAAAGCTATGCGGAACACTGCGAAATTGTCTATCCCGAAAGAAGATATGAAACTCGGCGCCACGCTTGCGACGACCGGCGTTCCTCCTTTCAGCAACGCCTTGACTTCGTCGGTCTCGGTATGCACCGTTTTGGCGTCCTGCGGACATACCGTGGTGCACTTCCCGCAAAGAATACATTGTTCCTCAATGATTTTCGCCTGGTGGTTTTCGAATTTTATCGCCTTGACAGGACAAACTCTCAGACATTTGTAGCAATCCTTGCAACGGGCGTTCTTGAAATCCAGATATACCGTCATTTTTACCTCGTTCTAAAATGTAACAAAAGGATAAATCTCGGTCAGAAATTTATCCTCTGCGTTTTCGGGAGTAAACCCGGTAATGAGTTTGTCGTCACTTTTTACCGTGACGCCCTGGGCGCAACGCCCGAGGCAAAAACTTGCCTTGAGCGTTACGACGTCTTCCACTTCGTATTTTTTAAGTATTCTCTGCAATTCGGCGATAACGTCCTGCGATCCTTTCAGATGGCAGGAACTGCCTACGCATACTTCCAGTTCCATACTTAACTATTTAACTTTGGGCAGAATTTCTTTTTCGAAAAATTCCTTGGTAGTGGCAGGAGTCAGACTGTAATCTACGCCGTCCACCGTCACGGACACTCCGTCGTGGCATCTGCCGAGACAGAAAGTGCCTCCGAGATCCACCACGTCTTTAAGGTCGTGTTTAGCGATGAGATACTGAAGTTCTTCGACAACCTGTCTGGAACCTTTAATATGACAAGAGCTTCCTATACAAACGGTAATTTTCACAATCCACCTCCTGAAATGATTTTATTCGTAATCCACAACGTCTACCCAGTGGAGCAGGAATTCTCTCTCCTCTTTCTTGCCCTTTACGAGCTGACTTGCCGCAACGATAGGTATCCATTTCTGGACGTATTGTTTGGCGGTGTCGCTCTTCTTGCAGAACAGATCGAGGTATTTCTTTGCGCCTTCGATGTTGCCGTCCAGCCAGAAAAGAAGGTACGTTCTCGCAACGTCGGCGGAAGCGTTCCCCTGGGTAGCGTGCGACCAGTCGATAATAAACGGCGTGCCGTCCTTTGCGATTATGATATTGCTGGGGTTGAAGTCGCCGTGGCAGACTTTGTTGTGCTTGGGCATGGATTCCAACCTGGTATGCAGATCGTAACGGGTAGTGGCGTCGAGATCGGCTTCGCTGATCTTACGGTTCATTTTATCTTTGAGTTTATTCAGAAGAGGAGCGCGCTGCTCGTGAACTTTCATCTGTAAATCCACGAAAAGTTCCAGATATTCGTCGAATTTGTCGGGATTTTCACTCATAAGTTGCGCAAGAGTCTTACCTTCGACGTAGTCTAAGATAATCGCCCATTTGCCGTCGATTTTGCAGACTTCTTCGAGTTTGGGAATGTTCAAAGCCGTCTCTTCCACCCTCGCCTGATTGAGGGCTTCGTTCAAGATGTTGGCTTTGGAAAAACTTTCGTCGAACAGCTTTATCGCCAGTTTCCCGTCGCGATAAATGGTTTTGTTGTTTCTTACTGCAATTATTCTGTCGAGTTTTACTTCCATTTTTCACGTCCTCCTTGCTTATTTTCCGTAATATGCGTTCAGATACATTTGTTTGATTTCGCTCATAAGCGGATACCTCGGGTTAGCTCCGGTGCACTGGTCGTCGAAGGCCTGTTCCACCATTTCGTCGAGCGTGTCGAGGAAGTATTTCTCATCCACGTTATAATCCTTGATGGTCTTCTTAATACCGACTTTGGCTTTGAGTTCGTCGATGGCTTTGATGAGATTTTCGAGTTTTTCGGAATCGTTCTTGCCCTTGATCCCGAGATAATCGGCTACTTCGGCGTAACGGGCGAGAGTGTGCGGATAAGCGTACTGCGGGAAAGTACCCATCTTCGGCGGAACTTCTTCGGCGTTGAAACGCAGCACTTCGTCTATCATAAGAGCGTTGGCTACGCCGTGCGGCAGATGATGGAAAGCTCCGAGTTTGTGAGCCATGGAGTGGCATACGCCGAGGAATGCGTTCGCAAAAGCCATACCTGCCATAGTGGCGGCGTTAGCCATCTTTTCACGAGCAACGGGATCGTTCGGTCCGTTGTCATAAGCTCTGGGGAGATATTCGAAGATCATCTTCAGGCTTCTTAAAGCAAGTCCGTCGGTATAGTCGGTGGCGAGCATAGCGGCATAGGCTTCCATAGCGTGGGTCACGGCGTCGATACCGCTGGCAGCGGTCAGACCCTTAGGAGCGTTCATCATCATATCGGCGTCGACGATTGCCATATTGGGCATGAGTTCGTAGTCGGCGAGAGGATATTTTACTCCGCTTCTTTCGTCGGTGATAACGGCAAACGGCGTAACTTCGCTACCGGTACCTGCCGAGGTCGGCACTGCGATGAAGTAAGCTTTTTCACCCATCTTCGGGAAGGTGTAAACACGTTTACGGATATCCATAAAGCGCATTGCAAGATCCATAAAGTCCACTTCGGGATGTTCGTACATAACCCACATAATCTTACCTGCGTCCATAGCCGAACCGCCGCCTATCGCTATAATGCAATCGGGCTGGAAGGCGTTCATGGCGGCAGTACCCTCTTTTGCGCAAGCAAGAGTAGGATCGGGCGCTACGTCGAAGAACGTGGTATGAACGATACCCATTTCGTCGAGTTTGTCGGTGATGGGTTTGGTGTATCCGTTATTATAGAGGAAAGAGTCGGTTACGATAAACACTTTCTTCTTTCCGAGGACGTGTTTCAATTCGTCCAAAGCTACCGGCAGGCAGCCTTTCTTCAAATAAACTTTCTGGGGCGCTCTGAACCAAAGCATATTTTCTCTCCTTTCCGCAACTGTTTTAATATTGATAAGATGTTTTACTCCGACGTTTTCGCTTACGGAGTTGCCGCCCCAGGAGCCGCATCCCAAAGTGAGCGACGGAGCGAGGTTAAAGTTATAGATATCTCCGATACCGCCCTGAGAACTGGGGGTGTTTACCAGAATACGGCAGGTCTTCATACGTGCTTCGAATTCGGCAAGCTTGGCTTTCTGCGTGATGGGATCGAGATAAATAGAAGAAGTATGTCCGTAACCGCCGTCGGCAATGAGGTGTTCGGCTTTGTCGAGAGCGTCGGCAAAATCCTTAGCCTTGTACATGGCGAGCACGGGAGAAAGTTTTTCGTGAGCGAACTCTTCGCTTAAGTCCACGCTTTCCACTTCGCCGATAAGAATTTTGGTCTTTTCGGGTACGGTAACGCCGGCTAAAGCCGCGATCTTATAAGCCGCCTGTCCGACTATCTTGGCGTTGAGAGCGCCGTTTATTATAATGGTCTTACGCACTTTTTCGGTCTCTTCGGGATTGAGGAAATAGCAACCTCTGTCGGCAAATTCTTTTTTGACTTTGTTGTAAACTTTATCGAGTACGATAACGGACTGTTCGGAAGCGCAAATCATACCGTTATCGAAGGTCTTGGAATGAATAACTGAGTTGACCGCTACGGTAAGGTCAGCGCTATCGTCGATTATTGCAGGGGTGTTACCTGCGCCTACGCCCACTGCGGGTTTACCGCTGGAGTATGCGGCTTTGACCATGCCGGGTCCGCCGGTAGCAAGGATAATGTCGGCTTCTTTCATGACGAGGTTGGTCATTTCCAAAGAAGGAATGTCGATCCAGCCGATTATATGTTCGGGAGCTCCCGCCTTGACAGCCGCTTCCAGAACGATTTTTGCGGCGGCAATAGTGGATTTCTTGGCACGAGGATGCGGACTGATAATTATACCGTTACGGGTTTTCAACGCAAGAAGAGTCTTGAAAATAGCCGTCGAAGTGGGGTTGGTGGTCGGGATTACCGCTGCGATAACTCCGATAGGTTCGGCGATCTTACGCACGCCGAAAGCCTTGTCTTCTTCCAGAACGCCGCAGGTCTGAGTGTATTTGTATTTATTGTAAATATACTCGGACGCATAGTGGTTCTTGATAACTTTGTCTTCGACTACGCCCATTCCGGTCTCTTCAACCGCCATCTTTGCAAGAGGTATCCTCTGTTTGTTGGCGGCCATAGCGGCCTCGAAGAAAATTTTATCCACCTGTTCCTGGGTATAGGTAGCAAACTTCTTCTGAGCTTCGCGGACTTCAGCCAGCTTCGCTTCCAGCTTCTCCACGCTGTCCACAATTCCGTAGTTAGTCATTTCTTCCATAATAGCTCTCCTTTTTTATAGGTTTTATTTTTAATTATTTGTTGTCCGTTAAATGTTGTACGAGAAGAGACAGACTTACCGCCATATTCTCGTTTCTTACCAAAATACCGTCGGGGACGTTCAAATGCGCCGCAGTGAAATTCCAGACGGCAAGGATACCGTTTTCCACGAGCAGGTCGCAGACTTCCTGCGCCGCCGTCGCAGGCACGGTGACGATCCCGATTTTAATATGCATCCTCGCAATCAAAGAAGGGAGCTTTTCCATAGCGAAAACGGGCTTCCCGCCTTCGGTCTTGCCCCACACCTTTTCGTTGCGATCGAATCCCGCCACGATATTGAAACCGTATTCTTCGAAACCTTTGTAATCGAGAAGCGCCATTCCGAGATGTCCCGCCCCGATGATGACGGCGTCGGCGGTGTTGTCGTAACCTAATGCGCTTTCGAGTTCGGAAATAAGGGTCTTGACTTCGTACCCGACTTTGGGTTTTCCCGCACAGCTTACGCTTGCAAGATCCTTCCTGACCTGCACTTCTCCGAGATTAAGACGGGACGCCAGAACGGTCGCCGAAATGTATCCGTCCTTTTCGGGTATGGTCTTAAGATAATTCAGGTATACCGGCAATCTCTGCAACACTACCTTGGATATATCTTTGTGCATACTTTCCTCCGTGCAGCTTATTTTTATTTTATAACGCCCGAAAATATAAGTCAAATGTTTTTATGCAATCGATAAAAATTTATCGATAAAAATTTATCGATTATTTTTTCCCGCAATTCTTCTTGCACGGCATAAAAAAAACCGTCCGCTGTACTCAACGGACGGTAAGACGATGGTTTCGCTGCTCAGAAAATCGGCATTACGCTTAAAGTTCCGCCGTTTTCGCCCTTGAACCATATGTCGAGGACATATTCCGAAAAGTCGCTATATTCCGTCAGGAAATACTCGTAATACTCTCCTGCGCATTCGAAGGTGACGGAATCCGCCACTTCTTCTCCCAACAAAATTTCGAATTCCGTCGTACCCGAGTCCGAATAAAACATTACGGCTTGCATATTCAAAGCGAAAACGTCCGACACGACTATGCGATAACGCTCGTTTGCCCCGATAGTTATCGTTTCGCTCAAGTCCGTAATTTCCGTATAGTCAGGCTTGAGCGCCTTATAAACCGCGTTAACGGTTATATCGCTTCTTATCGGAGTATCCTCGGCAAAGTTTTTCCCGTCGGACTCCCAGTATAGAAATTCATACCCGTTTAGCGTCTTGTCAACCGTTCCGAAATCTATAGTTTTACCTTCTTCCACCAACCGGGTGTATTTTCGTTCTCCGCAATAAATGTAAACCGTATATTGAGTAGTTTCTCCCGGAAGCTCCCCGGTTTCGCCGCTTCCGTCGGACGATAAACGTCCGTTTACCAGATCTTCTATCCATTGACCTTCGTTTCCTGTATATTCAGGATGATATTTGAGGTAAATTTCATAAGCCGACAAGCCGTTCTCCCCTTTCTCTCCTTGTATACCTTGTTCGCCCTGCTCGCCTTTTTCTCCTTGTATACCCTGTTCGCCCTGCTCGCCTTTTTCTCCTTGTATACCCTGTTCGCCCTGTTCGCCTTTTTCTCCTTGTATACCCTGTTCGCCCTGTTCGCCTTTTTCTCCTTGTATACCCTGTTCGCCTTGTTCGCCTTTTTCTCCTTGTATACCCTGTTCGCCCTGGATCCCCTGTTCTCCGCTTACCTTCCCGATAATAACTTCTTCTTCGCTGTCGGTAAAGACCGCAACCAGCATTCCGTCGGCAGTTATAAACAGCTTTTCTATCCCTCTTCCGTCCAGTCCGTCATCGCCTTTTTCGCCCTGAGGACCTTGTTCTCCCCGTATTCCGTCCTTGCCGTTGTCTCCGGTCACGTCTCCGCAGTTGACGACCGACCCGTCGGTGAACGTCAATAAAAGAAATCCGTTTTCGTCGATATCCGCCGAGGCGATACTCAGTCCGTCGTCGCCGTCTTTGCCGTCCGCTCCTCTCACGTTCCCCAGGGTATAGACGGTTTCGTCGGTAAGCACCACGGTGAGGACGCCATCGTCGTTGACGGATACGTTTTTGATCCCTCTGCCGTCGCTTCCTCTGACAAAATTCAGGAATTCTTCCAACGTGCCCTCGAATCCCAGCTCTTTTGCGGCAAGATAAATTTCGTTTACCGCAAAATCTGTCTCCGTCTGCACCACCGCTTCGGCGGTACAGGCAGTCAAAATGAAAACAAAACCTAAAATGATAATTACGTTTAATATTAAAGTAGGTTTTTTCATAACTAATTCTCCTGTATGATAAAGTTTTTTCGACAATAATCGACAAATTGAATTATGTCTTTCCCCCCTTAACTTATCTTCGGTAGAATTAAATATATTATTCTTGAAACGTAAAAGAGCATAACCCGAAAGTTATGCCCGAAAAAAGTTAAAATTAAAACCGACTAACTAAAAAATTAAACCGTTATTCGGCCTGAGCCTTTTTAGCGTTGTCGAGAAGTTTGGAGAGTCTTGCCTTTTTTCTGGCGGCGTTATTGACGTGGAAAAGTCCGTCGGAACGAGCCGCGTCGATAACGGCGAAAGTAGCGGGAAGGAGTTCTTCCGCTTTAGCGATATCGCCGGCAGCTATGCTGGCTTCGTATTTCTTGACGGCGGTTTTGACCGCGCTTTTCTTGCTGTTATTTCTGGCGTTTTCCTCTCTGCTGATCAGAACGCGTTTTTTCTGGGACTTGATATTAGCCATATTATCTCCTTTTATAGTCAATCGTCGTTAAACTACTTGTGTATTTTATCATACTAATTTATAAATTGCAACAATTCTGTTATATTTTTTTAACGCAGTAAAATAATTGTAGAAGTATGAAAGAAAACTACCGCAATATGTGGGAAGAAGCTTTGGCAAACCCCGCCCTGCGAGGGATAAAAAGCACTGAAAAAAAATACTTTAACCGCATAGAAATCACTAAAAATTATTTTCCCGAGAGCGATTCCTCTTGTTACACGTTCTCCGTAAGAAACGAACTTTTCGGGGACGACCGACTTAAGGAAAAACTTATCGAAGAACTTTGCCGGATCTTAAACGGGTTTATGCAAAAATACCGTATCGACAAAAATTCGCCGATACTCGTAGCCGGACTTGGCAACGAGCATATTACCGCCGACAGTTTGGGCGGAGCCGTAATAGATAAACTTTACGTTACCTCACATTTATATTCCGAAAAAAGCGTCTTTGAGCGATTCGGAAATCTTTCCGGCATAAAATGCGGGGTAAGCGGGACTACCGGGATTGCCAGTTTCGACATTCTGAGCGGAGTTGCCGAAAGAATCCGACCGTCTTTGATAATCGCCGTGGACGCTCTCGCTTGTTCTTCTGTAAGTCGTTTGGGAAAAACCATACAAATTTCCGATGCAGGGATAGAGCCCGGCGGAGGCGTGGCGAACCCGAAACCTAAACTGGATAGGAATTCTCTCGGCGTACCGGTAATAGCCGTAGGGGTGCCGCTGGTCGTTTACGCAAAAAAAATCCTCGCCGAATATCTGAGCGACAATGCCGCTGCGGTAAATGCCGACGAAATTCTTTCCTCTCTCGTGGTTACCGCTAAAGAAATCGATTTCCAGGTAGCGGACTTTTCCTACGTAATAGCCGAAAGCCTCAATCGCACGGTACACGGCGGAAGAAGCTGATTTTATAATTTTAATTTCGACCATTTTACTCGATAAAAAACCGACGTCCCTAAATCGGGACGTCGGCTAAACCTTTAGATTTTTAGTTCTAATAATTTTCCTTATGAACTTCGAAGAATGCTTGTGCGTATTTACAAACAGGACAAACCTCGGGCGCTTTTGCCGAAACGGCGATATGTCCGCAGTTTCGGCATTCCCAGACCGTTACGCCGCTTTTAGCGAATACTTCCTTGTTCTCGACGTTTTTTAATAAGGCGCGGTATCTTTCTTCGTGATGTTTTTCCACAGCCGCAACCCCTCTGAATTGCTCGGCAAGCTCACGGAATCCTTCCTCTTCGGCTTCTTTAGCCATTCTGGAATACATATCCGTCCATTCGTAGCTTTCCCCTTTGGCGGCGTGTAAAAGATTTTCCGCTGTGTTTCCGAGTTCTCCCAACGCCTTGAACCAAAGTTTAGCGTGTTCTTTCTCGTTGTCGGCGGTCTGTAAGAACAACGCAGCGATTTGTTCGTATCCTGCCTGCCTCGCTACTTCGGCAAAATAAGTATATTTGTTGCGCGCCTGCGATTCCCCTGCAAACGCTTCCAACAGATTTTTTTCGGTTTTTGTCCCCGCATAAGGACTTTTTGCAGGAGCGGCGTCCTCTATTTTTACGAACTTATCGGCAGGCTGTTTGCAAACGGGACACCTGAAATCGGGAGTCATCGGACCTTCGTGAATGTATCCGCATACCGTGCATTTCCATTTTTCCATACTTTTCATCTCCTTTTTATCGTTTTTTTCGTTGAATTTAATCGATTCGAGCAACTCTTCCACAATTTTTTTCGGAACTTCGGGATAATCCTTTATTTTTTCCAAAAAACGTTTTGCTTTCAGACTTTGCGGTATCATAAATCCGCTTTCCCGAGCCAGATCCTCTGCCATAAGTCTCGACGACCGCTCTACCGCTACGGCTAAGACCTCGGGCAACGTAGCCGCTATCTGTTCGGCTTTGGCTTTGTCGGCGATAAGAATGCGCAACGCTTCGGTTACTTCTTCCTTTTTCTTCTGCTGCGGCGGATATTCTTTCGGCACCATTGATATGGCTTTGGACGGACAGGCGTCTGCGCAAGCGCCGCATCCGATACACTTAGTTACCTCTATGATGCTGTTTTCGGTATCGGTGGCTCCCGTCGGACAAACGTAAAGACAAAGACAGTCTTTCGTGCATAATCTTAAATTTCTTACTGCGATTTTATCGGACATTATTCCGCCCTCCCTTTCAGTTGTTCGAATTTCCAAGAAGGAACTTTGCAGACGGGGCACAAATCGGGAGCTTTCTCTCCGACGTATACAAATCCACATATCGAGCAAAGATAAACTCCGCCTTGCTCGAACATCTTATCGCCCTCTTTTTCGTAACGGGCGAGTATGGATTGCAACATTCTCGTCACCTTTTCGCTCCAGACCAGACTGCGTTTTGCCCCTCTGTCCCCGACTGCGTCGGCTACCGAATGAGCGTAAGGATAATTCTTGTCTATATCCTCTTTCAGTAGTGCGGCGATTGCTAAAAAGCCTTCTTTTTCCTCTGCGTTACCTGCTTTCTTACGGAAAAACTCGCCTAAAGAAGCAAATTTTTCCGCCTCGGCAGGCATATATTGCTTTTCGCACCCCCTTGCAAGATTGGAACAAATAATGCTCATTTCCATAGCGGAAAGTTCTTTATCCAAAGTATCTTGCGGCTTTTCAACAACGTCGGCAGCGGCACCTTCGACGACTTCCTTAAAAGCGCCTTTCCCCGCTCCACATACGGGACAAACGAAATCGTCCGGCAGTTCTCCGTTGTGGATATATCCGCAAACGGTACAAACATATTTCTTCATATCCCTTACCTCCTTGCCCCAATTATATCAAAGCTGAAAATTTTTTCCGTGATAAAATCACATAAAACAAAAATATTCTAAAAAAATCAAGTTTTTTTTACAATCTCGATCGTAAAACAAATACCATTTTGATATCATGAAAAATTAAAGTAAGAATTTTATTCTAATTCCAGCTTTTTATTATCTCGTTAATAAAGTTTTCATACTTGGAAGTAAATAAAAATTGCGAATGAATTTTTTTTATTTTTTTTATAAAAGCATTTGTTATATAATTACTATCATTTATTTTTACTTTTTCCACATTTTTATTAAATTCCCGCATTAAGTCAATATATAAAAAACTATAAAATTTCTTTAATAATTGATTATAGCAATCATTTTGAACTATTCTACCGTAAAAATCTAAGATGAATTCCTTAAAATACAATAATTCCGTTATAACCATCAGTTCCTCGAAAGAAAGGTATATTGACTCTCCTTTTTCTGCCAAAGCACTTCCGTAAATTCCATTTTTTATATTCTCCGCAAAAGTTATATCATGTTTTTTCGGCGGTGCACCCAATTTTCTCGACCCACACGGAATTTCTGTTCCTTTCAAAATTTTTATTATATCAATAATAAGTTCTTTTTTCCTTTTGGATGTTGGTCGTGATACTCCGATATCCCTACCGTAAATTCGCAATACATGAATACTATACGATTGCAATTTATTATATAGTTCTTTATTTTCAACAAAAAATTTTTCTTCGCTAAACAAAAAACACCTCTCAATTTTATGTTCTATCTTCTATAATATAGAACTATTTGACATTATAGTCATTATATCATTCTTATATTGTTTAAGTAAATAGAAAATGAAACAAAATTTTATATTATGGGAGCTTTTGCGGATATGTCGAATGCAAAAATAAATTTTTCCGTTTCCGAAATTTTTCAAAAGCGTTTAGCGCAAAGTTTTCAAGGCGAAGAGCGCAGTAATGTCGAAATAGCAAAGGAAATCGGAATAAGTAAAGACGTTTTTATCCGCGCGATTAAATACGGTCTGATCCCAGGTACCCGCAGTATGATAAAAATAGCCGATTATTTAGAAGAATCGATCGATTATTTGTTAGGTTTAGCCGAAAAGCCCGCTATGAGAAAATCCGTGGAAGAAGTAAGTTTTTCCGAAAGGTTGGCCGAACTGCGCCTGTCTTGCGGTAAAAGATACGGAACCGTCGCCGCCGAAATAGGAATTTCCCGCAGCCAGTTCACCACCTGGAAACAAAAGAACTATCTCCCGAGTATAGAAATTTGCTATCAGCTGTCCCGTTATTTTAACGTATCCGTAGATTATATTTTAGGCAGAGACTGAACCTTTTTCTATGGAGATAATTAACATATACAAAATTGCGATTTTGTCGAATTATGTCGTAATTGCAACAGGAGAGATAAATGAACGGTAACGGCTCGTTCTCCGAAAGATTGACCGATCTTATGACGGAAAAAAACTTGAATACCGTAACGCTCGGAAAAGAGATCGGCGTCAGCGACGAAACGGTCAGAAGATGGAAAAAAGGACAGCGTTCCATACTCTTACCGCAATTCCTTAAAATAGCCGATTATTTTAACTGTTCTCTCGATTATCTTGCAGGCAGAACGGACGTTTATTTGGATTACACGGTCAAGAATCCTCCTTTGTTTTACGATAATCTAAGAAAAATAATGCAAGAAACAGGCGTATCGAGATACGCCCTCGTAAAATCGCTCCCCATATACGACAGTTATTTTACCAACTGGAAACAAGGAAAATTCCCGAATTTAGTCACGCTCGTTACGCTTGCCGATTTTTTCAATATATCCATCGACTATCTCGTAGGAAGAGACTGATTTTTACTTTTATAGATTTACTTATATTTATATCGATATTTGTTTTACCTTTGATTTTTTCTTGTCCTTACTCATCAGGTTTGCCTTGCGGCAAACTTGCGAACGTTCCGTTCTTCGTCGGACAGAAGTAAAAAGAAAAAAGACGGTATGACTTGACTTCATCCTAGACTTGGTGAACGGACGCCCGTGCGTCGGGCATAGCCCTCCCCGATAAACGGGGTCCCCGAAAAGCGGCACGCTTTTTGGGGTTAGTCTTGCGTGCGCTTTTGCTTCGCAAAATGCTGAAGTTAACAGCCGCTCTTACGCTCGCGGCTTTGTTAATCGCTGGGATTATCCAAGAGAGTCGGGCAGGGGGAGCCACAGCAAAAAAAATGAGAGAACAATTTCGTTCTCTCATTTCGCTGTGGCTCCCCCTGTCCGACTCGAACGGACGACCTAGCGGTTAACAGCCGCTCGCTCTAACCGACTGAGCTAAGGAGGAATAAAAATTCGGCGACGTCCTACCCTCCCAGGTCGTGTCCAACCAAGTACTATTGGCGCTGAAAGGCTTAACTTCTGTGTTCGGTATGGGTACAGGTGGTTCCCTTTCGCTATCGTCACCGAAAATCGTTGAATGTATGTTTCCCACGTACATTCACAACTGCATAGCTTCTTAAGATCCTTTTTACGTCCGTATTATCTCTCTTTCTACTTTCTGATTAAGCTCTCGACCATTAGTATCGGTCAGCTCCGTACATTACTGCACTTCCACACCCGACCTATCAACCTTGTAGTCTTCAAGGGGTCTCTCAATATCGCTATCAGGGATATCTAATCTTGAGGTGGGTTTCACGCTTAGATGCCTTCAGCGTTTATCCCTTCCGTACTTCGCTACCCAGCTGTGCCACTGGCGTGACAACTGATGCACCATAGGTACGTTCATCCCGGTCCTCTCGTACTAGGGACAAATCCTCTCAAA